>NZ_JBFAPV010000014.1:0-245565 GCF_040676925.1 Nonomuraea sp. NPDC049486
ACCTGGACTTTACGTGTCCGTCTACCTGGAGATTTCATGGCCGCCAGCCTGGATCAGGCTGGCCGCCCACCTGGAGAAATTCCTGACCGTCCACACTCATCGCATCCGAACTGGTGACGAACGCGGTGGTTCACGGCGGCGGCCCCTGGGTGAGGATGAGCCTGATCGCGGTGGAGGAGAGGGAGAGGCGCTACTGGCGGTTGAGCGTCGTGGATTCCGGCGTATCGGGGGGTGTTCCGCTGCCCTCGATGCCTGGCCCCGAGGAGACGAGAGGTAGGGGCCTGTGGGTTGTGGACGACCTCACCAACGGATGCTGGGGCACCGACCGCACGCAAGTAGGCGAACGAGTCGTGTGGGCCCTCATACCGCGCTGACCCTTCACATCTAGGTCAAGACCCGGCTGCGACGCCATGCTCGACCTCAGTCCGTGGGTTGACGTGTCGTCCAAGCTCCGTCCGCATGACTGTGGACAGCTCGACATTGTCCCCAGAACCCCGTTCGGCCCGTTGGCGGGCATGCCGCGCGGATGATCCTGGGCCTCCCCGATCACGAGGAGGCCGACCATGAAGTCACGTACCCGTCTGATAGGGCTCGCTCTCGCCGGTGGGCTCGTCTCCGTGCCCGTCCCCGCCCACGCCGCCGCTCTGTGTCCCGCGCCGGGCAGCGGCTTCTTCGACCACCCGTCCCTGTGCCGTCTCTCCCTGCCCGAGGTGAGCGGCTTGGGCGAGGCGGAGCGCGCCACGAAGCCGGACAGGGCCACCAGACCGGACACCGGCTCCAAGCCGGACACGGTCACCAGGCGCCTCAAGGGCGAGGTCGCGGCGGCCGCCGCCCTGGCGCGGATCGGCACCCCGTTCTCCTGGGGCGGCGGGTCCCGCTCCGGCCCCACCAGGGGCATCGGCAGGGGAGCCGCCACCGTCGGCTTCGACTGCAGCGGCCTGACCATGTACGCATGGGGAAGGGCAGGGGTCCGGCTCGGTCACTACACCGGCACCCAGTTCCGGCAGGGCCGTCGCGTCCCCCTGTCCCGGCTCCGCTCGGGCGACCTGGTCTTCTTCGGCGGCGGGACGGGCGACCCCTCCCACGTCGGCCTCTACCTCCGGGCGGGTCTCATGGTCCACGCCCCCAAGACCGGCGACGTGGTCAAGATCGTCCGGTTCCTCCGCTCGCCCTACTTCGGGTCGGTCTACCGTGGCGCGGTGCGTCCGGGCTGACCGGCACACGCCTCGACCAGCGCCTTCACCACGGGCGCGAGCACCTCCCGATCCTCGGGCCGGCCGGGCTCGTACTCGGTGATCCCGAGCCCGGCCACCTCGAACCGCTCGCCCAGAGCCGTCACCATGCGCACGAGTTCCTCCGGCAGGAACCCGCCCGGCACCGGGCTTCCCACGCTCCCGAACACCTCCGGCTCCAGCACATCGAGGTCGACATGCACGTAGACCACCGGGTCGCGGTCCTTCCCGGTATCCATGTCGTGCGCAAGCGGGCCGCTCGCGTCCCCCGGACCGGACGCGGGGAACCGGCCGGAGGAGCCGGCGCCCGGCAGACCCGCGGCCGTCACCGCCTGCACGAGCGCGTCCGGGTCGGCGGTCCTCACGTGCCCGACCCCGGCCTCGGCCGCGAACGCGGCCTCGCCGGGGTCAAGATCCCGAACCCCGGCCAGCACCACCCGCCGGGGATCGACGCCGGGGTCGGCGGTCAGCCCTCGCGGCCCCTCGTCCACCAGCGCCCGCAGCACCATCCCGTGGAACGCCCCCGAAGGCGAGGACTCGGGAGTGTTCAGATCCCCGTGCGCGTCGAACCAGACCACGACCAGCCGATCTCCGTACGCGCGCCGCGCCGCCGCCACCGGCTCCAGCTCCACCCCGCAGTCGCCGCCCACGGTCACCACGAAACCGCCGCCGCTCCCCGCCTGCGCCTCCCGCGCCCGCGACGCGGTCACCACGAGACCGTCGCCTACCGCCGACAGCGCCTCCCGCACGCGCGACGCGGTCACCACGAGGTCGTCGTCCGCCTCGACCCGCACCCGCCTGTCCGCCGGCACCATCTCGCCCAGCAGTCGGGCTCCTTCCACCAGCCGCTCCGCCGTCGCCGCCCCGGACCCACGCCACTGCGGCACCTCGATGACCGTCACTCCACCCACGACGCATTCCTTCCATGAAGTCGCCGTCGATCAGATCGGGCGGCGACCGGCCTCCACTCCAGGATTCACGGCGGGCGGTCGTCGCGGCCACCGGGTATCCGCAGGAGTTGCGGCGGCAATCCTGGATACGTAATATCCAGGATTGTGAAGATGAGCGAGGGCGTGGAGTGGGCGCTGCACACGTGCCTCAACCTGACGTGGATCGAGGACGGCCGCCCCGTCCCGGCCGCGGTCCTGGCCGACTACTTCAAGCTGCCTCCGGCGTACCTCAACAAGCAGTTGCAGGCGCTGGCGAGGGCGGGGATCGTGTCGTCGGTCTCCGGCCCGCGTGGCGGGTTCCAACTCGCCCGCGACCCTCGGAAGATCACTGTGCTGGACGTGGTGGTGGCGATCGAGGGGCCGGAGGACGCGTTCCAGTGCGCCCAGATCCTGCGCGACGCCCCCGACGGCGAGCCGGGGATCGACTACCGGGAAACCTGTGTGATCTCCCAGGTCATGCGGAAGGCGGAGCTGCTCTGGCGGGCGGAGCTGGCCGCGCGCACTCTCGCCGATGTGAAGGCCACGGTCGAGTCGCGGTTCCCCGGCGCGCCGAACGAGACCCGCCAGGGATTGCGAAGCCGGCGAGCTTGAATCCGCGCCCGCGAAAGGGAGGGGCTCCTCTCCCGAAGCGGCTTTCTTTGGAGAAAATCCTAGATGTTTCCTATCCAGTTAGAGGAAAAGGTGCAAGGGTGGTCAGCGGTTTCGGCGGTGACGCTGGGGATCTTCGTGTTGATGACCTCGGAGCTGCTTCCCGTGGGCCTGCTCACACCGATCGGCGAGGCACTGGACGTCTCGCCGGGCACGGCCGGGTTGATGGTCACCGTCCCGGGGCTCGTCGCCGGGCTGGCCGCCCCGCTGCTCACGGCGCGGGCCGGAACGGTGGACCGGAAGGTCATGCTGGCCGGGCTGATCGGGCTCATGGCGGTGGCGAACCTGGTCTGCGCACTCGCCCCGCACTTCGCCGTCGTGCTGGTGGCACGGCTCGTCGTCGGGGTGAGCGTCGGAGGCTTCTGGGCCATCGCGGGCGGGCTCGCGGTCCGCTTGGTGCCGCCCGGACAGGTCGCCGCCGCGACCGCCGTGATCTTCGGCGGCGTCTCCACCGCGTCCGTGCTCGGCGTCCCGGCCGGGACGCTGATCGGTGAGCTGACCGGCTGGCGCGGCGGCTTCGCCGGCGTCGCGATCCTGGGGCTGGTGGCGCTGGCCGCTCTGCTGCTTCTGGTGCCTCGCCTGCCGGCGCAGCGCACGATCGGCCTGCCCGACCTGCCCGCCCTGCTGCGCGCGAACACGGGTGTCCGGATCGGCGTGATCGTCACCGCCCTGCTGATCACCGGGCACTTCGCCGCCTACACCTTCGCCCGCCCTCTGCTGCACGACCTCGCCGGGATCGACGACGGCTGGATCGGCGCGTTGCTGATGGCGTACGGGCTGGCGGGCGTCGTCGGCAACTTCCTCGCCGGCCACCGGGTGCGCGCGCACCTGCGCGGCACGCTCATCCTGATCGCCGCCGTCCTGTCCGCGGCCACTGCTCTGTTCGCGCTGACCGGGGGCCCGTTCGCGGGCACCGTCCTGCTCGTCGTCTGGGGACTGGCCTACGGCGGGGTGTCGGTGACACTGCAGACCTGGATGCTCAAGGCCGCGCCCGAGATGACCGAATCGGCGTCGTCGCTGTTCGTGGCGGCCTTCAACCTGTCCATCGCCTTCGGCGCCGTGCTCGGCGGGTTCACCGCTGACGGGGTCGCCGTCGCCGGTGTCCTGTGGGTGACCTCCGGGCTGGCCCTGGCCGCCGCGCTCATCGTCGGCGTCAATCGGACGCGGCACATCCAGAAAGGAACACGATCATGAAACCCACCATCATTAACCCCAGCACGCTGCACGACCCCACCGGTTTCGGTTACAGCCACATCGCACGAGCCTCCGGGGACCTCGTCCTCATCGCCGGGCAGTACGCCTCCGGGCCCGACGGTCACGTGACCTCCGGCGACTTCGCCGAGCAGGTCAGGCAGTCGTTCGCGAACCTCGGCACCGCGCTCGCCGCGGCCGGCTCGGACTACGGCCACGTCGTCCAGATCCGGACGTACATCGTCGGCCACGACGCGGGCAAGCTGGACATCCTCTTGGAGGCCGTACGGGAGATCTGGGGCGACCTGCCGCCCACGCAGTCGCTGATCGGAGTGGCCGCGCTCGCCCTGCCCGACATGCTGTTCGAGGTGGACGCCGTGGCGGTCACCGGCTGAACACCGTCCCGTCGGTGCGCGCCCCGCGTCCGGTACGCGGAGTGTGCGGGCGCGGATACGATCGAGTGTCCTCGACCCTCGGAGCGACGGAAGTGGCAGAAGATCTGATGAGCTCGGTGACCGTACGGGTGCCCGCGAAGGTGAACGTGCAGCTCTCCGTCGGCCCGCTGCGGGAGGACGGCTTCCATGACCTGGTCAACGTCTTCCACGCCGTGTCGATCTTCGACGAGGTGGTGGCCAGGGAGGCCCGCTCGATCACGGTCTCGGTGACCGGCGGCTGGGCGGCCGAGGTGCCGCTGCACGACGGCAACCTGGCGGTCCGCGCGGCCCGTGCGCTGGCCGCGCGGGCGGGCCTCGATCGGGGCGCCGAGCTCGTCATCCACAAGACGATCCCGGTGGCGGGCGGCATGGCGGGCGGCAGCGCCGACGCGGCCGCCGCGCTGGTCGCCTGCGACGAGCTGTGGGGGCTCGGCCTGCCCCGCGAGGAGCTGATGGAGATCGGCGCCGAGCTGGGCAGCGACGTGCCGTTCTCGCTGATGGGCGGCACCGCGCTCGGCACGGGGCGCGGCGAGCGCCTGGCCCCGCTGCCCGTCGGCGGCCCCTTCCACTGGGTGTTCGCGGTCGCCGACACCGGGCTCAGCACCGCCCACGTCTACAAGGAGTGCGACCGCCTCAGGGAGGGCGCGCCCGTCCCCGAGCCCCGGCCCGACCCGGCGCTCCTGGCCGCGCTGCGCGACGGCGACGCCGCCGAGCTGGGCCGCCGCCTCGCCAACGACCTGGAGCCGGCCGCGCTCGCGCTCCACCCGCCGCTGGCCGACACCCTGCGCGCCGGTCGCGACGCGGGAGCCCTGGGCGCGATCGTCTCCGGCTCCGGCGCGACCTGCGCCTTCCTCGCCGGTGACGCCGCGCACGCCGCGGAGCTGGCCCGCGCGCTCGCCACCACCCCGGGCACCCGCGCCGCCGTCGTCGCCGAAGGCCCCGCCCCGGGCGCCACCCTCGTCTGACCCGCGCTCGCGAACTCACCGGGTGGCGGCCCGACGTCCGTCCCGCGCCGGGTGGTGTGCTCGTCGCGAGCCGATACCCTGGGGATGCGATGAATCTGGTCAATCTCGAGTCGGTCTCCCACGCCTACGGGCCCAAGCCGCTGCTCTCCGACATCTCCCTCGGCATCGAGGACGGCGAGCGCATCGGCGTGGTGGGCCGCAACGGCGGCGGCAAGACGACCCTGCTCCGCGTGATCGAGGGCGGCGTGAGCCCCGACAGCGGCCGCGTCACCCACACCCGCGGCCTGCGCGTCGGCTTCCTCTCCCAGCAGGACCCGCTCGACCCCGGCATGACCGTGCGCGACCTCGTCCTGGGCGACATGGCCGAGCACGAATGGGCCGGCGACCAGCGCGTCCGCGAGATCCTCGGCAACCTGATCGGCGACCTCGACCTCGACTCCAAGGCGGGCGACCTGTCCGGCGGCGAGCGCAGGCGCACCGCGCTGGCCCGGCTGCTCATCGTCGAGCACGACCTGATCATGCTCGACGAGCCCACCAACCACCTCGACATCGAGGCCATCGCCTGGCTGGCCGGCCACCTGTCCGGCCGCAGGAGCGCGCTGGTCGTGGTGACGCACGACCGCTGGTTCCTCGACGCCGTCTCCACCCGCACCTGGGAGGTCGTCGACGGCCGCGTCGAGCGCTACGAGGGCGGTTACGCCGCCTACGTGCTGGCCAAGGCCGAGCGGGCGCGCGTCGCCCAGGCCGCCGAGGAGCGCCGCCAGAACCTCATGCGCAAGGAGATCGCCTGGCTGCGCCGCGGCCCGCCCGCCCGCACGTCCAAGCCCAAGTTCCGGGTGGACGCGGCCCAGGCGCTGATCGCGAACGAGCCGCCGCCGCGCGAGACCGTCGAGCTGTTGAAGTTCGCCAGCGCCCGGCTCGGCAAGACCGTCTACGACCTCGAAGACGTCACCCTCCACGCGGGCGGCCCCGGCGCCGGCCCGAAGGTGCTCGACCGCTGCACGTGGCAGTTCGGCCCGGGCGACCGGGTCGGGCTGATCGGCGTCAACGGCTCCGGCAAGTCGTCGGTGCTGCGCCTGCTCGCCGGCACCGTCGCCCCCGACTCCGGCCGCGTCGTCGAGGGCCGGACGGTCCGCCTCGCCCACCTGTCGCAGGAGCTGGCGGAGCTCGACCCCACCCGGCGGGTGCTGGAGACGGTCGAGGAGATCCGCAAGTACGTCCAGGTCGGCAAGAAGGAGTGGACCGCCTCCCAGCTGCTGGAGCGCCTCGGCTTCAAGGGCGAGGCGCAGTGGAAGGTGGTCGGCGACCTGTCGGGCGGCGAGCGGCGCCGCCTGCAGCTGCTCAGGCTGCTCATGGACGACCCCAACGTGCTGCTGCTCGACGAGCCCACCAACGACCTCGACATCGAGACGCTCAACGAGCTCGAAGACCTGCTCGACGGCTGGCCCGGCACGCTGATCCTGGTCTCCCACGACCGCTACTTCCTGGAGCGGGTGACCGACCGCAGCGTGGCCCTGCTCGGCGACGGCAGGCTGTCGCTCCTGCCCGGCGGTGTGGACGAGTACCTGGAGCGGCGCGCGGCCGGCACCGCGCAGACGGCCCGGGTGGCGGCCCAGCCGGAGGCCCGGCCCGAGCCGTCCGCCCCCGCGGCGCCCCAGGGGCTGTCGGCCAAGGAGGAGCGGGAGCTGCGCAAGGAGCTCAACCGCCTGGAGCGGCAGCTCGACAAGCTGGCCGGCCAGGAGGCCAAGCTGCACGCCGAGATGGCCGGCGCGGCCGGCGACTACGAGAAGCTCGGCGACCTCGACGCGCGGCTCCGCGACCTGCTGGCCCAGAAGGAGACCGTCGAGGCCGAATGGCTGGAGACCGCCGACCGCCTCGGTGACTAGCCGCCAGGGAGTGCGGCGGCGATGCCGTCGAGCAGGCGGTCCAGGCCGTAGGCGAAGCGCTCGTCCGGGTCGGCGAGCTCACGCCCGCTCTCGGCGACCACCCGGGCGAACAACGGATGGTCGCCGCTCTTGAGCAGCGTCTCCAGATAGGGGGCCTGGCGCGCCATCCACTGCTGCACGTCCAGGCCGGTGCGCCGCCGGGCCTCCAGCTCGCCCATCTCCGCGGCCACGTACCCGTTGACGTAGGCGAACACCGACCCCACCAGGGCGAGCATGACGTCGATGCTCAGGCCCAGCCCGTCGACCACGGACAGGGCGCGCTCGAAGGTCCGCACGCCGTTGGGGCCGCTGGACTGCCGGGTGGCGGTCACCCGGGCCATCCACGGGTGCCGGTGCATCGCCTGGCGGCCCTGGATGGCCAGGGCGCGCAGGTCGGCCCGCCAGTCGCCGCTGGGGACGTCAGGCGGGAGGAACTCCGCCGAGACGGCGTCGACCATCAGGTCGATCACATCGTCCTTGCCCGAGACGTACCGGTAGAGCGACATCGTGCCGGAGCCGATCTCCGCGGCGAGGCGGCGCATCGAGATCGCGTCGAGTCCTTCGGCGTCGGCGACCCGCAGCGCGGCCTCGGTGAGCTGAGCCCTGCTGAAGCCGGGCCGAGGCCCCCGAGCGGGCCGCTCGGGCCGCATCCACACGTTTTCCATATTGCGTACACCGTACCGGGCTGGAAAACTAGGTACACCGTACCCGGTTGTCCCTGAAGGAGCATGCATGGCCGCCGCCCCCGACTTTCGTGCGCCGTCCCCGGACGACCTGTTCGAGTTTCCCGCGCTGTGGCAGGGGTGGGTGACCAAGCCGGTGCTGCTCGCCGTCCTCGGGGCGCTGGCGGTGTGCGCGTTCGCCTGGGCGGCCTACTCCCGGCCCAAGCTGGTGCCGCGCGGCGTGCAGAACGTGGGCGAGTACGTCTACCTGTTCGTGCGCGACCAGATAGCCAGGCCGTTTTTAGGCCGGGACGCCGACCGCTGGATGCCGCTGCTGCTCAGCCTCTTCCTGCTGATCCTGGTCTGGAACCTGCTGGCGGTCGTCCCGCTGCTCCAGTTCCCCGTGACCGCGCGGGCGTCGTTCCCGTGGGTGCTGGCGATCGCCGTCTACCTGGTCAAGCTGTATGTGGCCTTCACCCGGCACGGGGTGTTCCGTTATCTCAAGGGCATGATGTTCCCGCCGGGGCTGCCCAGGGCACTGGCGATCGTCCTGTACGCGCCGCTGGAGCTGGTCTACTTCTTCGTGACCGCGCCGTTCACGCATGCCGTGCGGCTGCTCGCGAACATGTTCGCCGGGCACACGCTGCTGGCGTTCTTCAGCGCCGTCGGGTTCTGGTTCCTGATCGAGCGGCCGACTCTGCCGGGTTTCGCCGTGGGCGTGCTCGGGGTGGCCATGACGATCGTGCTGACGGCGTTCGAGATCTTCATCCAGTTCCTGCAGGCCTACCTGTTCACCATGCTCGCCGCCATGTACGTCGGCTCGTCGCTGCGGCCCGAGCACTGACCCCGCGATCAAGTGTCGAAGGGCGCCAGCATCGTGCGCAGCAGCCCGGCCAGGGCGTGCTGCTGGTCCGCTTCCAGACTGCTGAGCAGCGTGTGCTCGCGCCTGATCAGGTCGGTGAAGGCGGCGTCGACGCGGGCGAGCCCGGCGTCGGTCAGGGAGACCAGGACGCCGCGGCGGTCCTCGGGGTCGGGGCGGCGCCGTACGAGACCCGCCTGGGCGAGGCGGTCTATGCGGTTGGTCATGGTGCCGGAGGTGACCAGGGTGGCGCGCAGCAGCGCGCCGGGGCTCAGCTCGTAGGGCTGTCCGGCCCGCCGCAGCGCGGTGAGCACGTCGAACTCCCAGGGCTCCAGCCCGTGCTCGGCGAACGCCGCGCGCCTGGCCCGGTCGAGGTGCTTGGCCAGGCGGGAGATCCGCGAGAGCACCTGCAGCGGCTCGACGTCGAGGTCGGGCCGCTCCGCCCGCCACGCCGCGACGAGCCGGTCGACCTCGTCCTGCGCTTCCGTCATGGCCCCGAGTGTACTGTCTTGACATCGAGATAAATAGCTCGATATCAATTATCTCTATGTCAAGAGATATGTGGGACCCTGACACGTACGCCCGCTACGGCGAAGAACGGTCGCGCCCGTTCTTCGATCTCGTGGCCAGAGTACGGGCCGAGAGCCCGGCATATGTGGTGGACGCCGGATGCGGCAGCGGCGAGCTGACCACCGAGCTGGGCCGGCGCTGGCCCGGGGCGGAGGTGCTGGGCTTCGACTCCTCGCCTGCCATGATCGCCAAGGCGCGGGAGCTGGGCGGCGGGGTCTCCTTCGCCGTCGCCGACGTGGCCACCTGGCACCCTGACAGGCCGGTCGACGTGATCGTCTCCAACGCCGCCCTCCAGTGGGTGCCCGAGCACCGCGTCGTCGTCGAGCGGTGGGTGGACGCGCTGAGACCCGGAGGCTGGCTGGCCTTCCAGGTGCCGGGCAACTACGACGCCCCGAGCCACGCCGCCATCCGCGAGCTGTGCGCGTCCCCCGGCTGGGTGGACCGGCTCGGCGACCTCGATCGGGGCAGGCCCGTCGGCGACGCGGTCGAGTATCTGGACCTGCTGAGCGGCTTCGGCTGCCGGGTGGACGCCTGGGAGACCACGTACGTGCACGTGCTGGAGGGGGAGGACCCGGTGCTCGGCTGGGTCTCCGGCACCGCGCTGCGGCCCGTGCTCGACCGGCTGGACGACCGCGAGCGCGCGCGGTTCACGGCCGAGCTGGCCGAACGGCTGGCGCGGGCCTACCCGGCAGGGTCGTACGGGACGCCGTTCCCGTTCCGCCGGATCTTCGTGGTGGCGCAGAAATGATCACTGGCCTGCACCACGTCCTGCTCGCCGCGCCGCCCGGCAGCGAACCCGAGCTGAGGGCGTTCTACGCCGGAATCCTCGGCCTGCGGGAGGTGCCGAAGCCGCCGGAGCTGGCCAAGTGGGGCGGCGTCTGGTTCCGCGGCCCCGGATTGGAGGTCCATCTCGGGATGGAGGAGGACTTCCGCCCGCCGCGCAAGGCGCACCCGGCGTTCCTGGTGGACGATCTGGACGCGCTCGTGGCCCAGCTCCCCGGCGCGGTGCCCGACGACCTGTTCCCGGGCTTCCGGAGGGTGTACGTCGAAGATCCGGTAGGGAACAGGATCGAGCTGCTTCAGGCCATGTGACGAGCCTGCGTAGAGTGGCATTATTGTCCGAAATCCGACCTTTTTGTGAGGTGTCGTGGGCATCGAGATCGAGGACAAGTTCGACGTCACCGCCGATTACCAGCTGCCTGACCTGAGCGGCCTGGCCGAGGTCGTCGGCCCGAAGAGCTTCCAACTCGTCGCCCTCTACTACGACACCCCCGACCTGCGGCTGGCCAGGCGCGGCGTCACTCTCAGACGCAGGCGCGGCGGCGCCGACCCCGGCTGGCACCTGAAGCTGCCCAAGGCCAAAGGGGTACGGCAGGAGATCGCGATCCCGCTGACCCGCAGCACCAAGGTCGTCCCGGCCGAGCTGGCCGAGCTGGTGCGCGCCTACACCCGGGGCGCCGAGCTGGGCGTGGTGGCCGAGCTCGACACCCGCAGGAGCGTCACCCTGCTCAAGGACGGCGACCGCAAGCTGGTGGAGATCGCCGACGACCGGGTCAAGGGCACGGTGTACGGCACGGACCCGCCGGCGGTGATGCGCTGGCGCGAGGTCGAGGCTGAGCTGCTGGAGGGCGACGAGAAGCTGCTGGCCAAGACCGGCAAGCGGCTCAGGAAGGCGGGCGCCACGCCGTCGCCGGCCACCAGCAAGCTGGCCAAGCTCCTCGACCCGCCGCCCGCCCCCCACGCCGGCCTCGAACCGGGAACCGCGGGCCACACCGTCATGGCCTATCTGTCCGGCCAGGTGACGGACCTCCTCTCCCAGGACCCCCGGGTGCGCCGCGAGGAGGAGGACGCGGTGCACCAGATGCGCGTCGCCGCCCGCAGGCTCCGCAGCGCGCTCAAGGCGTTCAAACCCGTCGTCAGGAACACCAGCGAGATCCAGGACGAGCTGCGCTGGCTCGGCGGCGTGCTGGGCGAGGTCCGCGACCTGGAGGTGATCAGGGCCAGGTTCGCCCGCGAGCTGGCCGGGCTCCCGCCCGAGCTGGTCGTCGGCCCCGTCCGGGCCCGGCTCGGCGACGACCTGCTCAGGCGCGAGCGGGAAGGCTACGACACGATCAGGGAGACGCTCGGCGGCGACCGCTACTACGCCCTGCTCGACGCCCTCGACGCGCTGGTGTCCGAGCCCGAGCTGGGCAAGGCCGCGGCCGACCCGGCCGAGACGCGGCTCGCCGACGTCGCCGCCGCCAACTGGAACCGGGTGACGAAGGCGTACGAGACCGCCCAGGCCATCGACGACCCCGAGCAGCGCGAGATCGCCATGCACGACGTGCGCAAGGCGGCCAAGCGTGCCCGCTACACCGCCGAGGCGCTGCGCGACACGCTCGGCAAGCGCATGGGCACGCTGGCCAAGCTGGCAGAGGACGTGCAGGAGGTGCTCGGCGCCCACCAGGACGGGGTCGTCGCCCAGGAGACGCTGGCCGAGGAGGCGGGGGCCGCGCGCCGGGCGGGCGAGGACACCTTCACCTACGGCGTCCTGGCCGGGCTGGAGCGCGCCGCCGCCGACCGGGCGCACGAGGACTTCCCCCGCGTCTGGTCGGAGACCATGGCCGGCGTCGAGAAGGTGCTATAGCCCGTACCGCTCCGCGCAGACCACCCGCTCGCCCACCCGGTGCAGCACCGCGAACGCGCCCTTGCGCAGGCGCACGTCCCTGCCGCTGAGCGCGGCGATGAGAGGGGGCAGCACCTTGCCGTGGCTGCACACGGCCGCGCGCTCCGTCAGCTCGCCGACCAGGGCGGTGGTCTTGCGCGGGTCCTGCCCCTCCTCGCTGAGCAGCGGCTCCAGCCGCAGGTGCGAGCTGTACGGCGCGAGCGTCTGGACGCACCTGAGACTGGGCGAGCTGAGCAGGACGGCGGGCCGGTACGCGGGCAGCACGGTGGCCAGCGCCGCCGCCTGGGCCAGCCCTTCGGCGTCGAGCGGGCGCAGCGAGTCCGCGCGCTGCCAGGTCTGGCGCGACCCGGCGGAGGCGTGCCGTACCAGCACCAGCGGGACGGTGGCGAGCGGCGCGGCCGACAGCGCGCGCAGCAGGCCCGTGTCCCACTCGTAGGTCAGCAGCTCGCGGGCCCGGTCGACGGGGAGCCAGCGCAGCTCGTCGACCTCGTCGCCGGCGACGAACGGGCCCTCCTCCGCCACCCGGCCCGCCCAGTAGTCCACCCGCTTGAGCCGGGTCCCGTGCGGGTAGTGCACGGGCGGCAGGGCGCGGTCGAGCGCCACGGTCAGCCCGGTCTCCTCGCGCACCTCGCGCAGCGCGGCGGCGATCACGTGCTCGCCGGCCTTCAGCTTCCCTTTCGGGAAGGTCCAGTCGTCGTAGCGGGGGCGGTGGACGAGGGCGACCTCGGGGCGGCTCTCCTCGCCGCGCCAGATCACGGCTCCGGCGGCGCGGAGCGGGTCAGTCGTCAACGCTCCTCCAGCGGCGCATCCCGATCAGGCGGCTCTGCAGGTCCTCGCCCGGGTGGCGGACCCAGTTCCCGTCGCCGTTCAGCCACCAGGTGTTCGTCGTGTCGGCCATCACCCGGTCCATCAGGTCCACGAGGTACGCCTTGTGCTGCTGCGCGGTCACCTTGACCAGGGCCTCCACCCGGCGGTCCAGGTTGCGGCGCATCAGGTCGGCGCTGCCGATCCACACCTCCGGCCGCCTGCCCAGGCCGAACTCGTACACCCGGGAGTGCTCCAGGAACCGGCCCAGCACCGACCGCACCCGGATGGTCTCCGACAGGCCCGGGATGCCGGGGCGCAGCGTGCACACGCCGCGCACCCACAGGTCGATCGGCACGCCGGCGCGCGAGGCGCGGTAGAGCGCGTCGATGATCGGCTCGTCCACCAGCGAGTTCGTCTTGATCCTGATCCGCGCGGGGCGGCCCGCCCGCTGGTGGGCGATCTCCCGCTCGATCCTGGCCAGCAGCCCGCCGCGCAGCGAGTGCGGGGCGACCAGCAGCCGCCGGTAGGCCGAGTGGTGGGAGTAGCCGGTCAGGTGGATGAACAGGTCCGTGACGTCCTCGCCGACCAGTGGGTCCGCGGTGAGCAGGCCGAAGTCCTCGTACTGCCTGGCCGTCTTGGGGTTGTAGTTGCCGGTGCCGATGTGGCAGTAGCGGCGCAGCTCGCCCGACGGCTCCTGCCGCACCACCAGCGCCAGCTTGCAGTGGGTCTTGAGCCCCACCACGCCGTAGACCACGTGGCAGCCGGCCCGCTCCAGCTTGCGCGCCCAGGAGATGTTCGCGTGCTCGTCGAACCTGGCCTTGATCTCCACGACCACCACGACCTGCTTGCCGGCCTCGGCCGCGTCGATGAGCGCGTCCACGATCGGGGACTCGCCGCTGGTGCGATAGAGGGTCTGCTTGATCGCCAGCACGCGCGGGTCGGCGGAGGCCGCCTCGATGAAGCGCTGCACGCTGGTGGCGAACGAGTCGTACGGGTGGTGCAGCAGCACGTCGCGCTCACGCAGCACCGCGAAGACGTCATCGGCGGCGCCGATCGCCTCGGCCGGCACGAAAGGGCGGTAGGCGAGCTCACCGCGGTCCAGGTCCGCGATCACGTTCAGGCCGGTCATGTCCAGCGGCCCGGGGATCCGGTAGATCTCGTGCGGATCGAGCTCCAGCTCCTCCACCAGCAGGTCGAGGACCTCCTGGGAGATCGTGTCCTCGACCTCCAGCCGCACCGGCGGCCCGAACCTGCGGCGGCGCAGCTCCTTCTCCAGCGCCTGCATGAGGTTCTCGGTGACGTCCTCGTCGACCTCCAGGTCCTCGTTCCTGGTCACCCGGAAGACGTGGTGCTGGACGATCTCCATGCCCTTGAACAGCTGCCCCAGGTGGGCCGCGATCACGTCCTCCAGCGGCACGAACCGGTTCGGGGACGGCTGGACCAGCCGCGGCAGCTGCGAGGGCACCTTGACCCTGGCGAACACGGTGTGGTCGTTCGACGGGTTCCGCACCACGACGGCCAGGTTGAGGCTCAGACCCGAGATGTACGGGAACGGATGCGCGGGATCGACGGCCAGCGGCGTCAGCACCGGCCTGATCCGCTCCCTGAAGAGCTTGCGCAGCTCCGTGCGCTCCTCGCGGCCCAGCTCGTCCCAGCGGACGATCTCGATGCCCTCGGCGGCGAGCCGCGGGCGGATCTGCTCGTGGAAGGCGGCGGCGTGCCGTTTGGCGAGCGCGTCGGCCACGGTGGCGATCCTGGCCAGCTCCTCGCTCGGCTTGAGCCCGCTCTTGGTGCGCAGCAGCAGGCCGGTGGCCATGCGGCGCTTCAGGCCCGCGACCCGTACGCGGAAGAACTCGTCCAGGTTGCTGGCGAAGATGGACAGGAAGCGGACCCGCTCCAGCAGCGGCAGCGACGGGTCCTCGGCCAGCTCCAGGACCCGTTCGTTGAACTGCAGCCAGCTCTCCTCGCGGTTGAGGAACCGCTCTTGCGGAAGGGGCAGGTCGTGATCGGGCGGGAGTGGCTCAACGGACATATCTGAAATATGCCCACTTAGGTTGAACGGGACGTTAACTCTCCCGCAACGACTTATTCGGGTGGTTCGCCCTGCCCCAGCCGGGCGGCGCGCTCGGCCAGCCGGGCCTCGCGCTGGCGCAGCCGCTCCTCGCGCTCGCGGGCCTTCTCGGCCTCCTTGAGGACCTTCTCGCGCTCCTTCTCGGCCTCCTTGAGCTGGCGCTCGCGCTCCTTGAGCTCGCGGAGCCTGGCCTTCTCCGCCTCGCGCAGCTCGCGCTGGCGGGCCTTCTCGGCCTCCTTCAGCTCCTTCTCGCGCGCCTTCTCCAGCTCGCGCAGCTCCTTGTCGCCGGCGCGCGGCTTGGCCGGCACCTGCTGGCGGGTGGTCGCGGAGAGCGCCGGCTGCGGGTTCAGCCCGGTCAGACCGTTCCAGGCCAGGTTGACCAGGTGGGCCGCGACCTCCTCGCGGGCCGGCTTGCGCGCGTCGAGCCACCACTGGCCGGTCAGCGCCACCATGCCGACGAGCATCTGCGCGTACATCGGCGCCAGCTTCGGCTCGTAGCCGCGCTCCGCGAACTCGTCGGCCAGCACGTCCTCCACCTGGCTGGCGATCTCGCTGATGAGGCTGGCGAACGTGCCGGTACCGGAGGCCGCGTGGGAGTCGCGGACCAGGATGCGGAAGCCCTCGCTGCTCTCCTCGATGTAGCGCAGCAGCGCCAGGGCGGCGCGCTCCAGCTTGACGAGGGCGTGGCTGGCGGAGAGCGCCTCGGTGATCATGCTCAGGAGCTTCTGCATCTCCCGGTCGACGACCACGGCGTAGACGCCTTCCTTGCCGCCGAAGTGCTCGTAGACCACCGGCTTGGAAACCTGCGCCGTCGCGGCGATCTCCTCTATCGAGGTCCCGTCGAACCCCTTCTCGGCGAACAGCGTGCGACTGATCAGGATCAGTTGCTCTCTGCGCTCTCTACCGGTCATGCGCCTGCGCGAACGGGATTCGGTCACGGTTCCCATAATGGCGGTGACAGGCGGATCACCGGCCACCGCCGTCGAAATATCAGACAATCCGCTTCGCCGCCAGCCTCTCCGGCGACGGCCAGCGGACGTCGTGGGCCCAGCCGAGCTTCTCGAAGAGCCGGATGATGGCCGCGCTGATGTCGATCTGGCCCTTCAGCGCGCCGTGCCTGGCGCAGGTCGGGTCGGAGTGGTGCAGGTTGTGCCAGGACTCGCCGAAGGACGGGATGGCCAGCCACCAGACGTTGCGCGACTTGTCGCGGACCTGGAACTCCTCCTCGCCGAACACGTGGCAGATCGAGTTGATCGACCAGGTGACGTGGTGCAGCAGGCCGATGCGGACCAGCGTGCCCCAGAAGAAGGCGGTCAGCGCGCCCTGCCAGGACCAGGTGACCAGGCCGCCGATGACGGCGGGCAGCACGATCGAGGTGAGGGCCAGCGCGCCGAACCACCGGTGCAGCCTCATCACGTCCGGGTCCTTGACCAGGTCGGGGGCGTACTTCTCGCGGTTGGTGCGCTCGGCGTCGAACAGCCAGCCCATGTGGGCGTAGAGCAGGCCCTTGGACATCGACCTGAAGCCGGGCCCGAAGCGCCAGGGGGAGTGCGGGTCGCCCTCCTTGTCGGAGAACTTGTGGTGCTTGCGGTGCGTCGCCACCCAGTCGAGCACGGACATCTCCAGCGAGAGGCTGCCGGCGACGCCCAGAGCGATCTTGAGCGGCCGCTTGGCCTTGAAGGAGCCGTGCGTGAAGTAGCGGTGCAGCCCGACGGTCACGCCGAGCCCGGAGACCACGTAGAAGACGCCGGCGATGGCGATGTCGGTCCAGCCGAGACCCCATCCCCAGGCGAAGGGGACCGCCGCCGCGATCGCGACCAGGGGGAGCCCGACGACGAGCGCGAAGGTCACGAGTTCGGCTTTGGTGCGTGGCTCTGGTTCGAAGTCGGGCTTCGGGCCGGGTGTCGAGCGCTCGGCAAGAACGGTCATGGGCAACCTCTCTGGATCTTTCCGGGACTAATGTCCTTCCTACGTCACCGTAACCTACGCAAACGTAAGTTAGGAAGACCTCAATGTGCCGGACTGCCCCGGCGTGTAGCCGGTATTCGGGGCGCGGACCCGGGCGCGGGGTCGGTATCGTAGGGATGTGTCGGGCGCCTGGCGTCTGGCCGGTCCCGGATCGTCTAATCGGCAGGACAAGTGGTTTTGGTCCACTTTGTAGGGGTTCGAATCCTCTTCCGGGAGCTTTACCGCCGCTCCCCCCATAGGGGCGCCACATGGCGGGCAGGTATTCTCACGGTGTCGGGAGGGTGGCGGTGCGGTAGCCGCGCCTTTGCCCTGATCAATCAATCCACAGGGAGCCTCAGTCCGTGAGTGTGCCGCGCCCGGCAGCAGTCATCGTCCTCGCCGCGGGCGAGGGCACCCGGATGAAGAGCCAGACCCCGAAGGTCCTGCACGAGCTGTGCGGCCGAGCCCTGGTCGACCACATGCTCGCCGCCGCCCGTGACCTCGGCCCCGAGCGGCTCGTCGTCGTCATCGGCCACGCGCTCGAACGCGTCGGCGGCCACCTCGCCCGCACCAGCCCCGACGCCCGCGCCGTCGTCCAGCGCGAGCAGCGCGGCACCGGCCACGCCGTCCGCACCGTCCTGGAGGAGGTCGGCACGATCTCCGGCACGGTCCTGGTCACGTACGGGGACGTCCCGCTGCTCCGCGCCGAGACCATGGCCGAGTTGCTGGAGCGCCACGACTCCGACGGAAACGCGGTCACCGTGCTCACCGCCGAGGTCCCCGACCCCACCGGCTACGGCCGCATCGTGCGCGACGCGGACGGCGCCGTCATGGAGATCGTCGAGGAGAAGGACGCGAGCGCGGAGCAGCGCGCGATCAGGGAGATGAACTCCGGCATCTACGCCTTCGACGGCGAGCTGCTGGCCGACGCCGTCAAGCGGGTCTCCACCGACAACGCCCAGGGCGAGGAGTACCTCACCGACGTGCTGGCGATCCTGCGCGGCGACGGCCACCGCGTGGGCGCCTGCACCGTCGCCGACCACACCGAGGTCGAGGGCGTCAACGACCGCGTCCAGCTCGCCTTCGCCCGCAAGGTGCTCAACCGGCGGCTGCTGGAGCGCCACATGCGCGCCGGCGTCACCGTCGTCGACCCCGACACCACCTGGGTCGACGTGGACGTCGTGATCGAGCCCGACACCGTCATCCACCCCGGCACCCAGCTCCACGGCCGCACCGTCGTCGAGGCCGGCGCCGAGGTCGGCCCCGCGACCACGCTGACCGCCACCCGGGTCGGCGCCGGGGCCGTCGTGCGCAACGCCGTCGCCGACCAGGCCGAGATCGGCCCGGAGGCCAGCGTCGGCCCCTACTGCTACCTGCGCCCCGGCACGGTCCTCGGCCGCAGGTCCAAGGCCGGCACCTTCGTCGAGATGAAGAACTCCAAGGTCGGCGAGGGGTCCAAGGTGCCACACCTGACCTACGCCGGCGACGCCGACATCGGCGACGGTGCCAACATCGGCGCGGCCGTGGTCTTCGTCAACTACGACGGCGTCGAGAAACACCGCACCACGGTGGGCGACGGCGCCTTCGTGGGATGCGACACCATGCTCGTCGCCCCGGTGACGATCGGCGACGGCGCCTACACGGCGGCCGGCTCGGTCATCGACGGCGACGTGCCACCCGGGGCGATCGGGGTGGCGAGAGCGCGTCAGCGCAACATCGAGAAATGGGTCTTGCGCAGGCGCGCGGGCACGAAGTCGGCAGCGGCCGCCGAGCGGGCGCTGGCCGAGCAGCAACAGCGGGAGAATGGCTCATGACCAGCATCAAGCAGCCCGGAGAGAAGAACCTCATGCTCTTCTCCGGGCGAGCGCACCCGGCGCTGGCCGAGGAGATCGCCGAACACGTCGGCGTCTCCCTCACCCCCACCAAACTGACCGACTTCGCCAACGGCGAGATCTACGCCCGCTACCTCGAATCCGTACGAGGCTGCGACGCCTTCGTGATCCAGGCTCACACCGAGCCGATCAACCAGTGGATCATGGAGCAGCTCATCATGGTCGACGCGCTCAAGCGGGCCTCCGCCAAGCGCATCACCGTGGTCATGCCGTTCTTCGGCTACGCCAGGCAGGACAAGAAGGGCCGCGGCCGCGAGCCCATCACCGCCCGGCTGATGGCCGACCTGTTCAAGACCGCCGGCGCCGACCGGCTCATGTCGATCGACCTGCACACCTCGCAGATACAGGGCTTCTTCGACGGCCCGGTCGACCACCTGTTCGCCATGCCGGTGCTGGAGAGCCACCTGAAGAACCGGCTCGATCTGGCCAACACCACCGTGGTCTCGCCCGACACCGGCCGGGTGCGGCTCTCGGAGCGCTGGGCCGACACGCTCGGCACCCCGCTGGCCTTCATCCACAAGCGCCGCGACCTCGACGTGGCCAACTCGGTGAAGGTCAACGAGGTCGTCGGCAAGGTGCGCGGCCGCACCTGCGTGCTGATCGACGACATGATCGACACCGCCGGCACCATCTGCAAGGCCTCCGACGCCCTCTACGAGCAGGGCGCCACCAACGTGATCGTCGCCGCGACCCACGCGGTCTTCTCCGACCCCGCGGTCGACCGGCTGAAGAACTCCCGCATCTCCGAGGTCATCGTCACCAACACGCTGCCCCTGCCGCAGGAGAAGCAGTTCGACAAGCTGACCGTCCTGTCGATCGCGCCGCTCATCGCCCGCGCCATCACCGAGATCTTCACCGACGGCTCGGTGACCAGCCTGTTCGAGGGCGACTCCTAGCCACCGGCGGCGGGCCCGGCAGCCGACGCTGACGGAGCCCGCCGCGCGACGCTATAGACTGACCAGGTTGCGCTCGTAACGCCTTCCGCTAGGGCGGGTGAGGGGGAGCGCAGTAATCCGATCTCTGCATCCCTAGGAGATGTCGTGTCTGAAGTCCGTATCGCCGCCGAGCCGCGCACCGTGTTCGGCAAGGGCGCCGCCCGCAAGATCCGCCGTGACAACAAGGTGCCCGCCGTCCTCTACGGGCACGGCATCGAGCCCAAGCACCTCACGCTGCCCGGCCACGAGGTCCTCCTCGCGCTGCGCACCGCCAACGTGCTGATCCGCCTGGAGGGCGACGGCGTCAACGAGCTGGCGCTGCCCAAGGGCGTCCAGCGCGACCCGATCAAGGGCTTCGTCGAGCACGTCGACCTGCTCCTGGTCAAGCGCGGCGAGAAGGTCACCGTCGAGATCCCGGTCAACACGGTCGGCGTCGTCAACCCCGAGGGCCTGCTCGACCTGCAGTTCACCACGCTGTCGGTCGAGGCCGAGGCCACCAACATCCCGACCGGCGTCGAGGTCGACGTCGAGGGCCTGCAGGTCGGCGCCGCCATCACCGCCGCCCAGATCCAGCTTCCGGAGGGCGCCTCGCTCAAGGAGGCCGACCCGGAGACCGTGATCGTCCAGGTGATCGCCAAGCCGACCGAGGCCCCGGCCGAGGAAGAGGGCCCCGTGGTCGAGGAAGCGGCGACCGCCGAGGCCGCCGCCGAGTGACGTCCGGTGACGGGGCAGCGGGCCGTGCGCCCGCTGCCCCGTCCCGTTCTGAGAGGAACACATGGACCGCTGGCTGATCGTCGGGCTCGGCAACCCCGGTCCCGGCTACGCGGGCAACAGGCACAACGCGGGCTTCATGGTGCTCGACGAGCTGGCCGCCCGGGCGGGCGGGCGGTTCAAGGCGCACAAGAGCCGGGCCGAGGCGCTGGAGACGCGGGCCGCCGTCCTGGCCAAGCCGCTGACGTACATGAACCTTTCCGGCGGGCCGGTCAAGGCGCTCGCCGACTTCTACAAGATCGGGCCCGATCGGCTCATCGTGGTGCACGACGAGCTCGACGTGCCGTACGGCGCGCTCCGCGCCAAGCTGGGCGGCGGCGACAACGGCCACAACGGGCTCAAGTCCATCACCAAGAGCCTCGGCACCCGCGACTACCTGCGGGTCCGGTTCGGCATCGGGCGCCCGCCCGGCCGTATGGACCCCGCCGCCTTCGTGCTGAAGGACTTCGCCACCGCCGAGCGCAAGGACCTGCCCTTCCTCGTCGACCGGGCGGCCGACGTGGCCGAGTCGCTGATGGAACGCGGGCTCGAAGCCACCCAGAACGACTTCCACCGGTCAGATCTCAAGATTTCCGGCCCTCCTCGCTGATCCCCGCATAGAGACGTTCGCGGGCGGCACCCCTCACCCACCGCTACGATCTGGTGACTGTGTGTCAACTATCGGTCACGGGGAGGGCGCGTGCGTGAGGGATCTCGTGGCGAAGGGCTGGCCGTCGTCGAAGCCGGCCCTTCCCTCGCCTGGCCTGCGGGGCCCAGGCGGCCCACCTGGGTGCGCGGCTACCAGATCCGCGCCATGGCCGCCGACCTGCTCGCCGCCTGCCTCGCCGCCACCGCCGCCTTCTGCTGCAGGTTCGGCGACGTCACCGCCTACGCGCTGCCGTACCTCCTGCTCAGCGCGGTGCTGCCGGCGGTGTGGGTGTGCGCGGTCGCGCTCAACAGGGCGTACGAGCCGCGCATGATCGGCATCGGCTCCGAGGAGTTCCAGAGAATCGTGCGGTGCGGCGTCGGGCTCACCGCGGCCCTCGCCGTCGGCTCGTACCTCACCAAGGCCGACGTCGCCCGCGGCTACGTGGTGCTCGCGCTGCCGCTGGTCACCCTGCTGACGCTCGGGTTCCGGTACGCGCTGCGCCGGAGTCTGCACCGGCGCAGGGCCGGAGGCGCCTGCATGCGCAGGGTCCTGGCCGTGGGCCACGGGCCGTCGATCGACGAGCTGGTGCGGTTGTTCCGGCTGGAGCGCCACCACGGGCTGGACGTGGTGGCGGCCTGCCTGCCCGACGGCGCGTCGCCCAGTGGCGTGACCCAGGTGCCCGTGGCCGGCCACTTCAGCGACGTGCCGCTCGTCGTCGACCAGGTGCAGGCCGACACCGTGGCCGTGCTCGCCTGCCCCGAGATGGACGGCGTGGCGCTGCGCCGGCTGGCCTGGCGGCTGGAGGCGACCCACACGGAGCTGGTGGTGGCCCCGGCGCTGATGGACGTCGCCGGGCCGCGCACCACGATCAGGCCCGCGGCCGGGCTGCCGCTGCTGCACGTCGAGCACCCCCAACTGGCCGGCGCCCGCCAGCTCGTCAAGAACGTGTTCGACCGCCTGGTGGCCGCCTCGCTGCTGGTGCTGCTTTCCCCGCTGCTGGCCGGGCTGGCGATCGCGGTGCGCGCGACCAGCCCGGGGCGGGCGCTGTTCCGCCAGACGCGGGTGGGGCGCGACGGCCGGCTCTTCACCATCCTGAAGTTCCGCACCATGCGGCGCGGGTCGGAGCGGCAGAAGCTCACGCTGGTCAGCGACGGCGACGGCCCGCTGTTCAAGGTCCGCCACGACCCCCGGGTGACCCCGCTCGGCGTCTACCTGCGCCGCTACTCGCTCGACGAGCTGCCCCAGCTCATCAACGTGCTGCTCGGCCACATGTCGCTGGTCGGGCCGCGTCCGCCGCTGCCCGAGGAGGTGGCGCGCTACGGTGACGACGTGCGCAGGAGGCTGCTCGTCCGCCCGGGGCTGACCGGGCTCTGGCAGGTGAAGGGCCGGTCCGACCTGTCCTGGGAGGAATCCGTCCGACTGGACCTGCGTTACGTGGAGAACTGGTCGCTCACGCTCGATCTCCAGATCCTGTGGAAGACTTGGTCGGCCGTCGCACGTGGGCAAGGAGCATATTGATGACGAATCGCGACGACCACACCGTCGCAGCCGATCTGGCGACCGAGGCGGGAGCTCTCCTGCTGGCGGTCCGCGAGCGCGAGGGGTTCGGCGACCCCGGCGCGCTGCGCGCGAAGGGCGACAGGGCCGCCCACGAGTTCCTGATGGAGGCGCTGGCCCGGCTCAGGCCCGACGACAGCGTCCTGTCGGAGGAGGCCACCCGTGAGGAGCGGCTCGACCCGCGCAGGCTGAGCGCCGACCGGGTGTGGATCGTCGACCCGCTCGACGGCACCCGCGAGTTCTCCGAGGAGGGCCGCGCCGACTGGGCCGTGCACGTCGCGCTGTGGGAGCGGGGCCGGCTGGCGGCCGGCGCCGTCGCCCTGCCCGCCCAGGGCCGCACGCTGACCACGGCCGAGCCGCCCAAGCTGCCCGCCGCCCCCGAGGGCCGCTTCCGCATCGCGGTGAGCCGCACCCGCCCGCCGGAGTTCGTGCGGCGGCTGGCCGACCACGTCGGCGCCGACCTGGTGCCCATCGGATCGGCGGGCGCGAAGATCTCCGCCGTGCTGACCGGAGAGGTCGAGGCCTACGTGCACGCCGGCGGCCAGTACGAGTGGGACTCCGCCGCGCCGGTGGCCGTCGCACTCGCCGCCGGGGCGCACGCCAGCCGCATCGACGGCACGCCCCCGGTCTATAACCAAGCCGACCCCTCACTACCCGATATCCTGGTTTCCCTACCCGACTTGGCGCGATCACTGCTCGCCGGGATCCGGGACCTGCACCGCTGAACCGCCGGAGGAAGACCCTCATGCTCCAGCGCGACTACACCACGTCGCAGCTCGACGTACTCGAAGCCGAGGCCATGCACATCATGCGCGAGGTGGCGGCCGAATTCGAGCGACCCTGTCTGCTCTTCTCCGGCGGTAAAGACTCGATCGTCATGCTACGCATCGCCGAGAAGGCGTTCTGGCCCGCGCCCATCCCGTTCCCGCTGATGCACGTCGACACGGGCCACAACTTCGAGGAAGTGATCGAGTTCCGCGACCGGCGGGCCGCCGAGCTCGGCGCCCGCCTCGTCGTGGCGAGCGTCCAGGACGCCATCGACAGCGGGCGGGTCACCGAGGACACCGGCAGGCGGGCCTCCCGCAACCGGATCCAGACCGTCCCCCTGCTCGACGCCATCGAGGAGCACGAGTTCGACGCCGTCTTCGGCGGCGCCCGGCGCGACGAGGAGAAGGCCAGGGCCAAGGAGCGGGTGTTCTCCTTCCGCGACGACTTCGGTCAGTGGGACCCGAAGAGTCAGCGCCCCGAGCTGTGGAACCTCTACAACGCCCGCATCCGCAGGGGCGAGCACATCCGGGTCTTCCCGCTGTCCAACTGGACCGAGCTCGACGTCTGGGACTACATCCGGCGTGAGGGCATCGAGATCCCCTCCATCTACTTCGCCCACACGCGCAAGGTCTTCGAGCGCGACGGCATGCTGCTGCCCGACAGCGACGTGGTCCAGCGCGGCGACGACGAGCCGCTCTTCGAGGCCGTCGTACGCTACCGCACCGTAGGCGACATGACCTGCACGGGCGCCGTGCAGTCGAAGGCCGCCACGGTCGAGGAGATCATCGAGGAGATCGCGGTCACCCGGATCACCGAGCGCGGGGCCACCAGGGCCGACGACCGCGCCTCGGAGGCCGCCATGGAGGACCGCAAGCGGGAGGGCTACTTCTAATGGACATTCTTCGCTTTGCCACTGCGGGGAGCGTCGACGACGGCAAGTCCACCCTGATCGGGCGGCTCCTGTTCGACTCCAAGGCGATCTTCGAGGACCAGCTCGAAGCCGTCGAGCGCACCTCCCGCGACCGCGGCACCGAATACACCGACCTGTCGCTGCTCACCGACGGCCTGCGCGCCGAGCGGGAGCAGGGCATCACCATCGACGTGGCCTACCGTTACTTCGCGACGCCGCGCCGCAAGTTCATCATCGCCGACACCCCGGGTCACATCCAGTACACCCGCAACATGGTGACCGGCGCCTCCACCGCCGACCTGGCGATCATCCTGATCGACGCCCGCAAGGGCCTGCTGGAGCAGTCGCGCCGCCACGCCTTCCTGGCCTCGCTGCTGCGGGTGCCCCACCTGGTCCTCGCGGTCAACAAGATGGACCTCGTCGGCTACTCCGAGGACCGCTTCGAGGAGATCCGCGAGGAGTTCACCGCCTTCGCCTCGAAGCTCAACGTGGGCGACCTGACGTTCATCCCCATCTCGGCGCTGCACGGCGACAACGTGGTGTCCCGCTCCGAGAACATGCCCTGGTACCAGGGCTCCTCGCTGCTCCACCACCTGGAGAACGTGCACATCGCCTCCGACCGCAACCTGGTCGACGTGCGCTTCCCGGTGCAGTACGTGATCCGTCCGCAGAAGGCCACCGACCACGCCTTCCACGACTACCGCGGCTACGCCGGCCAGGTGGCCGGCGGTGTGCTCAAGCCCGGCGACGAGGTCGTCCACCTGCCGTCCGGGCTCACCACCCGGATCGCCGCCATCGACACCTTCGACGGGCCGGTGGAGGAGGCGTTCCCGCCCATGTCGGTGACGCTGCGCTTCGAGGACGACCTCGACATCTCGCGCGGCGACATGATCGCCCGGCCCAACAACCAGCCGCAGGTCGCCCAGGACCTGGAGGCGATGATCTGCTGGATGGGCGACGGGGCGAAGCTGGCGCCGCGCTCCAAGTTCGCCATCAAGCACACCACCCGCACGGCCCGCGCGCTGGTGCGCGACCTGCAGTACCGCCTCGACGTCAACACGCTCCACCGTGACGAGGAGGCCACCTCGCTGGGCCTCAACGAGATCGGCCGCGTCACGCTGCGGGTCACCCAGCCGCTGTTCGTCGACGACTACGGGCGCAACCGCCTCACCGGCGGCTTCATCCTGATCGACGAGTCCACCAACGGCACGGTCGGCGCCGGCATGATCATCGACTCCCGCTGACCTTCACGTCGCGCCGACACGGCGGCCCGGGCCTTCCGCCGAAGGCCCGGGCTTTCTGTCGCGGTGGGTAGATCCTTTTTACGTTTCGCGATCGTACGATTACTCTCCGCGCTAGAGTCTCCACGTTCCGTGTCCGCGAGGTGGAGCTCCGTCCGTGACCCCACGTGTGATCTTCCTGGGCGGCCTCGGCCGCAGTGGCACCACCCTGCTCGAACGCCTGCTCGGCGAGCTGCCCGGGGTGGCGCCGCTCGGTGAGGTGGTGCACCTGTGGGAGCGGGGTGTGCTGGCCGGTGAGCCGTGCGGGTGCGGGAGGGCGTTCCCGGCCTGCCCGTTCTGGCGGCAGGTGGGGGAGAGGGCCTTCGGGGGATGGACTCCCGGGCTGGCCGGGCGGGTGATGGCGCTGCGCCGCCGGGTCGACCGCACGCGCCGGCTCGGCCGCGCCCACGCCGACCTCCCCGAGTACGTCCGGGCCTACCGCCTGCTCTACGAGGCCGCGGCCGGGGTCGCGGGAGCCGGTCTGGTGGTCGACTCCAGCAAGCATGCCTCGCTCGCGTACTGCCTGCTCGAAGGCGGGCTGGACCCGCACATCGTGCAGGTCGTGCGCGAGCCGCGCGCCGTCGCCCACTCCTGGGGCAGGACGGTCGAGCGCCCGGAGAACGGCAGGCCGATGACCCGCTGGGGTCCCGTGCGCACCGCCGTCCACTGGACGGCCCAGAACCTCGCCCTGGAGCTGCTCGCCCGCCGTGGCGCCCGCGTCACCCGGGTCCGCTACGAGGACCTGGTGGCGGCGCCCGGCGACACGCTCGGGGCGCTGGCCGGCGAGCTGGGGCTGCCGCCGTCCCGGCTGCCCTTCCTGCACGGCGCCACCGCCCACCTGACCACCGCCCACACGGCGTCCGGCAACCCGATGCGGTTCGGGGCGGGGCCGATCGAGCTCTCCCGCGACGACACCTGGCGCCACGGGCTGCCGCGCCGCCGCCAGAGCCTGGTCGCCGCCCTCACCTGGCCGCTCAGAGCCCGCTACGGGTACGGGAGCGCGACATGACAGCTTCACCGGGAGGCCCTTCGAGGGGTGGCTCCGCCCCGTCGGTCGGTGTCGTGATCTGCACCCGGGGCGACCGGAGCGAGTGGTTGCGGGAGGCCGTCCAGGGGGTGCTGGCGCAGGACTACGCGGGGGCGTGCGAGGTGGTGGTGGTCGCGGACGGGGTCGACGTCCGCGTGGTGGAGGACCAGGTGGCGGGGCTGCCGGTGCGCGTCCTGCCCAACCGGCTCAGCCCCGGGCTGCCCGGGGCGCGCAACACCGGGATCGCCGCGTGCGGCAGCGACCTGGTCGCCTTCTGCGACGACGACGACGTGTGGCTGCCGGGCAAGCTGACCGCCCAGGTGGCGGCGATGGACGCCGGGGCGTGGTTCGCGAGCTGCGGGATCGAGGTCGAGTACGGCGGCCGGGTGGTGCCCAGGCAGGCCGGGACCGAGACGGTGACGGCGGCCGACCTGGTGAGGTCGCGGATGGTGATGGTGCACTCCTCGACGTTCCTCTTCCGGCGCGGGGTGATCTGGGTGGACGAGAGCGCGCCCGGCGGCCAGAACGAGGACTGGGACCTCGCCCTGCGCGCCGCCAAGAGCCGCCCGATCGCCTGCGCCGACCGGCCGCTGGTCCGCGTCCGCTGGGGCGGCTCCCACTACGCCTCCCGCTGGTCCGACCGGATCGCCGGGCTGGAGTGGATGCTGGCCCGCCATCCCGAGCTGACCGGCGACTCCCGCGGCGCCGCCCGCGTCTACGGCCAGCTCGCCTTCGCCCACGCCGCGCTGCGCCGCCGCCGCGCCGCCGCCCGGTGGGCCGCCCGCACCTGGGCCGCCCGCCCCGCCGAACCCCGCGCCCTGCTGGCCCTGGCCGTCGCCGCCGGTCTCCTGCCTGCCTCCGCGGTCCTCTCCCTTCTTCACCAGCGAGGACGTGGCATTTGACCGCCCAGACCCGGTCCCGTACGCCGGAGACCCTGAAGACCCGTGCCCACGGAGCGGCGCCGCCTCGTGCGCCGAGGGTGGTCGTGGGCGGGGTGGGGATCGACCCCGTCGGCGAGGACGAGGTCGTGGCGTGGGTGGCCGGCGAGCTGGCGGCGGGGCGCGGAGGGCGGATCGTGACGCCCAACGTGGACATCTGCCGGGCCGTGCGACGGGATCCGGGGCTCGCCGAGCTCGTGGCGGGGGCCGACGTGGTGGTGGCCGACGGGATGCCGCTGGTGTGGGCGGCCCGGCTGCGCGGGACGCCGCTGCCGGGGCGGGTGACGGGAGCGGATCTGATCTGGTCGTTGAGCGCGATGGCGGCGCGCGCCGGCTGGCCGGTCTACCTGCTGGGCGGGCCGCCGGGAGTGGCCGAGGCGGCGGCCGGGGAACTGGCGCGGCGCTGTCCCGGCCTGGAGGTGCGCGGGGTGGACGCGCCGCCGTACGGGTTCGACCGGACGGCGGAGGGACGGGAGCGGGTGCGGCGGAAGGTCGTGGCGGCGCGGCCGGCGATCGTGTTCGCCGGCTTCGGGTTCCCCCGGCAGGACCTGCTCATCGCCGAGCTGCGGCGCGACCTGCCCGAGGCGTGGTTCCTGGGGTGCGGGGCGGCCATCGGGTTCGCGGCCGGGACGGTGTCGCGCGCGCCCGCCTGGATGCGCCGCCGAGGGCTGGAATGGCTGCACCGGCTCATGACCGAGCCCCGGCGGCTGGCCAGGCGCTACCTGGTGGACGACCTGCCCTTCGCCGCGCGCCTGCTCGCCACGAGCGCGCTGCGCCGCTGCCTGCCGCGCGGACGGCGCGCGTAGCGGCCGGGCGACTCAAGCTCGGACGGTGGTCGTCTCCGGGCCGGTCAGCTCCCGGACGCGGGCGATCTCCGCCTCGGTGAGGCCGCGGGAGCCGGAGCGGGCGGCGAGGCGGGAGTCCATGGGACGGTACGCCGTGCGCGAGAGACCCGACCAGGCGAAGCCGCCGGCGGGCGGGCCGCCGCCGGTGCACGCCTGGACGATCCGGCGTTCGGCGGCGGGGCTCCAGCGCAGGCCGGCGTACCCGTACAGGTCGCGGAAGCCCGGCACCGGGTCGGCGGCCAGGTCGTCGTAGGAGGTCACCAGGATGCCGGGGACGCGCGACAGGATCGTGCGCGTCACCCGCCACAGCGCCGCCGCCTTGGCCACCCGGTCCTGAGAGCCGACCAGGGCGCGCAGGCGCAGCACCTCGGGGTGGTCGCGGACGAGCAGCGGTTGTTCGAGCAGTTCGTGGAAGTAGATCGTCCAGCCGAGCCGCTGCCAGCTCGCCACGAACGCCACCGGGTCGCGGACCAGGGCGATCACCCGGCACCCCAGCCGCTCGGCGAACCAGGCCGACGACAGCACCGCGAACGGGTCGTCCAGCAGCGCCCGCCGCCCCGTCAGCTGCCCGAGGGTGAACGCGGCACCGTACCGGACCATGCGCGCCAGATCGTACGGCGTGCGGTTGACCCGGAGTTCGGCGGCCCAGCCGTAGCGCAGGGCCACGGTGGCGCGGAAGGCGGGCAGCCAGGCGGCGGAGTTGTCGTCGCAGATGTACTGGAAGCGGTGCGAGACCCGGGCGCGCAGGACTCCGGGGCAGTGGCCGGGCGGGTGCTGCGGGTTGAGCGGCTCGTTCACGTAGACCAGCTCACCGCCGGCCGTCAGCATCTTGCCCGTCCAGCTCGTCCCGCTCCTGGGCAGCCCGGTGACCAGCACGGGCGGGCCGCTCACGCCGCCGCCCAGGTGCGCGGGCGGAGCGCGGCCAGGCTGTGGCGGCCGAACGGGCGCAGGCCGTAGCGGTGGTGGAGCTGCCAGAGCGGTAGCGCGTTCTTGACCAGCACGCCGCCCGCCCAGCCGATCGCCGCCCCCAGCGCGCCGTGAGAGGGGATCAGCGCCAGGTCCAGCGCGAGTGTGCAGGTGACGGCGGCGGTGAGGTTGAGCAGGCTGGCGGTGGTGTGGCCGGCCGCGGTGAGCACCACGTCGACCATGCCGCACCCCGTCGCCGCCATCATCGTGGCCGCCAGCACCAGCGCCACCGGCACCGCCGAGGCGTAGCCGGGGCCGAAGACGCGCAGCAGCCACGGCGCCAGCACGGCGTACCCGAGCCAGATCGGCCAGGTCGCCAGCACCAGCCACATGGTCGTCACCTGGTAGAGCTCCCTGACCCTGGACAGGTCGCCGTCGGCCAGCGCCTTCACCAGGCGGGGCTGGGCGGCCTGGGCGAGGCCCTGGCCGGCGAGTTGGCCGACGACCTTGAACCGGGTGGCGGCGGTGTAGACGGCGGCCTGGACCGGGCCGCCGAGCGCGGCCACGATCACGATGTCGAGCCGCTGGAACACCGCCTGGATCGCGCCCGCCGCCGACCGGGGCGCGGTGTGCCGCCACAGGTCGCGTGCCGTTCCCGGCAGGTAGGGGGTGCGCGGCGCCCGGCCGCGCAGGGCGAGCGCCGCCAGCGCCACGACGGGCAGGTACGGGAGCGCCCAGGCGAGGGGGAGCGAGGCGCCGGAGAGCCCGGCCATGGCCGCGGCCGCGACCAGGGCGAGCTGGGAGAGCGGCAGCAGCACCCCGTCCAGCAGCACCGTCGGGCGCATCGAGCCGAAGCCCCGGCAGGCGGCGAGCAGCACGTCGGCCACGGCGATGGCGGGCGGCACGAGCGCGAGCACGCCGAGCACCGGCCACAGCAGGAGGCCGGTGGCGGTCGCGACGACCGCCACCGGCACCAACGCCGCCCTGACATATCCCGAAACGCCGTGATATCCGTAGGTCTCGGCGCGGGCGATGAAGAACACCAGCCCGTTCCCCGCGTCCAGCTTCGCCACCCCGGCCACCATCAGCGCCAGCGCGATCGAGGTGAAGAACGCCCCGGCGACCTCCACCGGATAGGCCCTGGTCACCACCACGACCAGGAGGAACTGCGCCAGCGCCCCCACCGCCGCCCCGGTGACCCCGGCCAGCCCGCCCCGGGCGACCCGTCTCAGCACCGCCACGACGGCTCACCGCCCAGCCAGCGGACCAACCTCCGGTCGTGCTCCTCGAACCCGTCCATGAGCTCCCGCCGCAGCGAGTCGGGCAGCTGCTTGGGCCGCGGCCGCCAGTTGTGCCGGGAGAAGCCCGGGTAACCGAACCGCGCCACGCCGAGGAAACGCAGCAGCCGGTCGTAGACGGGCTCGGGCTCGGCGAAGAACCGGTGGCTGTCGATCACCATGATCCGCTCCCGCCCGAACAGCGGCTCCAGCCGTTCGAGCTGGTCGGCGTAGCGGCCGCGGGCCAGGTAGGCGAGGTGGCGGTGGGCGTGGTGCACGGCGTGCGGGCCGGTCCGCAGCAGCTCCTCGGCCCCGGCCACCCGCTCCTCCTCCAGCTCCAGCGCCCGCTCGAAGCTCTCCTCGGTCTCGAACCCGCGGGCCAGTTCGTGCGCGTGCGCCGAGCAGGCCCGCTCGACCGGGTCGCGCACCAGCACGATCAGCTTCACCCCTGGCAGATCGGCGGCGATGCGCTCGGCCGCCAGCGGGTGGAACAGGTAGTAGGGCGACGACTCGAACGCCTGCGGAAGCCCGCCGAACCGGCGGGTGAGCAGCGCCGTGCCGACCTTCAGCGGGAAGTGCGCCCGGTACCACTGCAGCCCGCGCCAGTAGTCGGTGTCGAAGTAGTGCACGCCCTTGCGCAGCACCGGCTTGTAGAGCAGCGGATGCTGCGCGAGCGCCCGGTACATCGAGGTCGTGCCGCACCGCTGGGCGCCCATGATGAGGAACGACGGCAGGATCCGCGCGGCGGAGGTCATCCGCCCGGTGGTCCTGGACACGGACAGCGCCGTCTGCTTCGCGGTCTTCACAGCAGGGCCTCCTGATAGTCGACGAGGGGGTTCAGCCAGTGGCCCGGCGGGCCGAGCGGCTCGTGGCCGTCGGCGGCGTGCCGGTCGGCCAGCGCGATCAGGTAGCGCAGCGCCGTCTGCCTGGCCTGCGCCGCCGACAGCCCGAGCGGGGCCAGCGTCCGCCCCGACCGGGCCAGGCAGGCACGCGCCGCCGTGGCCGGGTCCATGCGCCGCAGCGCCCGCTGGAAGAGGTGGTGCAGGGCGTCGAACCCGTACGGGACGCCGGTCTCGTACCGTTCCCAGTCCCACACGAGCAGCCGCCCGTCACCGGAGGGCGCGAGGTTCCACGGTGAGAGGTCGCCGTGCCAGGCGTGCCCGCCGGCGTCGCCGGTGGCCGCGATCTCCTCGACCGCGCGGGTCAGCAGCGAGGCGGTCACCCGCCCCCGGCGCACCGGCAGCGGCGACAGCGCCAGCACGGTGAGACCGTGCCAGCTCCCGTGGTGGAGCACCGAGGGCACGACGACGGTCTTCAGCGCCCGGCCGGCGAGCCGGTCCAGCGCGGCGGCCTCGTTGGCGACCAGGGCGCGGCTCCGCGCGGTGTCGCCGATCTTCACGTACGCGATCCGCTCGCCCCCGCGGTACGCCTCCAGCACCGGCTTACGGTTGGCCCGGCGCGCGGGCCGTACGTGCACCACGGTCTCCACCGGGGCGCCGAACACCTCGCCCAGATGCTCGGCGATCGACCCGTGCGTGGGCAGCGCGAGCGGCCGGCCCGGATGCCACCAGCGGCGCGGCGCCAGCCGGCGCGGCAGCCGGGCGTGGGGCAGCAGGGTGTAGGCGCGCTGCCCGCCGGGGCCGGGGTAGAGCAGGTCGATCGTGCCGGCCAGGTAGATCAGCCGGATCCGGGCGTCGTTCATGAGGTGTTCCTCCACAGCAGCGCGAACGAGATCGCGTAGAGGCTCAGCGGCGTGACCAGGCCGTCGTAGACGAGCATGTAGAAGAGGACCAGGCACATCACCAGCACCCCGGCCAGCCCGATCGGCGAGCGGTCGGCCCAGTGGCGGCGGATCGCCCCGGCGAAGAACGCCACGTAGAGCACCGCCCCGGTGAGCCCCTGCGAGATCAGCAGCAGCCAGAGCTGACCGTCGCTGCCCAGCGGCGGGTGGCCGCAGCCGGGGCACCACGAGGTCTTGCCGGTGGTGATCGAACGATGGCTGCCCATGGCGCGCCGGGTGTTGCCGTAGCCGATGACGGGGGAGTGGCCCGTCGCCGCGACGGTGGCCGAGACGGTGAAGGCCCGGATGTCGTTGGAGTGCGGGCTGTCCAGCCGCTTCGCCACCAGGGGAGCGAGCGGGCTGAGCACGAACGCCAGCGCCGCGGCGGCCGTCACCGCGCAGAGCGCCATCCGGGTCCGGCCCCCCACCCGGAGGGCGAGATAGAGCACGGCCAGCCCGAGCGCGATCCACAGCCCCCGGTTGAGCGAGTAGACGATCGGCACGGCCGCCACCGCCACCAGCGCCACGGCCAGCATCCGGCGGCGGCGCGAGCCGTACACCCACCAGCCGACCACGAACCAGATGAGCAGCACCGACAGGTTGCCGCCCCAGGCGTTCGCCCACTCGAAGGGCGCCTCCGGCCTGGGAAGCGCGTGGCCGAGCACCTTCTGCGTCTGCCCGGCGGTCGGATGGACGAGGTTCTGCACGAACGGGTGCTCGGAGATCCAGTCGGGCAGCACCAGCTCCAGCGGGGAGGTGAAGGAGAGGCCGGGCACGAACACGCCGAGCAGCCCGCCCGCCACCGCCGTGAGGAACAGCACCCCGAGCATCCGCACCAGCCGCAGCTGCGGCAGCTCCCGCTCGGTGAGGTTGCCCAGGTAGACCACCAGGATCAGGGCCGCCACGTACAGCGCCAGGCGCATCCCGTAGCCGATCAGCCGGCCCGCGCCGAGCTCGCCGTAGGTGCCGGGCGGCATCTCGCCCAGCATCAGGCCGCTCAGCAGGTAGCCGGCGATCAGCAGCACCCACAGCCCGAAGCCGGGCGGCACCCTGACCGGCCTGCGCCGCCACAGGATGACCGCCATGGGCACGGCCAGCACGACCACCGACAGCCCGCCGAACCCCAGCGCCCACCAGAGCGGGTAGCCGAGCAGCAGCGCCGCGACGGGCCATGCGGGTCCTCTCACGTCGCCGAGCCGGGGGGCCGCCGCATCGGGTGCATGGGCGCGGTGGTCCTGGCGCCGATGCCCGTCTCGATCTCGCCGCTGGCGACGAGCTTGCCGAGCGAGGTGTGCTGGCCGCGCGGCGCCCGGACGGGCTCGGCCGTCAGGTCGGTCGTGGTGACCGCGCCGATGATGGGCACGCTCTGCCTGCTGAGCAGCCGTACGGTGGACGCCACGTCGGAGGCGTCGGCCCCGTCGAGGCCGATCAGCAGGAGCGCCGCGTCCGCTCTGGCCAGGTCGCCCACGTCGGTGCCGTCGAGCACGGCCAGCGGCACGTTCGCGGCCAGCGGCACGGCCACCGGCGTGCCGCCGAGCGCCGGGGGGACCGCCTTGACCAGCAGCCGCTTGCCGGGACACGAGGCGAGCACGGCCGAAGAAAGCTCGTGCAGCGCGCCGTGGTCGAGCGGGCGGGTCACGTCGGCCAGCACGGGCAGCCCGGTAAGCCGTTCGACGTCGGCCGCCGTGCGCAGCCGGGTGTCGAGCCGGTCGCGCGCCTGCGCGGCCGCCGCCCCGATCAGCAGCCCGGCCATGAGCCCCGACCCGAGGTGCAGCGGTAGGCTGGGCGAGCTGGGGTCCTGGGGAGGGGTGGCGGCGCTGATGACCTCTCCGGGCGTCACCGTGACCGTCTTGAGCGCGTCGTACTTCTGGGTCAGCACGGCGACCTGCCGGGAGAGCACGGTCTGCCGGAGCGCCGCGCGGGTGTGCTCGGGGCCTCCTCTGGGCAGCGCGGGCAGCTCGCCTATGACCGTGGACAGGGCGGCGTTCGCCTGCCGCAGCTTGACGGCCACGAGCTGCTGCTGCGCCGCGATCTCCGCGCGCGCGCTGTCGGCGCGGTGTTCCAGGTAGGCCTGCGCGTACGCCCGTGACTGCAGCGCGGCGTCGCCGGGCTCGGCGGCGGTGACCGAGATCGTCAGCACCGACGAGTTGGGCGGGACGGACACCTCGACGGGTTCGAGGTCGGCGGTGCCCGCCTGCGCGGCGGCCCTGGTGGCGACCACCGCCGACTGGGCGATCTGTGCCTCGGTGTCGAGGTTGAGCTGCTCGCGCTGCCGGCTGGTCACCTGGTTGCCGGGCTCCGGGACGCCCACCGAGGTGACCAGCACGTAGGTGGTGGCCGTGTAGGCGGGCGGGGTGACGCGCATGATCGCCAGCCCCACGGTGCCGCCCGCGAGGAAGCATCCCAGGAACAGCAGCCAGCGCCGGCGGAGCAGGGCGAGATGGTCTCCCAGATCGGCGCCGGAACGGTGAACCGGACGGTCCGGCGGCAGGCTCATGAGGCGAGTCTCCCTGAAGTGTGTGCGGATAGTCGCTTACTGACGACTCTGCGTCACGCGCCGTGGTGTGCGCCCACTATAGGGGCGCGGGTTATCGGTCACGCGAGATCCGCAAGATTTTCTCTCGTACGGGCGCGGAATCGTACCTTTATAAAGCGATTTATCGGCGTTTGTCGGGGCGGTCGGCGGGTGGGTTGAGCTGGGAGGAGTTCGGCTCTGGCTGAAGTTCCGGGAATGGCGTGGCAAGGTTCAGGTTTGATAGGGCGGGGGTCCTGGGAAAAAGGGGGCGACGATTGTGGCTCGACGGGTATTTCCGTATAGAGCAGCTTTCTCCGGATTGGCGGTGGGGCTGGCCGCCGTGCTCGCCGCCTGCTCGGCGGGGCCGGGCGGCGCCGTTCAGAGGCCTGCCCGCGCCGGGAACCCCCCGCTCGTCGCCGACTCGCCCGACTGCGCGGTCACCGGCCGGCTGATCCCGTCATGCGGCGCCTGGTGGGGCATCGCTCCGGAGATCTTCACCGGGCTCGACGTGGTGGAGGCGGTGGCGAGCGCCGAGCGGCGGATGGCCGCGCCCGCCGACATCGTGCACGTCTACCACCGGGGCAAGGAGCTGTTCCCGAACGAGAAGGAGATCCGGCTCGCCCGCGATCCCGAGCACCCGCGGCTGCTGCTGATCAACTGGAAGCCGTCGCTCACCCACACCTGGGCCGAGGTCGCCGGGGGCGCCGTCGACGACCGGATCGACCGGCTGGCCGACCACCTCAGGCGGACGTTCCCCGAGCGGTTCTTCCTCACCATCCACCACGAGCCGGAGAACGACGTCGGCTCGGCGGCGGGCTCCGGCATGCGGGCCAAGGACTACGCGGCGATGTTCCGCCACGTGGTGCTCCGGCTGCGCCACAAGGGCGTCAAGAACGCGGTCACCGTCATGACCTACATGGGCGCCCCCAACTGGGCGGTCAAACCCTGGTTCGAGGAGCTCTACCCGGGCGACGACGTGGTCGACTGGGTGGCCATGGACCCCTACGCCGACCACCGGGTGCAGGACTTCGGCTCCCTGGTGAACAAGACGCGCGCCGACTTCGACGAGTGGCCCGGCTTCTACCGGTGGATGCAGTGGCGCTTCCCCGGCAAACCGGTCATGATCGCCGAGTGGGGGGTGTTCGAGCGGCCCGACGACCCGGCCTTCAAGCGGGCGTTCTTCGAGTCGGTGCGCCACCAGATCCGCCGCTACCCGCAGATCAAGGCCATGGTCTACTTCGACTCGCCGCACGCGCCGCGGGGCGACACCAGGTTCGACACCGCCGAGACGGCCGGCAAGGCGTTCACCGAGCTCGCGAGAGATCCGCACTTCCGCGCGACGCGCGTGCCGCGGCCCTGACCCGCAGGCGCCAGCCGACCACGATCACCACGGTGGCGACCGCCAGGGCGGCCAGCGTGATCATGTTGTCCACGTTCAGCAGCTTGAGCGCCGAGGCCAGCAGCACGATCGCCAGCATCGCCCTGATCAGGCCGCCCGGCGCGCGGGACGAGATCCGCGCGCCGAGATAGACGCCCGGGATCGAGCCGATCAGCAGCGAGACGGTCAGGTCGAACTGGAAGTCACCGAAGAGCAGGTGGCCGAGCGCGGCCGAGACGACCAGCGGCACGGCCTGGACGAGGTCGGTGCCGACGAGCTGGTTGGCCTTGAGCGCCGGGTAGAGGGCCATGAGCGCCACGATGATCAGCGAACCGGAGCCCACGGAGGAGACCCCCACGATCAATCCGCCTACCATACCGACCAGTACGGTCGGGATGGGGCGCACGCGGATCTCGTTCGCGCCCGCCGTGCCTCCCCTGTCGCCCATCAGCGTCTTGGCGGCCAGCCCCGCGACGGCCAGCAGCAGCGCCACCCCGAGCGCGTACTTGACCCCGTCGCCCACCGCCCACGCCCGCGCCAGGAACACCCCGCAGAACGCCGTCGGCACCGACCCCGCGCACAGCCACCAGACCAGCCGCAGGTTGACGGTGCCGTGACGGAGGTGGACGAAGCTGCCCACCGGCTTCATCACGGCCGAGGCCACCAGGTCGCTGGAGACCGCGGCCAGCGGCGGCACGTTGAAGAACAGCATCATCATCGGCGTCATGAGCGCGCCGCCGCCCATGCCGGTGAGCCCCACCACGATCGCCACCAGGAAGGACCCGACGATCAGCGGAAAGTCGATCATCGCACCCACCCTCCGGCGCGCAGCGTGCCCAGCACCCGCTCGACCGCGGCCTCGACCGAGACGTGCGTGGTGTCGACGACCAGCTCGGCGTCGTCGGGTTCCTCGTAGGGATCGGAGATGCCGGTGAACTCGGGGATCAGCCCGGCCCGAGCCTTGGCGTACAGGCCCTTGCGGTCGCGCCGCTCGCACTCCTCCAGCGGCGTGGCCACGTGCACGAGCAGGAAGTCGGCGCCGACCGACTCCACCATCTCCCGCACCTCGGCCCGGGTCGCCGCGTACGGGGCGATCGGGGCGCAGATGGCCAGGCCGCCGTGGCGGGCGGCCTCGGCGGCCACGAACCCGATGCGGCGGATGTTGAGGTCACGGTCCTCCTTCGAGAACGACAGCCCTTTCGACAGCAGCCGCCGCACCACGTCGCCGTCGAGGTAGGTGACGGTCCGGGTGCCCAGCTCCAGCAGGGCGTCGCGGAGCCCGCGGGCGATCGTCGACTTGCCCGACCCGGACAGGCCGGTGAAGAACACCACCAGCCCGCGCCGGTGCGGCGGGCCGGGGATGCGCACCGGCTCGGGCCCCGCCAGGTGCTCGGCCGCGCCGTAGGCGGACGCGACGTGCTCGCGCAGCTCCAGGTCGATCTCGGGCTCCTCTCGCGGCGCCAGCGGCACCGGGACGACGAGCGTGCCCGCCGGCAGCCGGTCCCTGGCCCGCAGCGCCGCCCTGACCACGCCGGGGCCGTCCTCACCGTACGAGAGAGGCAGCAGCACGATCACCGCGTCGATCTCCTTGGCGGTGGCCGCCACCTCGTCCAGGTCGTCCAGCGGGCCGCGCATCGTGACGGCCAGCGCGGGGCGCCCGCCCAGCTCGTCGCGTACCTGGGCGGGGGTGCGGTGCAGGCGGGCGAACGGGCCGTGCTCGGGCGCGCCCAGCCCCTTGACCGGCCCCGCGGCCAGCCCGTCGGGCCCGTGCTCGGTCACGGTGAGCGTGGCCAGCGGGACGCCCTCGGGGTCGAGCAGCGTCACCTCGCCGCCCGCGCCCTCGGGCAGGTGGAGCGTCACCGGCGCGGGCCAGGGGGTGCCGTCGGCGAGGGTGCCGCGCTCGTGCACCGCGTGCACGTCGTCATGGCCGAGGAACCCGGTCAGCGGCTGGAACGCCCCCGACAGCAGCAGTTCGAGATCGGCCAGCTCGCGCGGCTCCGGAGTCCACTCCACGGTGATTGATCCCAACTATCCCGACTGCAATGGTAGGCAACCCTACCCGCTGGCGCCGGGGAGATACTAGATGAGACGGGCGAAGTGGTAGTGCGGCTTCCTGATCACCATGGTGATCTCGTCGTGGCTGGCGGGATAGCGGCCGCGCGTGAGCTGCGCCGTCACCGCCACCGCCGCCGACCCCACCCGGCCCATCGCCGGCCCGCTCGTCGCCCGCTCCTCGTCGGTGACCATCAGGCCCCGGGCGAGACAGTACGCGTGCATCCCGTCGGCCGAAGCCAGCGTCCCGTACCTGGCCGGCAGCGGCCCCGGGGTGCCCTCCGCGACCAGCCGCCGCCACAGCAGCCGCCGCACCCACGACGGGGTCAGCCGGTCGAGCAGCCCGTAGGCCGACTCGCGGTCACGCATCCGCAGCAGCACCAGCCCGCCCGGCCGCAACGCGTGCAGCAGCCGGTCGAACACCAGCTCCGCGTGCTGGATCCGCTCCAGGAGGAACGACAACTGGATCACGTCGTACGAGCGCGGCGGCAACGGCGCCGACCGCAGATCGCCCAGCGACCACGTCACCAGGTCGGCCCGCTCCTCCACCACCCGCCGGATCTCCGGCAGGTCCTCGTCGATCCCGGACACCCGGGTCTCGATCCGGTCCAGCACCAGCGGCTCGTCGTGCGCGCACCCGGCGACCAGCACGTCCAGCCGCCGGCCGAGCTGCCCCGCCCACTGCTCGCGGATCCGCTGACTGAACAGACCCCCACCCCGGGCCACCGCCCGCACCTCAGACATGTGACCCACAGTAATCACAGGAACGCCAATAGTGGCGCATCTTCAGGAGTCAGAGGCGGGATCTAGGGGGTCCAGGCCGGATCCCTGCCGGTGACGCCGAGCAGGCGGTCGAGCGGCGAGGCGTCGTCCGGCACCGCCACCGCAGGCCCGAAGACGCCGCCCTGCCTGCCCTTCTCCGCCATCTGCTCGGTGAAGCTCAGCGCCCGCGCGACCGTCCCGGGGTCCGGGGCGTACTCCTGGCCGGTGGCCCTGGCCAGGTCCCAGCCGTGCGCCACCATGTCGACGAGATACATGTGGGCCAGCGTGGTCATCGGCATGCCCATGCCCTGGCTGACGCCCTCCCACGCCTCCGGCCGTGACCAGGCGGCGAGCGTGCGCTCCGCCCGCTCAGGGAAGTCGCCCGCGTACGGCCCCTGCTCGGCGGGCGCCTCATGGCGAGCCAGCGACGCGAACATCTCCGCCACCCATTCGAGGTGGTTGACCAGATCCTTCACGTCGTACTTCTCGCACGGGGTCGGGAGCCCGAGCTGCTCCTGCCGCACCGCCCGGACCAGTCTCGCGGTCTGTTCGGTAGCACGCGTCATCAGCGGCATCATGTCTTCCATGGCAGCGATGATGCCGGACCGGCCCGCCGCGGGGCTTGTAAAAACACGACTGCGAGGCTGGGTCGACCCGTACGCCGGGCTCGCCGCCTTCGACTTCGCCCGGCACGCGCCGTCCCCCGCGCTCGCTCCCTACGTCGACCACTTCTGGGTCGTCACCTGGACCGACCTCGCCGAACCGTACGAGCAGCGCATCGTCTCCCACCCGACCGTGAACATGACGATCACCCACGACTTCCACCGGATCGCCGGGGTGATCAGGGGCGGGTTCTCGTACACCATGCGGGGCAGCGGCCGCGTCCTCGGCATCCGCTTCGCCCCCGGCGGCTTCCGGCCGTTCCTCGGCGGTCCCGTGCACCGGCTGACCGGCCGCTTCCACGAGATCGGCGAGATGTACGGCGCCGCGGGCTCGACGATGGTGGAGCGCGTCCTGGCCGAACCTCGTATCCCGGCCGCCATCGCGATCGTCGAGACGTTCCTGCTGGGCCTGCGGCCGGAGCGGGACCCGCTCGCCGAAGAGGTCGCGGCGCTGGTCGTGATGGCGGAGAACGACGTCACCGTGACCAGGGTCGACCAACTGGCTGCCCGATCGGGGCGATCGGTGCGCTCGCTGCAGCGGCTGTTCAGGGACTACGTCGGCATCGGCCCCAAGTGGGTGATCCGCCGTTTCCGGCTGCACGAAGCCGCGGAGCGCGTCTACCAGGGCCTCGACCTCGCCACCCTGGCCGCCGAACTCGGCTACACCGACCAGGCCCACCTGACCCGCGACTTCACCGCCGTGGTGGGCATGCCTCCAGCCGCCTACGCCCGACTCGGCCCGGCGCGCTGACGCGGTTCTCGCTCGAAGGCTTTCCGAACGCTTTGCAGGCGCCGGACGCTCACCCAACGGCATGGCCCTCGCAACCCAGGCGCTCCGCGCCGATCGTCTCGGACTGTGCTCAGCGGGGAGCCGAGCTCCCCGCCCCCCTCGCCGGGGCCTCCCGGCCCCCTGGACCCCCGTGCGTGAGATGGATCAAGATGTGAGCATGTCGGGGCGGTAAGGCACCCGGGCAGGGACACCGCATGTGTGCTGTCCCACATGAGGACAACTCACCGAGGCGGTAAGGCACCCAGGGGAGTGGGGCAGCAGGGGCATCACGCATGACAGGCCCGGCTGGGCTTCGTCGTGACCTCGGCTGATTGATCGCTGGGCTGGAGGGGCGTGTTTCCAGATGATGGTGAGGCTCACGGGCAGTGCCGCAGGGGCGAGCCCTATGGGCCGTCGATCGCCTGCTCCGGCCACCGCGGGCCTCGCAGGCCAGCGGGCTACGGTCTGTTGGCTCTCAAGGGTCCAGGTATCAATTCCTCACCCTTGAGGGCGCATCCGCCCACGGTGCGGAGCGGTTGTCGATCATGAGGATGGCGGAGATGCGGCACTCGATCACGGTCCCGGAGTCGTTCCGGGCCTTGGGCCGTTGGCAGCTTGAGGGAGAAGCCGGGAGGCGATGGTTGTCCGCGCTTCCCCGTATCGTCGCCGAACACTGCGCCCGCTGGGATCTGGTGATCGATGGTCGTCCGATGCACGGGTACAACGGCCTGGCGGTGCCCGTCAGGCGCGGTGACGAACCGCTGGTGCTCAAGGTCGGCTGGCCTGACCGCTCGGTCGTGGAACAGGGCGAGGGCCTGCGGCTGTGGGGCGGGCGGGGGACCGTACTGCTGGTCGACGCCGACCTGGACAGCGGCGCGCTCCTGCTGGAGCGGCTCGACTCCGGCAGGTCTCTGCAGGATGTGCCGCTGGAGGAGCTCCTCTCATCGGGCGGCTCCTGCGCCGGCTCGCCGTGCCCGCCTCCTGCGGGTTCCGTTCCACCTGGGGCGCCGCCGCCGCACTCCATGACGGGTTGCGCGGCCGGTGGGACCAGGCCGGGCGGCTCTTCCCCGTACGCGTGCTCGACGTCGAACTGGTGTGATCCCGGGCCTCGCCCGCGGGTGCTAGCGTCCCCGGACGTGGTGGAAAGGGATGGGTCCCCAGCGGAGGACGACCGGGTGTACGTCGGCAATGCCGGCGTGGACGGGCCGCTGGACGGCGGGTGGCTGCTCGGTCATTTCAAGCCCCCGGGCGACGTGCGGCACAGCGAGGCCGTCGAGATCAAGTGGGGCCTGCACAAGCCCGGCGACGAGCGCGCCCGATGGGTCACCGGCGAGAACCGCACCGCCCTGCTCATCCTGATCAGCGGCCGGTTCCGCGTCGAGCTCCCGGGGCGCAGCGTGCTGCTGGCCGAGCGGGGCGACTACGTGGTGTGGGGCGAGGGCGTCGACCACTCGTGGCTGGCGGAGGACGAGTCGGTGGTCCTCACCGTCAGATGGCCCAGCGTGCCCGGTCACAGGGTCACTTGAGAGCTTTCGGGAACGATGTCGATCGTCGCCCGGGGCCGGGAGTCACACGGCAAGGGAGGTGAGGAGCTCGGCTCCCCACCGGACACAGGCCCGTGGGGTTGGACGGGGCGCAGGCGCGAGCAGGGGGCGGGTGGGAAGTAGGCTGGATGTCATCACCCCCGCGCTCCGCTTGGCCGGGGGTAGTCGTGTTGCCATCGTGGGGCTAACTGATGAGTCTTTCCGGACTACTTGACCTTGTCGTCGCCGACCCCGAGCTGACCGCCGCCCTCGACAGGGGCGGTGACGTCGCGCTGGTGGCGCCCGCCGCGCTGCGGCCGTTCGGCGTGGCCGCGCTGGCCGGGCACGATCAGCGCACCGTGCTGGCCGTCACCGCGACGGGGCGGGAGGCGGAGGATCTGGCGGCGGCGCTGAGCAGCCTCATCGACCCCGGGTCCGTGGCGGTGTTCCCGGCGTGGGAGACGCTCCCGCACGAGCGGTTGTCGCCGCGGTCCGACACGGTGGGGCAGCGGCTGGCGGTGCTGCGGCGGCTGGCGCACCCGGTGAAGGGCGACAGCGCGGCGGGCCCGCTGAATGTGGTCGTGGCGCCCATCAGGGCGCTGCTGCAGCCGATCGTCAAAGGGCTGGGCGAGCTGGAGCCGATCCGGCTGAGGGCGGGCGACGACGCCGACCTGGACGAGGTGGTGACGCGCCTGGTGGAGAACGGCTACCACCGGGTCGACATGGTGGAGCGGCGCGGCGAGGTCGCGGTGCGCGGCGGGCTGCTGGACGTGTTCCCGCCGACGGAGGAGCACCCGCTGCGGCTGGAGTTCTGGGGCGACACGGTCGAGGAGATCCGCTGGTTCAAGGTGGCCGACCAGCGCTCGCTGGAGGCGGCGGAGGAGGGGCTGTTCGCGCCGCCGTGCCGGGAGCTGCTGCTGACCGCGGAGGTGCGGGAGCGGGCGCGGGAGCTGGCGGAGCGCTATCCGGCGCTGGCCGAGGTGCTCGACCAGCTCGCGGAGGGCACGCCGGTGGAGGGCATGGAGGCGTTCGCGCCCGCGCTCGCCGGTGAGATGGACCTGCTGGTCGACCATCTGCCGGTGAGGTCGGCGGTGTTCGTCTGCGATCCGGAGCGGATCAGGAGCCGGGCCGAGGAGCTCGTGCGCACGTCGCAGGAGTTCCTGGAGGCGTCCTGGATCAACGCGGCGGCGGGGGGAGAGGCGCCGATCGACCTGGACGCGGCGGCGTTCCGCACGCTCGACGAGATCCGCGGCCACGCCGAGGCGCTGGGACAGCCGTGGTGGACGATGGCGCCGTTCGGCGGCGGCGTGGAGCTGGCCGCGCACGACTCGGAGGCCTACCGCGGCGACACCCGCAAGGCGCTCGACGACATCAAGGGCTGGCTGGCCGAGGACAAGGCGGTCGTGCTCATCAGCGAGGGCCACGGGTCCGCCGAGCGCATGGTGGAGCTGCTCAAGGGCGTAGACGTGCCGGCCCGCCTGCAGCGGTTCGTCGACAAGGCGCCGGAGCCGAAGGTGGTGCACGTCACCACCGGGCTGCTGGAGCACGGGTTCGTCACCCCGGGCCTGGCCGTGCTCACCCATCTCGACCTGGTGGGCCAGAAGGCGTCCACGAAGGACATGCGCCGCCTGCCGTCGCGCCGCCGCAACATGGTCGACCCGCTGCAGCTCAAGGTGGGCGACCACGTGGTGCACGAGCAGCACGGCGTGGGCCGCTACATCGAGATGGTGCGCCGCACGGTCCAGGGCGCCACGCGCGAGTACTTGGTGATCGAGTACGCCAAGGGCGACCGGCTGTACGTGCCGACCGACCAGCTCGACGAGGTCACCCGCTACGTCGGCGGCGAGTCGCCGACGCTCAACCGGATGGGCGGCGCCGACTGGGCCAAGGCCAAGTCGCGGGCGAAGAAGGCGGTCAAGGAGATCGCCGGCGAGCTGATCCGGCTCTACTCGGCCCGCATGGCCTCGCCCGGCCACCCGTTCGCGCAGGACTCGCCGTGGCAGCGCGAGATGGAGGACGCGTTCCCGTACGCGGAGACCGCGGACCAGCTGGAGGCCATCGACGAGGTCAAGCGCGACATGGAGCGCGGCGTCCCGATGGACCGGCTGATCTGCGGCGACGTCGGCTACGGCAAGACCGAGATCGCGGTGCGCGCGGTGTTCAAGGCCGTGCAGGACGGCAAGCAGGTGGCGGTGCTGGTGCCGACGACGCTGCTGGTGCAGCAGCACATGTCGACGTTCACCGAGCGGTTCTCCAGCTTCCCCGTCACCATCAAGCCGATCTCCCGCTTCCAGAACGACGCCGAGGTCAAGGGCACGCTCGACGGGCTGCGCTCCGGCGCGGTCGACGTGGTGATCGGCACCCACCGGCTGCTCAGCCCGGAGGTGAGGTTCAAGGACCTCGGGCTGATCATCATCGACGAGGAGCAGCGGTTCGGCGTCGAGCACAAGGAGGCCATGAAGCACCTGCGCACACAGGTGGACGTGCTGGCCATGTCGGCGACGCCGATCCCGCGCACGCTGGAGATGGGCCTGACCGGCATCCGCGAGATGTCGACCATCCTCACCCCGCCGGAGGAACGCCACCCGATTCTCACGTTCGTGGGCCCGTACGAGGAGAAGCAGATCGGGGCGGCGATCCGGCGCGAGCTGATGCGCGACGGCCAGGTGTTCTTCGTGCACAACCGGGTGGCGTCGATCAACCGGGTGGCCGCGCGGCTGCGCGAGCTGGTGCCGGAGGCGCGGATCGCGGTGGCGCACGGGCAGATGAACGAGCACCAGCTTGAGAAGATCATGGTCGGGTTCTGGGAGCGCGAGTACGACCTGCTGGTCTCGACCACGATCGTGGAGTCCGGGCTGGACGTGCCCAACGCCAACACGCTCATCGTGGACCGGGCGGACAACTACGGCCTGTCGCAGCTCCACCAGTTGCGCGGGCGGGTCGGGCGGGGCCGGGAGCGCGGTTACGCCTACTTCCTCTACCCGCCGGAGAAGCCGCTGACCGAGACCGCCCACGAGCGGCTGGCCACGATCGCCCAGCACACCGAGATGGGCGCGGGCATGTACGTGGCGATGAAGGACCTGGAGATCCGCGGCGCCGGCAACGTGCTGGGCGCCGAGCAGTCGGGCTTCATCGCGGGCGTGGGCTTCGACCTGTACGTCCGGCTGATGGCCGAGGCGGTGCAGGAGCAGAAGGCCAAGCTCGAAGGCGTGGCGGCGGCCCCCGAGCAGCACGACGTCAAGGTCGAGCTGCCGATCAACGCGCACATCCCGCACGACTACGTCACCTCGGAGCGGCTGCGGCTGGAGGCCTACAAGCGGATCGCGGCCATCGCCGAGCCCGCGCACATCGACGAGGTGCGCGACGAGCTGACCGACCGCTACGGCAAGCCGCCGGTCGAGGTGGAGAACCTCCTGGAGGTCGCCGCGTTCCGGCTCAGGGCGCGCAAGGCCGGGCTGACGGACGTCACGCTGCAGGGGCAGTACATCAAGTTCGGCCCGGCGCGGCTGCGGGAGTCGCAGCAGATCCGGCTCGACCGGCTGTACAAGAAGTCGGTCTACAAGCAGGCCGCGGAGACGCTGCTGGTGCCGGTGCCCAAGACGAAGCCGCTGGGTGGGCAGCCGTTGCGCGACATGGATCTGCTCAAATGGTGCGGCGACCTGGTCGAGGCGATGTTCCTCGAACTCGCGCCGGTAAGCTGACTGGGGTTTTTGTCGGAAAGGGACACACGTGAAGTCGATACGAGTGGCTGTGGCCGCCGCGGCAGCCGGGGTGAGCTTCCTCGGCCTGGCCGCCTGCTCTACCCCTGTCGAGGCCGGAGCGGCGGCGATCGTCGGTGATCAGCGCATCTCCTCCAGCGACCTGAACGCGAACGTGAAGAGCTACCAGGCCGCGCTGGAGAGGGCGAACATCGGGCCCGACCAGCTCACGGCGCCCGTCGCGCAGTTCGTCCTCTTCAGCATGACCAACCAGCTCCGCTACCAGCAGCTGGCCGACAAGCACGGCGTCACGGTCAGCGAGACGGAGATCGACGCCGCGCTCAAGGACCCGGGCGAGTTCCAGGACCCCGAGATGAACCTGCTGTCCAAGGGCGTCTCGCCGGCTGACGCGCGCGACTACGTCAAGGCCGAGGTGGGCATCCGCAAGGTCATGGACAAGTTCGGCGGCGCGGGCAACCAGCAGGCCGCCGCCAAGGTGCAGCAGGAGTTCAACTCGATCAAGACGACCTTCAGCCCCCGTTACGGCACCCTCCAGCAGGGTCAGGGCTTCGTCGACCCGGGCCGCTTCGGCAAGCCGGCCCAGGCCGCGCAGCAGCCGCAGGGCTGACATGCCGCTCGTCGTCGTCACCACCTCGCCGCGCGTCGCGCCTGGGCTGCTCAGCCACCAGGCGTGGCAGGCGTTCCGGTCCGGCCCGGTGCTGACGGGCTCGCCGGACCATCCGCAGCTGCCGTACCTCGCCGAGGCGGGGGTGGAGGTCGCGGTCGTCACCCCCGACCCGGCAGGGCTGGTCTCGCGGGCGGCGGGGGAGACGGTGGTGTGGCTCGCCGCCGACGGCGACGAGGACTTCATGCGCGCCCTCGGCCACGCCGCGATCGCGCTCGACGACCCGCCGCTGATCGAGGTGGTGCCCGGCTCGTACGACCTGCCGGGCGCGCGCGTGCTCGATCTCGTACGGGTGATGGACCGGCTGCGCACCGAGTGCCCGTGGGACCGCAAGCAGACGCACGAGTCGCTGGTGCCCTACCTGCTCGAAGAGGCTTACGAGGTGCTGGAGACGATCGAGGACGGCGACCACGACGCGCTCCGCGAGGAGCTCGGCGACCTGCTGCTCCAGGTGGTCTTCCACGCCCGCGTGGCGGAGGGCTTCGACGTCGACGACGTGGCCGACGGCATCGTCGGCAAGCTGGTGCGGCGCCACCCCCACGTGTTCGGCTCGGTCAAGGCGGAGAGCGCCGACGAGGTGAACGACAACTGGGAGGCGATCAAGGCCGCCGAGCGGGCTTCCCGGGGCGACGAGTCGCTGCTCGACGGGGTGCCGATGGGCCAGCCGGCGCTGTCGCTGGCGGCCCAGCTGCTGCGCCGCGCCGAGCGGTCGGGCGTGCCTGACGGCCTGTCCGCGGCGGTCGGCCAGGGGGTCGCCCGCGAGCTGTTCGATCTGGTGAAGCGGGCGCGCTCGGCGGGCGTCGACCCGGAGGCGGAGCTGCGGGCCGCGGCGCGGACGTATCGCGACCGGGTGCGCGCGTGGGAGTCGCGCCGGTCGTGATGCCCTCTACCGATAGGCTCTGAACGCATATTGCCTATCGATTCAGGAGCGCATCCCGTGGCTACCATCGAGGTCGTTTACGCTCGCGAGATCCTCGACTCCAGGGGCAACCCGACGGTCGAGGTCGACGTGGTCCTCGACGACGGCAGCACCGGCCGGGCGGCGGTGCCCAGCGGCGCGTCCACCGGCCAGTTCGAGGCCGTCGAGCTGCGTGACGGCGACGACCGCTACGGCGGCAAGGGCGTGCGCAAGGCCGTGCTGGCCGTGACCGACGAGATCTTCGACGAGATCCACGGCATCGAGGCCGAGGACCAGCGCATCGTCGACCAGATCATGATCGATCTGGACCGTACGCCCAACAAGGCCAAGCTGGGCGCCAACGCGATCCTGGGCGTCTCGCTGGCCGTGGCCAAGGCCGCCGCCGACAGCGCCGAGCTGCCGCTCTTCCGCTACCTCGGCGGCCCCAACGCCCACGTGCTGCCGGTGCCGATGATGAACATCCTCAACGGCGGCGCGCACGCCGACACCAACGTCGACATCCAGGAGTTCATGATCGCGCCGATCGGCGCCGAGTCGTTCGGCGAGGCCGTGCGCATGGGCACCGAGGTCTACCACGCGCTCAAGAAGGTGCTGCAGGAGAAGGGCTACGCCACCGGTCTCGGCGACGAGGGCGGGTTCGCGCCCAACCTGCCGTCCAACCGCGACGCGCTCGACCTGATCCTGGTGGCCATCGAGCGGGCCGGCTTCACCCCCGGCGCCGACGTGGCGCTGGCGCTCGACGTGGCCGCCACCGAGTTCCACAAGGACGGCGTCTACACCATCGACGGCAAGGGCCTGTCCGCCCAGGAGCTGATCGCCTTCTACGCCGACCTGGTCGACAACTACCCGCTGGTGTCCATCGAGGACCCGCTCGACGAGGAGGACTGGGAGGGCTGGAAGGCCATCACCGAGGCACTCGGCGACCGGGTCCAGCTCGTCGGCGACGACCTGTTCGTGACCAACCCCGAGCGGCTGGCGCGCGGCATCGGGTCGGGCACCGCCAACGCCCTGCTGGTCAAGGTCAACCAGATCGGCACGCTGACCGAGACGTTCGACGCGGTCGACCTGGCCCACCGCAGCGGCTACCGGTGCATGATGAGCCACCGCTCCGGCGAGACCGAGGACACCACGATCGCCGACCTGGCGGTGGCGACCAACTGCGGCCAGATCAAGACGGGCGCCCCGGCCCGCTCCGACCGGGTGGCCAAGTACAACCAGCTGCTGCGCATCGAGGAGATCCTCGACGACGCCGCCCGTTACGCGGGTCGCGCGGCCTTTCCGCGTTTCCAGCAGTAATTTCGGGTAGCTGCCCGCGGCGGTCCGATGGCGCCGCGGGCGGTTCGTACGGGGAGGTGGGTGCCGGAGGTGGCGAAGAAACCGCAGTTGACGGGGCGGGCCGCGATCCTCGCGGTGGTGGTCTGCGCGATCGCCATGAGCCTGGCGTACCCCGTCCGCACCTACATCGCCCAGCGGCGCGACATCGCCGAGCTCCGGGAGGAGAAGGCCAAGGTGGAGGCCGAGCGGCAGCGGCTGCTGGCCGAGAGCCGCCAGGTCGGCGACCCCAACTGGGTCAGGCGCACGGCCAAGGAGCGCCTCCACTACTGCGGCCAGGGCGAGAGGTGCTTCGTGGTGATGGACCCCGACCCGGGCAAGGGGCAGGCGGCGGCCCAGCGGCCGGCGCAGCAGCCGCCGTGGTACCAGACGCTGTGGGAGTCGGTCCAGGCGGCCGACGACGGCACGGGCCGGCGCGCGACCGAGCAATCGCCCGGCCAATCGGCAGGGCAACCGACCGGACAGCCGACAGAGCAGCCCACCGGGCAGCCCGCCGAGCAGCCGGAGAAGCAGCCGGAGAAGCAGCCGGAGAAGCAGAAGGAGAGCGTTGGACAGTAAGGACGCCGAGGCCGTCGAGAAGCAGCTCGGGCGGCCGCCCCGGTCGCTGCGCCGGGTGGCGCACCGCTGCCCGTGCGGCAACCCCGACGTGGTGGAGACCGCGCCCAGGCTGGCCGACGGCAGCCCGTTCCCCACGCTCTACTACCTGACCTGCCCGAAGGCGGCCTCGGCCATCGGCACGCTGGAGGGCTCGGGGCTGATGCGCGAGATGCAGGACAGGCTGGCCGACGACCCGGAGCTGGCGTCCGCCTACCAGGCCGCGCACGACGCCTACCTGGCCAGGCGCGACGAGGTCGCCGCGGAGGAGGGGCTGGAGCCCCTGGCGCCCGGCATGCAGAGCGCCGGCGGCATGCCGCTGCGGGTCAAGTGCCTGCACGCGCTCGTCGCGCACGAGCTCGCGGCCCCGGGGAGCAACCCGTTCGGCAGGGAGGCGCTGGAGGCCCTCCCCGAGTGGTGGAGTGACGGACCATGCGTGTAGCCGCCATCGACTGCGGCACCAACTCGGTGCGCCTGCTCGTGGCCGACGTCGGCGAGGCCGCGCTGGCCGACGTCGAGCGGCGGATGGAGATCGTACGACTGGGCCAGGGCGTCGACCGGACCGGGCGGCTGGCGCCGGAGGCGCTGGAGCGCACGTTCGGCGCGATGCGCGCCTACCGCAAGCTGATCGACCAGCACGGCGCGGGCGCCACCCGCGTGGTCGCGACCAGCGCGACCCGCGACGCGGCGAACCGTCAGGAGTTCACCGACGGGGTGCGCGAGATCTTCGGCGTGGAGCCGGAGGTGATCTCGGGGTCCGAGGAGGCCGAGCTGTCGTTCACCGGCGCCACCAGGGGGCTGGTGCGGCTGTCGCCGGAGACCGAGGTGCCGCAGGGGCCGCTGCCGCCTTACCTGGTGGTCGACATCGGGGGCGGCTCGACGGAGTTCGTGGTGGGTTCGGAGCACGCCGAGTCGGCGATCTCGGTCGACATCGGCTGCGTGCGGCTGACCGAGCGTCACCTGCGCGACGCCGGTGACCCGCCGTCCGCGGCGGCGCTGGAGGCGGTGGTGGCCGACGTGGAGGCCGCGCTCGCCCGCGTCGAGGACGAGGTTCCGGTACGCGACGCGCGCACGCTCGTGGGGCTGGCCGGTTCGGTGACGACGGTGGCGGGCGTCGCGCTCGACCTGCCCGCCTACCTGCCGGAGCGGATCCACCACGCGCGTCTCTCCAGCGAGCAGGTGCACGACGTGACCCGGCGGCTGCTGGCGATGACCCACGACGAGCGGGCGGCGCTGCCGGTGATGCACCCGGGCCGGGTGGACGTCATCGGAGCGGGGGCGCTCATCCTTGACCGGATCGTCCGGAGGTTCGGATTCGAGCAGGTCGTCGTGAGCGAACACGACATCCTTGACGGAATTGCCTGGTCTCTCGTCCGTTAAGTCGCCAAATCTACACATATAACCGGCGTGTTCGTATTGAATGCGCAATGCCCTTGTGCTTTAGTGATCGTTGCAGTAACGGGGGCTTTGCCATATGGCCGGGCAGAGATGAATGTCGGCGTGGCAACCGTCTCCGTGTGCGTTCTTACTCTCACGGAATGGAGTCACTCTCCTATGAAGTCCTCTGCCTTAGTACGGAAGGTGGCCGCGGTCGCGTCCACCGCCGTGCTGGCCGGTCTGGTCGCCGGTCTGGCTGCTTCCCCCGCGCAGGCTGCCGCCAAGCCGCGGGTCAAGCCGAAGGTGTCGGTCTCGACGCCGAAGGCCTCCGATCGCGACTACCAGGGGTCGTGCCCGGCGAACATCACGTTCTCGGCCACGGTCAAGGTCAAGCTCAACGGCAAGACCACGGTCGCCTACCGCTGGCTCCACGGCGACGGCTCCAAGAGCAAGGTCAAGACCGTCAAGGTCTCGGCCAAGGGCACCAAGTCGATCAAGCTCTCGGAGAAGGCCACCTTCAAGGGCGACGTCAAGGGCTGGCAGCGGCTCGAGGTCCTGAGCCCGCGCAAGGTCGTCTCCAAGAAGGGCTACTTCTCGGTCGACTGCGTGCAGGCCAAGGACGTCACGCGCACCCACCTCGACAAGCGGGTGTCGGCGAAGGCATGGGCGAGCCCGTCCACGTACGTGGGCTACTGCAACCCCGGCTCGAAGATCGACTTCGTCGGCCGGATCAGCGTGGAGCGCCCGTCCTGGGTCCGCTACCGCTGGGTGGTCAACGGCAAGACCGTCGACTACGGCAAGGTCAAGGTGCGGGACTCGCGTAAGGTCGGCGTCGGCTTCTCGCCGCGCCACAGCCACAGCGGCTCCGCGGTGCTCGAGGTCCTCAGCCCGGACCGTGCGGTCTCCAACCGTGCCTACTACAAGGTCCACTGCAAGGACTACACCCCGGCGCCCGCTCCGCGGGTGAAGGTCGACGCCTCCAACCTGGTGACGGCGACCAACCACGACGGGTGCAAGGTGAGCGCGCACGCCAGGGTCAGCGCCAGCGGCTCCGACCGCGTCCGCTGGGTGTGGTCGGTGAACGGCAGCACCGTCGACTCGGGCTCCACCACCTTCCACCGGGGCGGCGCGAAGACCGTCACCCTGTCCGACACCGCGCTCTCGGGTGCGGCGAAGAACGGCGGCACCGTCCGCCTGTCGGTGTTCGGCTCCAACGACCGCGACAGCATTGCGCAGTCGTACGCCGCCTGCCAGGCTCCGAAGCCCACGGTCTCCGTCTCCAGCGTCTCGGTGGCCGGTCAGCGCAACGAGATGTGCGCCGACAACCGGGGCCCCGGGGTCGACTTCAAGGCGACCCTGACCAGCACCGGCCCGGCGACCGTCCAGTACTACTGGGTGGTCGACGGCAAGCGTGACCACAACACGCTCGAGCGCCAGGTCAACGGCAGCCTCGACGTGACGTGGGGCGTCGGCGGCACGCGTGGCGCCTCGGTGACCGCGGGCTCTGTCGAGCTCGTCGTCGTCAGCCCCAACGCGACCTCCTCCGGCACGTCGCAGTTCAGCGCGACCTGCCCGCCCAAGGAGGCCCCGCAGACTGAGAAGCCTGCCTGATCAGTCGAGCTGAGCCGGGCGGTGTCCACGTGACGCCGCCCGGTTCTTCGTTGTCCGGCCTGGTTCGTGGCGGTCCCGGACATCCGGCACCATCGATGCATGAGCTTCGTACCTCCCGGCACCGGGTGGCCGGACGACCCGGCCACCGCCGACACCCCGGTCGCCCGAGACCCCGGCGGCGTGCGCCGCCTCGCGGAGAGCAGCGCCACGCTGGCGGAGCTCACCGCCAGGCAGTCGGTCTGCCGGGCCTGCCCGCGCCTGGTCGCCTGGCGCGAGGAGGTCGCCGAGGTCAAGCGGCGGGCCTTCGCGGACGAGACCTACTGGGGGCGCCCCGTCCCCGGGTGGGGCGACGAGCGTCCGCGCGTGCTCATCGTCGGGCTGGCCCCCGCCGCGCACGGCGGCAACAGGACCGGCCGGATCTTCACCGGCGACCGCAGCGGCGACTGGCTGTTCGCCTCGCTCCACCGCACCGGCCTGGCCGCGAAGCCGACCAGCACGCACGCCGGCGACGGGCAGGAGCTGATCGGCGCCAGGGTGGCGGCCTCGGTCCGCTGCGCGCCCCCCGCGAACAAGCCGCTGCCCGAGGAGAAGGCCGCCTGCTTCCCCTGGCTGGCCCGTGAGCTCGCGCTGGTGGCGCCGGACGTCCGGGTCGTGGTCGCGCTCGGCGGCTACGCCTGGCAGGCCATGTGGCCCGCGCTCAAGGAGGCCGGCTACGCCCTGCCGCGCAGCCGCCCGCCGTTCGGCCACGGCGTCGAGCTGGCGGTCTCGTACGGGGACGCGCCCGTCACGCTGCTCGGCTGCTACCACCCGAGCCAGCAGAACACGTTCACCGGCAGGGTCACCGCCGAGATGCTCGACGCGGTCTTCATACGGGCGGGCGAGCTGTCGGTGTGACGCATCCCATCACGCGGAGATTGGCGTCCGGGGAGAGGCGGACGTAGGCTTGTGAATGCTTTCACAAGCACTCCACGAGGGATGGGGCTTCAGGATGAACAAGCACATCTTGATCGTCGGCGGTGGGTACGTCGGCCTCTACACGGCACTGCGCCTGCAGCGCCGCCTGCGCCGGGAGCTGCGCGACGGCTCCGTCAGCATCACGATCATCGATCCCCAGTCCTACATGACCTACCAGCCGTTCCTGCCGGAGGCCGCGGCGGGCAACCTCTCGCCCCGGCACATGGTGGCCCCGCTCCGGCGGGTGCTGCCCAAGGTGCGGATACTCAACGGACGGGTGACCAAGGTCAACCACGCGGCCAGGACCGTCACCTTCCAGCCGCCCGAGGGCGACGCGCGCGACCTCGCCTACGACGTGGTCGTCATGGCGGCGGGCTCGATCTCCCGTACGCTGCCGATCCCCGGGCTCACCGACATCGGCATCGGATTCAAGACCGTGGGCGAGGCCATCGCGCTCCGCAACAGGGTGCTCCACCTGCTCGACGTGGCCGAGTCGACCGACGACCCCGAGGTGCGCCGCAGGGCGCTGACCTTCGTGGTCGTGGGCGCGGGCTTCGCCGGCGTGGAGGCGCTGGCCGAGCTGGAGGACATGGCCAAGGACTCCACCCGCTACTACCGCAACATCAAGCCGTCGGACGTCCGCTGGGTGCTCGTCGAGGCGACGAACCGGGTGCTGCCCGAGGTCGGCCCCGAAATGGGCAAGTGGACGCTGGAGCAGCTGCGCGAGCGCGGCATCGACGTCAGGCTGGAGACCCGGCTGGAGTCCTGCACGGGCGGCCACGTGGTGCTGTCGGACGGCACCGAGTTCGACGCCGAGACGCTCGTGTGGACGGCCGGCGTCAAGCCCAGCCCGGTCGTCAGCTCCAGCGACCTGCCGCTCGACGAGCGCGGCCGGATCAGGACCCTGGCCACCCTCGCCGTCGAGGACACCCCCGGCGCCTTCGCGGCGGGCGACCTGGCGGCGGTGCCCGACCTGACGAACCCGGGCGAGTTCTGCGCGCCCAACGCCCAGCACGCCGTCCGCCAGGCCAAGGTGCTCGGCGACAACATCGTCCGCTACCTCCGCGGGCAGGAACTGGCCGAATACAGCCACAAGTACGTCGGATCGGTCGCCGGTCTGGGCCTGCATCAGGGCGTGGCCAACGTCTATGGCATCAAGCTTCGCGGATTCCCTGCATGGTTCATGCACCGCACTTACCATCTGTCGCGGGTGCCGACGCTGAACCGCAAGGTCCGCGTCGTCGTCGACTGGACCCTGGCCCTGTTCTTCAAGCGGGAGACCATCTCCCTGGGTGAGATGGAACACCCGCGCGAGGGCTTCAGGGCGGCGGTCGCGACGATGCGCCGCTGAGCCCGGATCGGCGACGCGCCCCGGTGAGCGCCGGGGCGTGCCGGCGCCCACCGGCCGATCGGAGGGGGATCGCGGGTGGGGCTGTCAGCGGTGACCGTGCTGGGCGTGGACCGGCCGGGAGTGATCGCCGCGGTCACCGGGGCGCTGGCCGGGTGCGGGGCCAACATCCAGGACTCCACGATGACGTTGCTGGGCGGGCACGTCGCCATGATGCTGCTGGTCAACGGCGAGCTGAGCGCCGACGAGCTGACCAAGCACCTCACGGCGCCCGACCTGGTGGTGACCGCCGCCGCCGTCGCGGCCCGCCGCGACTTCCGCCGCCGGGAGAACGGCCTCGGCTACGTGCTCACGGTGCACGGTCCCGACCGGCCGGGCATCATCTCCGGGATCAGCACCGTGCTCGCCGCCGACGGCGGCAACATCACCGGGATGAGCACCCGGCTCACCGGCCGCCTGTACGTGCTCATCGCCGACGTCGAGCTGCCGGAGAAGGTGGACGTGGCCGACCTGATGCGGCGGCTGGCCGCCGTCGGAGCCGGGCTCGACTCCGAGATCACCTTCCGCCCCGTCGAACCCGATCTGCTGTGACCGGCTCCGGGGCGCCCGGGGCGCAGACTTCCGGCGTGACGGGGACGGCGCGGCCGGTGCTGCCCGCCCCCCATCCCGTCCTGTCGTCGCCGGCCGAGGAGGTCGACCCCACCGCGCCGGCGGTCGTGTCCGCCGCGGCCGACCTCCTCGCCACCCTCCGCCGCGAGCCCGCCACCGGGCTGTCGGCGCCCCAGATCGGCCTGAGCTGGCGCCTGATCGCCTTCGACGCCCGCAGCCACCCCCGGACCCGGTCCTGGGCGGGAGAGCTCGTGGTGGTCAATCCTCGCCTCGCGGAGGCCGCCCGCTGGGACTCCGGGCGCGAGGGCTGCGCCTCCGTCGCGGACCTCACCGCCGATGTCCGGCGGGCCACACATATCACCGTACGTGGGCGTTTGCCAGGAAGCGGAGAGCCCGTCACCATCGAAGCTGACGCATTCGAAGCCAGGTGTATTCAGCACCAACTGGACCATCTGGACGGCATACTCTTCCTGGACAGAGTGTCCGGAGCCCTATCACTTCACCGCAGACTTCACAGATGTGGCGGGTGATGCGAAGTTGTGCCCACCGGAAGCATGGTCCGTTTCGTATGATTGCGGCGCCCCCGTAGCCCAATGGCAGAGGCAAACCCCTTAAAAGGGTTGCGGTGCGGGTTCGAATCCCGCCGGGGGCACCGGCTCTCTACCACGGGAAATGCAGCGAATTTCGGCTTTACCTCGTCGGGAACTTCCGGAGCGTCACGTACGTTGACCTCCCTGCTGAAGTCTCGAAGCTACATAGATCTGAGCGCTAGTTGACCTAGGTGCCGCCCGGTCCCATAGGCTCGGCGCAGGAGGCAGCGATGCAGAGCAAGAACCCCGTATTCAGTAGGTCACAGTCGGCAGGCTGGGGCAGCCAGGCGACCCCGACCCCACAGCAGTTGCAGAACATGTACGACTCTCCGTCGTACGCCCCCCCGGCGCAGCCCGCCTACCGCACGATGACCATCGACGACGTGGTGGTCCGCGGCTTCATGACGCTGGGCACGCTCGTCGTGGCGGCGGCCGCCTCGTGGTATCTCGACGTCCCCCTGGCCGTGGCCATCGGCTCCGCCATCGTGGCTCTGGTCCTCGGCCTGATCGCCTCGTTCACGATGAGCACCAACCCGGCGCTCATCCTGGGCTACGCCGCCTTCCAGGGCGTCTTCCTCGGCGCCGTGAGCAGTGTGTTCGACTCGCAGATCAACGGCATCGTGGTCCAGGCGGTGCTCGCCACCGCCATGGCGTTCGCCGGCACACTCGCCGTCTACACGCTGCGCATCATCCGCGTCACCCCCAAGCTGGTCAAGTACGTCGTCGCGGCGGCGGTCGCGGCGCTCGGCCTGATCCTGGTCAACCTGATCGCCGGCTTCTTCGTCGAGGGCGGCCTGGGCCTGCGTGACGGCGGCCCGCTGGCCATCGTCTTCAGCGTCGCGATGATCCTGCTCGGCTGCTTCTTCCTGCTCCTCGACTTCGACTCGGTCGAGCAGGGCGTCAAGCAGGGCGCCCCGGAGAAGTTCGCCTGGCAGTGCGCCTTCGGCCTCACGCTGAGCCTGGTGTGGATCTACATCGAGATGCTCCGCCTCATCAGCTACTTCACCAGTAGCGACTGACACCGTCAGCACCAGAGGGCCTCGCCGTTCGGCGGGGCCCTCTCTTTGTGCGACCGGAAATCCACCTGCCGTAACAAAAGGATCGCGAACTGGGGTCTTGCCTTTCCGCAAGTGGTGTTGCAGTGTCAAGCAAAGGACCTTAATCCGTGGAGGTGCCCATGTCCTTGAACCACTCACCGGAGACGCAGACGAAGCTGATCGCCAGAGTCCCTGCCATCACGGGACGCGAACTCCCAGAGTGGTTCCAAGCCATCGACAACGGCCCGTCTTTCCTGAGGTGCGCCGAGCGGGCCAACTGGCTCGCCGACGAGCACGGGCTGACCCACGGCTACGCCGCCGCGATCGTTCACGAGCACGAGCGGTTCCGCCGTAACCGCATGGGCTTCATCTAGAGCCCCCACCGCCTACCCTGCGCCCGTGCCGCGGCACGGGCGCAGGCATGCCCCCTCGGGACATCACGACGCGATCACGACGGCACGGCGACCTCCTCCACGACGCCGCTCCGTACGATGATCCCCATGGATCTGCAGACAGCGCGAGAGTTCCTCGCCCGCAACCACAGGGCCGTCCTGCTGACCCGGCACGCCGACGGACGGCCGCAGATGTCACCGGTCGTCGTCGGCGTCGACGCCGAGGGCCGCATCGTCGTCAGCTCCAGGGAGACGGCGGTCAAGACCCGCAACGCGCGCAGGGACCCCCACGTGGCCATCTGCGCCTTCACCGACGCCTTCTACGGCCAGTGGATCCAGGTCGAGGGCACCGCGGAGATCATCTCCCTGCCCGAGGCCATGGACCACCTGGTGTCCTACTACCGCGACATCTCCGGCGAGCATCCCGACTGGGACGACTACCGCGCGGCCATGGTCCGCGAACGGCGGGTGGTCCTGCGCATCACGCCGGAGCGGGCCGGGCCCGACTTCCACGGCTGAGCCCGGCCCCCACTCGCGGTCGTCAGCTCAGGCGCTCAAGGAGCAGCGCCATGCCCTGGCCGCCGCCCACGCACATGGTCTCCAGGCCGATCGTCTTGTCGTGGTGCTGGAGGCTGTTGATCAGCGTCGAGGTGATGCGGGCGCCCGTCATGCCGAACGGGTGCCCGACCGCGATCGCGCCGCCGTTCACGTTGAGGCGGTCGACGTCGATGCCGAGCTCGCGGTAAGACGGGATGACCTGAGCGGCGAACGCCTCGTTGATCTCCACCAGGTCGACGTCCTCGATCGCCATGCCGGCCCTGGCGAGGGCCTGCTTGCTGGCCTCCACCGGCCCCAGGCCCATGATCTCCGGCGACAGGCCGGAGACGCCCGTCGAGACGATCCTGGCCAGCGGGGTGATGCCGAGCTCCGCCGCCTTCGTGTCGCTCATCACGACCACCGCGGCCGCGCCGTCGTTGAGCGCGCAGCAGTTGCCCGCCGTGATCGTGCCGTCCGGACGGAAGACCGGCTGCAGGGTCGAGACCTTCTCGTAGGTGGTGCCGGCGCGCGGGCCGTCGTCCTTGCTGACCACGGTGCCGTCGGGCAGCGTCAGCGGCGTGATGTCCTTCTGCCAGAACCCGTCGGCCAGCGCCTTCTCCGCGAGGTTCTGCGACCGCACGCCGAACTCGTCCTGCTCCTGGCGGCTGACGGACTTGAGCTGGGCGACGTTCTCGGCCGTCTGGCCCATCGCGATGTAGACGTCGGGCACCTGGTCGTCCTCGCGCGGGTCATGCCAGGTCTTGCCGCCGGCGGCGTACGACTTGGTCCGCTCACCGGCCTCGCCGAAGATCGGGTTCATGGTGTCGGGCAGGGAGTCGGAGTTGCCCTTGGCGAACCGGGAGACCGCCTCCACGCCGGCGGAGACGAACACGTCGCCCTCACCGGCCTTGATCGCGTGGAACGCCATCCGAGTGGTCTGGAGCGACGACGAGCAGTAGCGGGTGACGGTGGTGCCGGGCACGTCGTCCAGGCCCAGCATCACCGCGACCACGCGGCCCATGTTGTAGCCCTGCTCCCCGCCGGGCAGGCCGCAGCCCAGCATGATGTCGTCGATGGAGTGCGGGTCGAGCTGGGGCACCTTGGCCAGGGCCGCCTGGATCATCTGAACGGTCATGTCGTCGGGGCGCATATCCTTCAGCGACCCCTTGAAGGCCCGCCCGATGGGCGAGCGGGCGGTGGCTACGATGACGGCCTCGGGCATGGCCCCTCCTTTGTCGGCACAGTATTAGAACTATATTCCAATACCATTCGCGCAACATCAGGGGCCCCGCCCTCTTCCCGCGATCGAGGCCCGTGGGTCAGCCGTACATCCCCGGAGTGGGCGCGGTGCCGTCGTGGACGGCGTGCATGGCGCCCTTCTCGTCGCGCCACAGCCGCCAGCCCTGCTGGCTGCCGGTGAACCAGGACGGCGGGGCGGACGCGTCGGCGATCCGCTTGCCCGACGCCAGGTCGAACTCGCACACGGCGGCGATGGAGTAGAAGCCGGGCGCCTGCCCGCGCAGGGGCAGCGGCTTGGGGTCGGTCACGCAGAAGGACCACCCGCGCTGGTCCTCGACGGCCACCGGCTTCCCGCTGACCAGGTCGAACGCGGTGCCCTTGTGGCCGTGCTTGAGGAAGCCGAGCTTGTCCATGTGGTTGGGGAACGCCAGCCACCAGCCCGAGCCCGGCACGTCGGCGGCGGTGATCTGGCCGATGACGCGCCCGTTGCCGGCATCGAGCCTGGCGAACCCGCCGTAGGCGCCGCGCTGGTCGACCGGCCGCACCACGGGGGCGTAGCCGGGGCTGCCGCTGGGGTAGACGCGCACCACCGAGGGCCGCATCCAGTTGATCGTGCCGTCGCTGATCTTCGCCGAGAACAGCCCGAACGCCGAGGTCTTCTTCGTCTGCGGGTTGGTGTAGGGGGCGACGTAGCCGATCAGGTCGTCGCCGCTGGCGCCGAACGCCCAGCCGCCCGACAGGTCGATGCCCGGCCCGAGCGCCTGCTCGATCGGCTGCTGCCACCGCAGCTTGCCGGTCTTGAGCTCGTACGACTCGAGCGTCGGGTTGGCGGCCAGCCGGAGCATCACGACCTGCTGGGAGTCGGACCACTCGACCTCGGCGATGCCGGGCAGCTTCCACAGTTGCTTGCCGGTGGCCGGGTCGAGGACCACCACGCGGGCCGAGGACAGCGCGGTGTGCTCGGACATGCACAGGTAGGGGCCGCAGCGCTGCGGGCCGAACGTGGAGTGGACCGGGCGGGTCCACTTCTGCTCGCCGGTGCGGGCGTCGCGGACGATGAGCGTCGCCTTCCAGCGGCCCTTCTTCGCCGGGTCGAGGGCCGCGACGATCGCCTGGCCGCCCGTCGTCTCGACGATGGCGGGGGCGGAGACGCCCATGCCGGGGAGGCGGCCCGCCATGGTCGCGGGGTGGGCCCAGAGCTTCTTGCCGTCGGACAGGCCGAGGGCGACGGTCTCCAGCGTGCCGTCGGACTTCATGGAGGTGGTGGTCACCACCCCGCCGGCCGTGGCCATCCGGCTGACCGCGTTGACGGCGGGGTTGTGCCAGGTCGGGAAGTCGGCGGTGGCGGCGTCGCTGCCGGAGCAGCCGGCCAGGGCCAGGGTGCCGGCGAGGGCGAGAGCGGAAGGCCGGAGCACGGGCAAATCCCTCCAAAGGGACACCGAGTGACGACTCCAGATCGGAGAGTGACCGGATCTAGGCGTCGTTGAGCTGCCCCCCGAGCCGACGGCGGCGGAACAACGTCGCCCACCTGCCGTGGGTGCCGGTCGTCCGCCCGTCGACCTGGGTTGCCGAAACCTCGGTGCCGGGCTCCTCCGCGGCCGTCGCCGCCGCGATGTAGATCGGTTGCAGTCCTTCGCCGGGCTCGGGTCGCGGCTCGGGCCACAACCCCAGCGCGGCGCATACAGAAGGTAGCACCGCGTAAGCAGCCTGTGCATAACCTCGGTCAGATGGATGGAAACGATCCGGTCCAAACATCTCGCCCGGATTTGCGTGGAATTCCTTGCCCAGGAGACCGGCGAACGCCACCGTACGCCCGCCCGCCTCGACCACCGCGACCGTCTGCGCGGCGGCGATCTGGCGGCTCCAGCGGCGCGCCACCCAGCGCAGCGGCTGCGCGATCGGCCGGACCGTGCCCAGGTCGGGACAGGTGCCGACGATCACCTCGGCGCCCGACTCGCGCAACCGCCGCACCGCCTTGATCAGGTGGCGGACGGCGGTGGCCGGCGGCGTCTTGGTGATGACGTCGTTCGCGCCCACGAAGATCACGGCGACGTCGGGCCGCATCGGCAGCACCGCGTCCACCTGCTCGCCCAGCTCGGCGGAGGGAGCCCCGGACTTGCCGACGACCCGCAGCTCCACCGGCCGCTCGGCGACGGCCGCGAGCCCGCAGGCGATCAGGACGCCGGGCGTCTTGCCCGGATCGGTCATGCCCAGCCCGACGGAGGTGGAGTCGCCGAGCATGGCCATCTTGAGCGGCGGGCCCGGATAGTCGCCGTAGACGCCGTCGGACGACGGGCCGTACAGGCCGTGCGGGGTGCCGATCGTGCGGCGGGCCAGCAGGCCCTCGGCGATCAGCAACGCGTACGCGGTCGCGCCGAGAGCCGTGAGCCCGCCGCCCCCGAGCGCCGCCGCGGCCGCGATCCTGCGCGCGGCCCGCGCCGCGCCCGCTGCCCACACCACGTGCGTTTTCCCCTCCACCCCAGCTCGGCGGTAGCGTTTGGTTGAAACTAGCTGAGTGCCCGCCACCCTCACGGGTTCCCGGCCACGAATCGGCTGACCAAGCTTCGGCAAAGAAGGTGAACACCTCGGTGCGCGTACATGATTCCCTGGTCGAGCTCATAGGCAACACGCCGCTCGTCCGCCTGCACAAGGTCTCGTCGGGGCTGCCCGCTCAGGTGCTCGCCAAGGTCGAGTACTTCAACCCGGGCGGCTCGGTGAAGGACCGCATCGCGGTCCGCATGATCGAGGCCGCCGAGGCCTCCGGCGCACTCCGGCCCGGTGGCGTCATCGTCGAGCCGACGTCCGGCAACACCGGCGTGGGCCTGGCCATCGTGGCCCAGCAGAAGGGCTACCGGTGCCTGTTCGTGGTGCCCGACAAGGTGGCCCACGACAAGATCGCGGTGCTGCGCGCGTACGGGGCCGAGGTGGTGGTCTGCCCGACCGCGGTCGCGCCCGACCACCCCGAGTCCTACTACTCGGTGTCCGACCGGCTGGCCGCGGAGATCCCGAACGCCTGGAAGCCCGACCAGTACTCCAACGTCGACAACCCGGAGTCCCACTACCACTCCACCGGCCCCGAGATCTGGGAGCAGACCGAGGGCCGGATCACCCACTTCGTGGCCGGCATCGGCACCGGCGGCACGATCAGCGGCACCGGCCGCTACCTCAAGGAGGTCTCCGGCGGCCGGGTCAAGATCATCGGTGCCGACCCCGAGGGTTCGGTCTACTCGGGCGGCTCCGGCAGGCCCTACCTGGTGGAGGGCGTGGGCGAGGACATCTGGCCCGACACCTACGACACCGGCATCTGCGACGAGATCATCGCGGTGTCCGACAAGGACTCGTTCAACATGACCCGCAGGCTCGCCCGCGAGGAAGGGCTGCTCGTCGGCGGCTCGTGCGGGATGGCCGTGGTGGCGGCGCTCCAGGTGGCGGCCAAGGCCGCGCCGGACGACGTGATCGTGGTGCTGCTGCCCGACGGCGGCCGCGGCTACCTGTCCAAGATCTTCAACGACGACTGGATGGCCGACTACGGCTTCCTCACCACCTCCTCGGAGGAGGAGCTGGTGGGCGACGTGCTGGCCCGCAAGGGCGAGGGGCTGCCCAAGTTCGTGCACGCCCACCCGCACGAGTCGGTCGGCACCGCGATCTCCATCATGCGCGAATACTCGGTCTCCCAGCTCCCGGTCATGAAGGAGGAGCCGCCGGTCATGGCGGCCGAGGTGGTCGGCTCCATCGTGGAGCGCGACCTGCTGGAGGCGCTCTACCGCGGCAAGCTCTCCTCCGACGACCCGATCGCCGACCACATGTCGTCCCCGCTGCCCATGATCGGCAGTGGCGAGCCGGTGTCGCGGGCGGTCGAGGCGCTGGAGAAGGCGGACGCCGCGGTGGTGCTGGAGGAGGGCAAGCCCGCCGGGCTCCTCACCCGGCAGGACCTGCTCGCCTTCCTGGCCAACCACTAGTCACCTGGGAACCCGCTCATGGAGCTGAGCGGGTTCCCTTCACCCCGGCTTCCTGATCGACTCGACCACGGCGGTGATGCCTTCGTGGCCGTGTCCCTCGGCGTCGGCGCGGGCGAACAGTCTGTGCAGGGCCTCCGGCACCGTGGTCTCCAGCCCGGCGGCGCGCAGCGTCTCCACCACGTGGCCCATGCCGACGGTCTGCATGTGCAGGCTGTTCTCGTCACCCGGGTAGACGCCCGACTCCAGCTCCTCGCTCAGGATCTTGATGTAGCCCATGGGGCCGTCGGCGGCCAGCTCGCCGTGGAGCCCCTGGGCGAGGGGCGCGAACGCCGTCGGCCGCACCCCCGCCGTCCCCACCAGCGCGGCCGCGTACATGAAGCTCGTCAGCGACGACCAGAACATCAGCAGCTGGGCCTGGTAGTACATCATCGCCAGCCCGGGGTCCTCGCCCACGTACGTCACCTCGGACAGCGCCTCCAGGATGCCCGCGTACCGGTCGAGCGCCTCCTTCGGGCCGCTGTAGAACGTGTACGCGCCCGGCTGGCCGATCCCCGGCGGCGGCACCATGATGCCCGCCGTGACCAGCGTGCCGCCCCGCTCCGCCACCCACCCGGCCGCCTCACGTAGCTCGTCAGGGGTGCCGGAGCTCAGGTTGACCAGCGTCTTCCCGTCCAGCCTCGCCTCGCCGAGGCTCTCGTACATCGCCTGGTAGGCGGTCTGGCTGATCACCAGCAACTCGCCCGTCGCGGGTTCGGCCGCCCGCGTGGCGCCCTTGGCCACCAGCGGGTCCGCCTTGCTCGCGGTACGGTTCCACACGGTCACCTCGTGACCCGCCGCCAGGAACGTCTCGGCCATGGCCGATCCCATCGGCCCCAGGCCGATCACTGTCACTTCACTCATGGGTCCAGACTGTTGCGGGCCCCTTCGGAAATCCTTACGGCCTGCCACGGGTTGACCATGACGTGGTGCGTATCGGAGTGCTGGGGCCGCTGGAGGCGTGGTCGGACGCCGGCGCGCCGCTGCGGGTGCCCGATCGCAAGGTACGCGTGCTGCTGGCGGCCCTGGTGGCGCGCGGGGGCGGCCCGGTCCCGGCTGACCGCCTGATCGACGACATCTGGGGTGACCGGCCGCCGCGCGATCCCGCGGGCACCCTCCAGGCCCGCGTCTCCCAGCTCCGCCGCGCCCTGGGCTCGCCGTCGCTGGTGCGCCACGGTCCTTCCGGGTACCGCCTCGACGGGGTGACGGTGGACGCGGACCTCTTCCGTACCCTGCTCACCTCTCGCGTCCCCGCCTCTCCTGGGGGAGGGGCGCCGGGGCGCGCCGCGGTTGTCGAGGAGGCCCTCGCGCTGTGGCGCGGGCCCGCGTACGCCGACTTCGCCGACGAGGGCTTCGTTGCTCCGGAGATCGCCCGCCTCGGCGAGCAGCGGTTGACGGCGCTGGAGGAGCTGTCGGAGATCCGGCTGACCCTCGGCGAGCCCGTCGACCTGGGCGCCCTGGTGGCGGAGCAGCCGCTGCGCGAGCGCCTCACCGCCCTCCACATGCGGGCCCTGTACCGGGACGGCCGCCAGAGCGAGGCCCTGGCGGCCTTCGCCGCCCTGCGCGCCCGGCTCGCCGAGGAACTGGGCGTCGACCCCGCTCCCGAGGTGAGGGACCTGCACCAGGCCATCCTCCGCCAGGACCCGTCCCTCCCGACCCGCCGCACCACCCCGTCTCATGCCGCCCTGCTCCAACCCGGCTCGTCTCAGGTCGGCGCTTCTCGTACGGTGGACGGTTCTCCGGGCGCGCGCACCAATCTGCCCGCACCCGTCACTGATCTGATCGGCCGGGACGGTGACGTGGCCGAGGTGCGCGCCCTGCTCGGGGAGAGGCGGCTGGTGACGCTCGCCGGGCCCGGCGGGGTGGGCAAGACCCGGCTGGCCGTGGCGGCGGCGGGCGGGCTGACCTCGCCGGAGGTGTACCCCGGCGGCGTGTGGCTGGTCGAGCTGATCGGCGCGGGGGACGTGGCCGAGGCGATCGCGGGAGCGCTCGGGGTGCGGGACGACGCGTCAGGGCCGCTGCTGCCCCGGCTGGCGCGCGTGCTGGCGGCCCGGCGCACGCTGCTGGTCGTCGACAACTGCGAGCACCTGGTCGAGCAGGCGGCCGAGGTGGTCTCCGCGCTGCTCAAGGCCGCGCCCGGACTGGACGTGCTGGTCACCGGGCAGGAGCCGCTCGGCGTCACGGGCGAGCACGTCAGGGTGGTGGCGCCCCTTTCCGGGGACGCGGCGGTGCGCCTGTTCACCGATCGCGCGGGGATCGAGCCCGGTCCGGCCGTGGCCGCCATCTGCGAGCGGCTCGACGGCATCCCGCTGGCGCTGGAGCTGGCGGCCACCCGGGTACGGGCGCTCGGCGTCGAGGCACTGGCCGCCCGGCTCGACGACCGGTTCCGGCTGCTGAACTCCGGCATGCGGGACGCGCCCGCCCGGCAGCGGACGCTCCGGGCGATGATCGACTGGAGCTGGGAGCTGCTGTCCGGGCCCGAGCGGATCGTGCTGCGGCGGCTGGCCGCGCACGCCGACGGGTGCACGCTGGAGGCGGCCGAGGAGGTCTGCGCGGAGCCCGGCGTGGACGTGGTGGACGTGCTGGTACGGCTGGTCCAGCGGTCCCTGGTCACCCCGGGACCGCGTTACCGGCTGCTGGAGTCGGTGTCGGCGTACTGCGTGGAGCGGTTGCGGGAGGCGGGCGAGGACGACCTGATCAGGGAACGGCACGCGCGCCACTACACCCGGCTCGCCGAGCGGGCCGAGCTGCGCGGGCGGCGGCAACGCGAGTGGCTGGCCCGGTTGGACCAGGAGAGCGCCAACTTCCGGCGCGCCCTCGCCGGGCCGGACCCGCTGCCACTGGTGAACGCCCTCGCCTGGTACTGGTTCCTGCGGGGCAGGCTGGGCGAGGCCCGCCGCTCCCTGGCGGCGGCCCTCGCGTCCACCGGCCCGGAGGCGGCCGTGGGCAGGCAGGAGCGGGCGCGGGCGGCCGTGTGGCTGGCCGGGGTGACGATGGCGACCGGGGAGACCGCGACGCCCGTCCCGTACGAGGATCTGGACCTGGAGGGCCGGGCGCTGGCCGGTTGGTTCCTCAGCCACGTGCGGTGGGCGTACGGGGACCTCGCCGCGCACGAGGAGGCGGCGGGGCGGGCGCTGCGGGCGTACGAGGAGCTGGGCGACCGGTGGGGCGTGGCCGCGGTGCTGGCACTCAGGTCCAAGCTGGCCGAGCGGCGCGGTGACCTGCCGGGGATGCGCCGCGACGCCGAGCGCAGCCTGGCGATCTTCCGCGAACTCGGTGACGGGTGGGGGCAGATCGAGGCGATGGACAGCCTCGACCGGCTGGCCGAGAAGCGCGGCGACTACGCCGAGGCCGAGCGGCTGCGGCACGAGGAGCTGAAGCTGGCCGAGGAACTGGGCTCCGAGGTCTCGTTCAGGCTGTCGGCCGTCGGGCGGATCGCGCTGCTGGCCGGGGACCACGCCCGCGCCGACGACTACCACGAGCGGGCCCGCCGCCTGGCCGTCGAGCAGTCGTACAAGTCGGCGGAGGAGCATGCCGAGCTGGGCCTGGCCATGAGCGCCCGGCGGCAGGGGCGGTACGAGCGTGCCGAGGAACTGCTGGTGCGATGGCTGGGCTGGCTGCGCGAGGTAGGGGGCACGCCGGGCCTGGCGTTCTTCCTGGCGGAGCTCGGCTTCGCCGCCGAGCAGCGGGGCGACGCGGAGACGGCCCTGGCCCTGCACCGGGAGGGGTACGACGCCGCCCTCGGCGAGCCCAGGGCCGAGGCGCTCGCTCTGGAAGGGCTGGCGGGAGCGTACTCGCTGGCGGGCGACCCCGGCCGCGCCGCGACGCTCCTGGGCCGTGCGGCGGCGCTCCGTGAGGCCGTGGGCACCCCGCTCGCCCACGGCGAGCGCCACGACGTCGACCGGATCACGGCCAGAACCCTCGCGGCCCTGGGCGAGGAGCGGTTCCACCAGGCGTACGGGTCAGGCTCCTGACCAGGAGAGCGGGAACTCGGCGGTGACCTGCCAGGCGCCTTCGGGGGTGGGGCCGGCGTGCAGGCGGCCGCCGAGGGCTTCGACGCGTTCGGCCATGCCCACCAGGCCGAAGCCGCCGCCCAGGCGGGCCAGGCGGGGATTGGCGGCCGAGCCGTGGTTGCGTACGCGCAGCACCACCGCCGTGTCGTGGCGCCGCAGGTCGGCCTCGACCCACGCGGTCTGCTGGGCGTGCTTGCGGATGTTGGTGAGCGCCTCCTGGAGCACCCGGTGCAGGGTGGTGAGGACCTCGGGCGGCAGAGTCCGGTCGTCGATCCCGGAGCCGATCTCGAACGCCACCTTGGGCCCCTCCGTCGAGAACCGCTCGGTGAGCAGCCGCAGGTCCGCCAGTGAGCTGCCGGGCGTGCGGGCCGCCTCCTCGGCGCGGAGCACGGTCACCATCCGGCGCATGGAGGTCAGCGCGTCGCCGCCCGCCGCGGCGATGGCGTCCAGCGCGGGCAGGACCGCCTCCGGCCTGGTCGTGGCGACGGTGCGCGCCGCCTGGGCCTGGACGACGATGCCGGTGATGTGGTGGGCCACCAGGTCATGCAGTTCCCTGGCCAGCTCCAGCCGTTCGGCGCGCCGTACGGAGTGCACGGCCTCCTTGCGGCGCTCCTGCTGGAAGCGGAGGTAGCCGCCGACGCCCGCGATCGTCGACCAGCCGGCGAACAGCATGAACGAGTAGGCGAGCGATTCCATGGTGGACGCCCGGCCGATGGACTCGGCCATGAGCACGATCAGCCCGGCGACGGCGAGCATCGCCGCGTCCCTGACCGGCTCGACGTGGCGGAGCACGCCCAGCATCAGGATGAGCAGCGCGCCCGTCTCCGCCGCCCCCGGCACGCCGGAGGTCCCGGTCACCCCCATGAGCACCGACACGGCGAACGACAGGCACAGCATGATCCCGTACGTCTCGACGCGGTGGCGGCGGCGGAGGATCACGGCGGCGATGCCCGCGTTGCCGGCGACGAACACCAGCCACTGCAGGCCGCCGCCGAGGCCGCCGGCGGCGACCGCGAGGTCGGCCAGGAGCATCAGGCCCAGCCAGCCGAGCATGGCGATCTCACTCAGCCGGCGGACCCAGTACACGACGCGTTTGGAGTCCCCCACGCCCTTGAGAGTAAGTCGCAAGTCGGATAAGTCGTATCAGTCATTCGGCTGACCCCCCACCGCGCGGACCGGCACTTCAGCCGAGGCGCCGCAGCCCTCCGTTGCCCGATTCTGGATATGTCCGAGAAGGGGGCAAGAAATGGTGACGATCGGATTCGTTCTGCTGGGTGCCGGGCTCCTCGTCGGGGTGCTGCTGGCGCTGACCGACCCCGTGCTGCTCTCCCGCATCAACGGCGAGCCCGCCCAGGGGGCGAGCGGCCGTTACATCGACCAGGACCGCGTGGTGCCGCTGCCGCGCCGCGAGACCCGCCTGGCGGAGGAGCACACGGCGGCCTGAGAGACGGGCTCGCGCCTTCGCAGGGGCCGCGAGCGTCCATGGCGCCGTCGGGGAACGGCGCCGGGGCCCGGCCCGCGATCCGCAGGGGACCGGATCGCGGGCCGGGTCCGTTACCGTGGCGGTATGACCAATGGTTTCGAAACTTTGGCGATCCACGCAGGTCAGGACCCGGACCCCGTGACCGGCGCGGTGGTGCCGCCCATATACGCCACGTCCACCTACAAGCAGGACGGCGTGGGCGGCCTGCGCAACGGCTACGAATACAGCCGCTCGGCCAACCCCACCAGGACCGCGCTGGAGGAGGCGCTGGCCGCGGTGGAGGGCGGGACGCGCGGGCTGGCGTTCGCCTCCGGCCTGGCCGCCGAGGACGCGCTGCTCCGCGCGGTGTGCCGGCCGCAGGACCACGTGATCATCCCGAACGACGCGTACGGCGGCACCTACCGGCTGTTCTCGAAGGTCTACGAGCGCTGGGACCTGCACTTCGACCCGGTGCCGCTCGGCGACCTCGACGCGGTGGCGGCGGCGATGACCCAGAAGACGAAGGTCGTCTGGGTGGAGACGCCGACCAACCCGCTGCTCGGCGTCAACGACATCGCGGCGCTGGCCCAGCTCGCCCACGACAACGGCGCGCTGCTGGTCGTCGACAACACCTTCGCCTCGCCGTACCTCCAGCAGCCGCTCGCGCTCGGCGCCGACGTGGTCGTGCACTCCACGACGAAGTACATCGGCGGCCACTCCGACGTGATCGGCGGCGCGCTGGTGGCCGCCGACCGGGAGCTGGGCGAGGAGCTGGCCTACCACCAGAACGCGATGGGCGCGGTGGCCGGGCCGTTCGACGCGTGGCTGACGCTGCGCGGGCTCAAGACGCTCGGCGTGCGCATGGACCGTCACTGCGACAACGCCGAGCGGGTCGTCGACCTGCTGCTGGCGCACCCGAAGGTGACCGAGGTGCTCTACCCGGGGCTCGCCGAGCACCCCGGCCACGAGACCGCGGCCAAGCAGATGCGGCGCTTCGGCGGCATGGTGTCGTTCAGGGTGGCCGGCGGCGCGCAGGAGGCCGTCGACGTGTGCGGCCGCACCGAGCTGTTCACGCTGGGCGAGTCGCTCGGCGGGGTCGAGTCGCTCATCGAGCACCCGGGCAGGATGACGCACGCCTCGGCGGCCGGCTCCCCGCTGGAGGTGCCGGACGACCTGGTGCGCCTGTCGGTGGGCATCGAGACGGTCGACGACCTGCTCGCCGACCTCACCCGGGCCCTCGCCTGATCACTCAGGCACGATCATCAGGACCAGGATCACCAGCCAGATCAGCGCCAGCAGGCCGCCGATCGCGGCGATCCGGCCGTTCTGGACCTGCGCGTCGTCACCGGTGTCCTCGCTGGCGAGGGCCTTCGTGGCGGCGCGCAGGTCACGGTCGATGAGGAACAGCAGCACGATCCCGACGATGAACAGCGTCATCGAGGCGCTCATGTACCACCGGCCGAGCACACCGCCGCCCATGACGATGCCGAGGACCAGGCCGAACACGAACACGCCCAGCGACGCGAAACCGTAGATCCGGGTCGTGCGCTCGATGTTGCGCAGCACGGGCACGTTCTTGCCCCTGATGGCACGCGGCGCGGCCATGAGGGCCGCGGTCAGCGGGCCGAGGGTGAAGATCGCGAACCCGACGTGCAGCAGAAGAAACAGGGTCGACATGCGGGAGAGACTAGTCCCCGACGATCTCGAAGGGAGACTCGACACTCTCTTTGCCCTCGGGGGAGCTGCGCATGATCAACTCCATGGCTGTGACGGCGACGACCATCAGCACGATCAAAACAATCATGGCGAACATAGGTGCTCCCTCCTTCCCCGTAAACGAAGCGAATATCGCCCGTAATGACTAGATGCGCGGGCGACGGCATCCGTTCATCGCGGGTAGGGTTATTGACCGCTGCTTTTTCCTTACTCTTAGGGCACAAGGGGGTGCCGTCCGTGGCCATCAGGCATGTCGAGCCGTACTCGGACGAGTGGCTTCACCAGCCGAGCCGCTACGTGAGCCGGGTCGTCGAGGAGCTCGGGGCCGAGGCCGGCGGATGGTGGGAAGGCCCGTGCGAGCCGCGCGAGGCGACGATCCGCCTCGCCGACGGCGCCGCGCTGGTGTGGGACGAGGAGAGCGGGTGGCGGCTGGGCCGTCTCGTCGCGGGAGAGGCCGGCGGCCGCACCGAGCTGACCGGCGTCCGCTACCTCGGCAACGGGCTGGTGCCCCGGCCGGAGCGGGTGCCGGAGGCGCTCCGCGACGCCCGCGCCGGCCTCGGCTCCAGCACCGCCTGGCGCCCCTGCTACCGCTCCCACCGCAACTGCCGCGACGGCTTCGACGTGGCGCTCGACTACTACACCGCTAGCGCCAGCGCGCCCGGCGCACTCTCAGGAAGTCGCTGACCACATACTCGCCCAGCCGGTCGGCGCTGGGGGAGAAGACGCGTCCGCCGTTGCGGCGGGCCACCTCGTCGACGAAGTCCTTGAGCCGGTCGTCGCCCGCCAACATGAACACGTTGATCGTGGCCCGGCGGCGGGTCATCTTGTCGACCTCGGCCAGAGTCAGCTCCAGCGTCTCCGGCGACGGCGGCCACTCGAAGGCGGAGTGGCCGTTGCGCAGCAGGTGGGCGGTCGGCTCGCCGTCGGTGACCACGAGCACCACCGGCTCGAAGTCGGGGTGGCGGTCCAGGTGGCGGCCGGCGATCAGCAGCGCGTGGTGCAGGTTCGTGCCCTGGACCATGTCCCAGTCGAGGCCCGCCAGCTCGTCCGGCTGCAGCACCCTCGCGTAGTTGGAGAAGCCGATGATCTGCACGGCGTCCTGCGGGAACTTGGACGACACCAGCGCCTGAAGGGCCAGCGCCGTCTGCTTGGCCGCGGCCCAGGTGCCGCGCAGCGCCATCGAGTACGACAGGTCGACCAGCAGGCAGACGGCCGCGGCGGTGCGCCGCTCGGTCTCGGCCACCTCGAAGTCGTCCACCGACAGCCGGACGGACGGGCCGTCGCCGGTGGTGCGCAGGCCGCCCGCGCGCACGCCGTTGACCAGGGTCCGCACCACGTCGAGCGGCTGCTCGTCGCCGAACCGCCAGGGCCGTGACGAGCCGGTCAGCTCGCCGGCCGAGCCGGCGTCGTGCTGGTCGTGGTCGCCGCGCCGGCCGGCGTCGAGCGAGGAGAACACCCGGCGCAGCGCGGTCTCGCCGAGCCGCCGCACCGCCTTGGGGGTCAGCTCCAGCTTGCCGCGGCGGCGCAGGAGATAGCCCTGCTCCTCCAGCTCGCGTTCGATGCGCTTGAGCGCCTCCAGGTCGTCCACCGCGGAGCGGCCCAGGGCGCGGCGGACCGCGGTCTCGTCGATGTCGTCCAGCCGCGCGCCCGGGTAGTCCTGGCGCAGCGCCGACTCCAGCCGGCTCAGGTCGGCCAGCTCCTCCAGGGCGGTGACGGCGTCGCCCATGCCCAGCGGCTCGTCGCCGGTCATCCGCTCGCTGGAGTCCCACGCCAGGTCGGGGCGGCGGGCGTGCAGCGCCTCGCCGAGGCGGCGCATCTGCTCGGACAGGCCGGCCTGGTCGAGGGTCTGGTTGATCAGGTTGCCGAGCTCCTCGCGCTGGCGCGGGGTCATGGAGGCGAGCATGCGCTGGGTGGCCGCGGCGCGGCGGGCAAGGACGTCGACCAGCTCGCCGAGGTCGCGCGGCTTCTCCGGGAACATGTCGCCGTACTTGGCCATGAAGGCGTCGAAGTCCGCCTGGGTGTGCTCGCCCCTGGCGTCCTTGTCCAGCATGTCGTTCAGGTCCGTCATCATCTGCCGGACCCGCTCCATCGCCTCCGGGTCCGGGTTGGCCAGCGCGTCGCGCATCCCCCTGAACTGGCTGTCGAGCACCTCACGCCGCAGCAGGTCGCGCAGCTCCTCGAAGGTCCGCCGGGCCGCCTCCGAGCGCCATTCGTACGAGCTCAGCTGCTGGATGGCGCTGGCCGTGTCTTCCGGCAGCGAGTCGAGCTCGGCCTCACGCATCCTGGCGTCGTCGGCCGGGTCGGGGAACAGCTCGGCCCGCTCCTGGCCGACGGCCTTGTCGAGCAGCGCCCTGGCCCGTTCGAGCGTGCCGTCGAGCCGGCCGCCCTCGCGAAGCTCGCGCCGCCGCCGCCGCACCTCGCGCAGCATGTCGTCCAGGCCGCGGCGGTCGCGGGCCCCGGGCAGGCCGCGCTTGAGCAGGTCGCGCAGCGCGTGCACCGGGGTCGAGCCGGACAGGATGGCGTCACCCATCTCGTCCAGCGCCGCCCGCACGTCGTAGGGCGGAGCGAGGGGATCCGGGCCGTCGTGGTACTCGCCGTAGCGGTAGGCCATCACGAACCCACGCTAACCCGAGCCGGGATGCCCGTCATGTCCGGTAGACCGTGACCCCGTCGAGGTCGTCCTTCGACAGCCGGCGCATCAGGTAGAGGCCCTCCAGCGTGAACTCCAGGGCGGCGGCCGCGTGACCGGGCGACTCGTCGCCGGCGCCCATGCCCAGCCTGGACATGATCTTGGCCAGCCCCTGGACCGGGCCGATGCGGCGGAGCAGCTCTCCGGCCGGCACCAGCTCGCCCGACTCCACCTGGTTGCCCTCGGCGAACTTGTCGGTCAGCGGCGACAGGTCCATGCCCCCCAGCCGGCTCCTGAACGTCTCGGCGACGGCCCGGCGCAGCAGGTGGGCGAGGATCTCGGTCTCCCTGCCCTCCTCGCTGACCTCGAACTCCACCTTGCCGCGCAGGCTGTGGACGCCGGGCCCGAGGTCGCACACCCGCGCCACCGGCTGCTCCTCGCCGGCCAGCGCGGCCCGGCGCACGGCCGAGGCGGCGGCGGTCTCGGCGGCCGCGATCGAGAACCGGGCCGACACGCCCGACCGGGCGTCGACGGCGGTGGACTCGCGCACCAGGCGGGTGAAGCGGGCGATGGCCTCGACGAGGTGCTCGGGCACGTCCGCCCCGATGTCGGGCACGGACTCCTGGCGGATGAGCGTCAGCTCGTCCTCGACCGACGTCGGGTAGTGGGTGCGGATCTCGGCGCCGAAGCGGTCCTTCAGCGGGGTGATGATCCGGCCCCTGTTGGTGTAGTCCTCGGGGTTGGCGCTGGCGATGAGCAGGATGTCGAGCGGCAGCCGCAGGTTGTAGCCGCGGACCTGGATGTCGCGCTCCTCCAGCACGTTGAGCAGCGACACCTGGATGCGCTCGGCCAGGTCGGGCAGCTCGTTGACGGAGAACACGCCGCGGTTGGTGCGCGGCACCAGGCCGTAGTGGACGGTCTCCGGGTCGCCGAGCCGCCGGCCCTCCGCGATCTTGATCGGGTCGATGTCGCCGATCAGGTCGCCGACCGAGGTGTCGGGCGTGGCGAGCTTCTCGCCGTAGCGCTCGTCGCGGTGCTTCCACGCCACGGGCAGCTCGTCGCCCAGCTCGGCGGCCAGGGCCTGGCAGCGTCCGCAGACCGGAGCGTACGGATGGTCGTTGATCTCGCAGCCCTCGACGACGGGCGTCCACTCGTCGAGGAGGCCGGCGACGGTGCGGATGAGCCGGGTCTTGCCCTGGCCGCGCTCACCGAGCAGGACCAGATCGTGACCGGCGAGCAGCGCCCGTTCGAGATGAGGCAGGACAGTGTCGTCGAAGCCCACGATGCCGGGAAAGCGGGGCTCGCCCGCCCGGAGCTTGGCCAGCAGGTTTTCGCGGACCTCGGCTTTTACGGTGCGATGAACGTGGCCGCTCTCTCGCAACTCGCGCAGAATACGAGGCTGATGCACGGGATCGAGACTACGTCCCCCGGACGCGATGCGGCAGGGAGTTTCGCATCTGGTGGAGATATCAGGATCTCGGCTATTCCGTCACGGTTCGTATGCGTGCTCGGTCCGTTAGTGGGGAGAATCGGGCCTAGGGTACTTGGACCAGCAGAGGGAGGCGAGACGCGTGGCAGTGATGACAAGCCGCTTCGCCGACGGCCTCGCCGTGGACTCCGACCTGGTGGGAGCCGCGGAGAGGGCCGTGAACCAGGCCCTGTCGCGACTCAGCGGCCAGGCTGACCTGGTCTGCTTCTTCGTGTGCGGCGACGATCCCGACGACGTGGCCAGAGCGGGCGAGCGCGCGATGCGGATGGCGCCCGACGCGCACGTGATCGGCTGCAGCGCCACCGGCGTGATCGGCGGCGACACGGGGGTGGAGCTGACGCCCTCCGTGAGCGCCTGGGCGGCCACCCTGGAAGGGGCCGAGCTGACCACGTTCGCGCTGGAGACGCTCACGGCCGAGGACCGGTTCGTGGTGGTCGGGCTGCCCGAGCGCAGCCCCGACGACCACGTGGCGATCCTGCTGGCCGACCCGTACTCGTTCCCGGCCGACGCCTTCGTCGAGCGCTCCATGGACGTGCTCGGCGACCTGCCGCTGGTCGGCGGGCTGGCCAACGGGGTGCAGGGGCGCGGCTCCGTGCGGCTGTTCGCCGACGGCGAGATGTACACCGAGGGCGCCATCGGCGTCCTGATCAGCGGGTCCGTCAACGTGACCACCGTGGTCAGCCAGGGCTGCCGGCCGATCGGGCCCAACATGGTCGTCACCCGCGCCGAGGAGAACCTGCTGCTGGAGCTGGCCGGGCAGCCCGCGCTGTCCCGGCTGGAGGACATCGTCACCGACCTGGACGAGGACGACCGCGAGCTGGTCGCCGCCGGGCTGCAGATCGGGCTCGCCATGGACGAGTACGCCGAGCGCCACGAGCGCGGCGACTTCCTGATCCGCGGCGTGATCGGCATCGACCCGGAGCGCGAGGCGGTGGCCATCGGCGACATCGTGGAGATCGGCCGTACGGTGCGCTTCCAGGTGCGCGACGCGGCCACCGCCGACGAGGACCTGTACGACATGCTCGACGCGCACCGGCAGGAGCTGGGCAGGGTCGACGGGGCGCTGCTGTTCTCGTGCAACGGGCGCGGGTCGGCGATGTTCGGCACCGCCGACCACGACCCGCTGGCGCTGCGCGACACGCTGGGGCCGATCGGCGTGGCGGGCTTCTTCGCGGCCGGCGAGGTCGGGCCGGTGGGCGGGCACAACCACGTGCACGGGTTCACGGCGTCGGTCCTGGTGTTCTCCTCGGCGGGCGGAGAGTGATCCTGGCGGTCGACGTCGGCGGGACCAAGCTGGCGGCCGCCCGGGTGTCCCCCGAGGGCGCGATCGTGGAGACCAGGCGTGCGGCGACCCCGCAGGACGCGGACGCCGAGACGCTCTGGCGGGCCCTGCGCGAGGTGATCGGCCCGCTCTCCGACGGGGTCGCGGGCGTGGGCGTCGGCTGCGGCGGGCCGATGGAGTGGCCGTCCGGCGTGGTCTCACCTCTCAACATCCCCGGCTGGCGGGGCTTCCCGTTGCGTGCCCGGCTCTCCGGGCTGTTCCCCGGGGTTCCGGTACGGGTCCACAACGACGCCATCTGCCTGGCGGTGGCCGAACACTGGCGCGGTGCCGGGCGGGGCGTGGCGGACATGCTGGGCATGGTGGTCTCGACGGGCGTCGGCGGCGGGCTCGTCCTGGGCGGGCGGCTGGTCGACGGCGGCACCGGCAACGCTGGGCACATCGGCCACGTGGTGGTGGAGCCGGACGGCGGGCCGCCGTGCGGCTGCGGCGGCCACGGCTGCCTGGAAGCGGTCGCCCGCGGCCCCGCCCTGACCGCCTGGGCGCTCGGCCACGGCTGGACCCCGGGCGATCCCGCGGCTCAGGGGGACTACCGGGAGGAGCGGGCCGTCACCGCCCGGACGCTGGCGGCGGACGCGCGGGCGGGCGACGAGGTGGCCGTGGCCGCCATGCGCAGGGCGGGCCGGGCGCTCGGGATCGCCATCGCCTCCGCCACCCACCTGTGCGACCTGGACCTGGTCACCATCGGCGGCGGCCTGTCACAGGCCGGGGAGCCGCTGTTCGGCCCGCTGGAGGAGGCGCTGGGGGAGCACGCCCGGATGGAGTTTGCCCGCCGCCTGCGGGTGGTGCCCGCGTCGCTCGGCCAGGACGCGGGCCTGATCGGCGCCGCCGCCCTGATCCTCGCGAGCGACACGTACTGACGGTTCGCCCGGTCACCGCTCGCGCCGCAGCTCTTAGCGGCATGTACTGAGGTTTTGCTCGGTCACCGCTCGCGCTGGCACCTTCAGCGACATGTACTGACGGTTTGCCCGGTCAGCGCTCGCGCTGCCACCCTGGTGGGATGCCCGCCGCTCTGCTGATCACCGGGACCGTGGGGGCCGGCAAGACGTCGGTCGCGGACGCGGCCGGTGATCTTCTCGCCGCCGCCGGGATCCCGCACGCGGTCATCGACCTCGACTGGCTCCGCCGGTCCTGGCCCGCCCCGGCGGACGACCCGTTCAATCTCGAACTCACCCTGCGCAACCTGCGCGACGTCGCGCGCAACCACCTGGAGGCCGGGGCGCGACGGCTCGTGCTGGCCGGCGTCGTCGAGTCGCGGGACGAGCGCCGGCGCCACCAGGAGGCCGTCGGCGTGGACCTCACGGTGTGCCGGCTGCGGGTCCCGATCCCCGTCGTCCACCAGCGCCTCGCGCGACGCCACGAGGGTGACGAGGCGGGGCTGCGCTGGCATCTCGACCGCTCCGGCGCGCTCGATGACATCCTCGTGGCGGCCCGGGTCGAGGACGTGGTGGTGGACGCGGGAGAGCGCTCGGTGACCAGCGCGGCCGCGGCCGTCATGAAGGCCGTCGGCTGGTGCTGAGCGCGGCGGCGGCGGTCGCCGTGCCGACGCTGATCGGCACCGCGAGCGCGGCCTGCGCGGTGAGCGAGAACACCGCATAGGCCGGGCTACGCGGTGAGCGAGAACACCGACGGCACCGATCCACGAGCTGCGGGACGCGGGCAAGCCCGGCGAGTGGTCAGGCCGCCGGGCGGCGGGGCTGGAAGAGCCAGGCGTCGAAAAGGGAGTCGAGCTGCTTGCCGGACAGCCGCTCGGCCAGCGCCGTGAACTCCTCCGTCGTCACGCTGCCGTGCTCGTGCTCCGCAGTCCAGGTCTTGAGCAGCCGGAAGAACGTGTCGTCGCCGATCTTCTCGCGCAGGGCGTGCAGCGTCATCGCGCCGCGGAGGTAGACGGACTCGTTGAACAGGTCGTCGGGCCGGGCGTCGCCGGGCGGGTAGGACCAGATCGGGTCGCCCGCCGGCCGGTCGTGGCCGGCCCGGAAGCGCTCGTCGGCCGTGTCGCCGCCGGTGTGTTCGGTCCACAGCCACTCGGCGTAGGTGGCGAACCCCTCGTTGAGCCAGAGGTCCTCCCAGCGCTCGATGCTCAGGCTGTTGCCGAACCACTGGTGGGCCAGCTCGTGCGCGATGATCGACTGGTCGGGCCTGAAGCCGCCGTACATGGGCTTGGTCTGGTTCTCCAGTGCGTAGCCCGCCGAGAAGTCGTCGACCACGCCGCCGGTGGACGAGAACGGGTAGGGGCCGAAGACCGTCACCCAGTGGTCGGTGATCTGGCCCGACCTCGTGTAGAGGTCGCCGAGCTCGCCGGCGAAGCGCGGGTCGACCGCCGCCAGGTTGCGGATGCCGCCCGGGGTTCTGCCCTCGCGGAGCTGGAACTCGCCCATGGTGGCCGTGGCCAGGTAGGTGACCATCGGGTGGGACTCGCGCCAGGTGAACGTGGTGCCGCCGCCGGCGGCCGGCTCGCGGCTCACCAGCTCGCCGTTGGCCAGCACGGTCACCCCGGCGGGCACCGTGATCTCGAAGTCGAAGGTGGCCTTGTCGGCCGGGTGGTCGTTGGCCGGGAACCAGGTCCTGGCGCCGTTGGGCTCGCACGCGACGAACGCGCCGTCCCCTGTCGGGATGAACCCGTAGGAGCCGAGGTTGGACGAGCCGCGCACCGGCCGCGGCACCCCGGAGTAGGTCACCTTCACCGCGAAGGCGGCCCCGCGCGCCAGCGGCCGGGCGGGAGTGACGGACAGCTCGTCGCCCTCGCGGGAGAACGTGGCGGCGGCGCCGTCGACGGACACCCCGCTCACCTCGAACCCGCGCAGGTCGAGGTTGAAGCGCGACAGCGACTGGGTGGCCGTCGCCCGGATCGTCGCCTCGCCGTCGAGGTGTTTGCTCTCCGGCACGTAGCCGATCTTCAGCGCGTAGTGGGCGACGTCGTAGCCGCCGTTGCCGTCGAGCGGGAAGTCGGGGTCGCCGATGCCGGGCGCGCCCCGCGTCGGCCCGGCCGGCGCGGCGGTCCGGGGGGAGCCCGAGTCGGCACCGGTCGCCCCTTCGGACGGCCGGTCCGTCGCGCCGCACGCCAGCAGGCTCAGCGTGGCCAGCAGCGCGGCGGCCCGCTGTGTCATCGACCCCATGAGCGGGAGCGCCCCCTTCCGGTCAGTGATCAGAAGAGTACGCTCGGTCAACCTCTGATCGCCACCCGCTCATGGGAACCCGGTTCAGAGGTTGCCCCTGCGCTCCTGCTCACGCTCGATCGCCTCGAACAGGGCCTTGAAGTTGCCCTTGCCGAAACCCAGCGAGCCGTGGCGCTCGATGAGCTCGAAGAACACCGTGGGCCGGTCCTGCACCGGCTTGGTGAAGATCTGCAGCAGATAGCCGTCCTCGTCCCGGTCGACCAGGATCTTGCGCTTCTTCAGCTCCTCGATGGGCGCGCGCACGGTGCCGATGCGGGCGCGCAGCTCGGGGTCCTCGTAGTACGAGTCAGGCGTGTCGAGGAACTCGACCCCGGCCGCCCGCATGTGGTCGACCGTGGTGAGGATGTCGTTGGTCGCCAGCGCGACGTGCTGGACGCCCGGCCCGCCGTAGAACTCCAGATACTCGTCGATCTGCGACTTCTTGCGGCTGACGGCCGGCTCGTTGAGCGGGAACTTGACCTTGCGCGAGCCGTCGGCCACGACCTTCGACATCAGCGCCGAGTACTCGGTGGCGATGTCGTCGCCGACGAACTCGGCCATGTTCGTGAAGCCCATCACCTCGCGGTAGAACGCCACCCACTCGTCCATCTTGCCGAGCTCCACGTTGCCGACGCAGTGGTCGACGGCCTGGAACAGCCGTCCCGACTTGGTGGCGGGCGGGGCCACGAGGGGCCGCGCGGCCGCGTAACCAGGCAGGTAGGGGCCGGTGTAGTTGGACCGGTCGACCAGCGTGTGGCGGGTCTGGCCGTACGTGGCGATGGCGGCGACCACCACCTTGCCGTGCTCGTCCTCCAGCACGTGCGGCTCGGCCAGCCCGCGGGCGCCGTGGGAGACGGCGTGCCGGTAGGCGGCCTCCACGTCGGGCACGTCGAGCGCGAGGTCGATCACCCCGTCGCCGTGCTCGGCCACGTGTCCGGCCAGGTCCGTGCCCGGCCGGAGGGAGGCACGGAACTCGAAGGTGGCGCCGCCGGAACTGAGCACGTAGGCGGCCTCGTCGCGGCTGCCGTTCTCCGGCCCGCGGTAGGCCACCAGCCTCATGCCGAACGCGGTCGAGTAGTAGTGGGCGGACTGCTTGGCGTTGCCGACAGCGAAGACCACGGCGTGCATACCGTTCACCGGAAAGACATCACTCATACCGACAACTCTCGATATATCTGGACGAGTTGCGCAAGAGTTGCTTGAATGAGTGGACAATCTGCCTAGTTGACCGGCCTGTACCGCGGAGAATCTGTACATCATGACGATCGACGAACTGGACGCCCGGCTCATCGCGCTGCTGAGCGCCGAGCCGAGGCTCGGCGTGCTGGAGTGCTCGCGCCGGCTCGGCGTGGCCAGGGGGACCGTCCAGGCGCGGCTGGACCGGCTCATGTCCAGGGGCGTCATCACGGGGTTCGGGCCGGACGTCTCGGCCGTGGCGCTCGGCTACGACGTGACCGCGTTCGTGCTGCTGGAGATCCGGCAGGTGTCCGGCCACGACCCGGTGGCGCACCGGCTGGCGCACATCCCCGAGGTGCTGGAGGTCCACACGGTCACCGGCGGGAGCGACCTCATGTGCCGGGTGGTGGCGCGGACGAACGCCGATCTCCAGCGCGTCATCGACGAGATCGTCGAGGTCCGGGGCGTGCTCAGGACCTCCTCGATCGTCGCCCTGGACACTCCCGTTCCCTACCGGGTGCTGCCGTTGGTCGCCGATGTCCCACGCCGGGCGATGCGCGAGCCGTAGCATCACCCGAAGGGACGAGGCACCGTTATCGAGCGCTTACCCTTGACGTTCGCCCAGATGACGGGGGGTCGGGGAGGCGTGACCGGGTGGTGAAGACGGCGATGCGAAAACGGCGAGTGCTCCGTTGGCTGCTGATCGTGGTCGCGGCGGGGGTCCTGGTGCTGGCGGCGCTGTTCGGCGTCGCGTGGGCGCTGACGCCCATCCCCGACAGCACGCAGGAGGACGCGACGGCCCAGGGTTCGGTCATCTACTACCGCGACGGCAAGACCGTCATCGCCCGGCAGGGCATCGACCGCAGGAACGTCGAGCTGGCCAAGGTGCCCCGGCACGTGCGCGACGCCGTCATCGCCGCCGAGAACCGCTCCTTCTACGAAGACAGCGGCGTCTCGGTCAAGGGCACCGCGCGCGCCCTGTGGTCCACCGTCACCGGGCAGCAGCTCCAGGGCGGCTCCACCATCACCCAGCAGCTCGTGCGCAACTACTACAGCGGCCTGAGCCAGGAACGCTCGGTGGTCCGCAAGGCCAAAGAGATCATGATCTCGATCAAGGTCGACCAGTCCCAGTCCAAGGACTGGGTGCTGGAGCAGTACCTCAACACGATCTACTTCGGCCGGGGCGCCAACGGCGTGCAGGCAGCCGCCCAGGCCTACTTCGGCAAGGGCGTCGACGATCTCGACGTGGCCCAGGGCGCCTACCTGGCCTCGGTGATCCAGCAGCCGTCCCGGTTCGCCGACCCGGAGGGCGCCGACCTCGACGCGGCGAAGGCCCGCTGGCAGTCGGTGATCAGGGCCATGGCCGAGACGGGCGCGCTCGGCGCCGACGAGGCGGCCGCGCAGCGCTTCCCCGAGCTCAAGGAGCCGAAGAAGCCGTTCCAGCTCAAGGGCCAGGCTCAGTACATGCTCCAGCAGGTCACCGACGAGCTCAACCGGCGCGGCTACAGCGACGAGGACATCAACGGCGGCGGGCTGAAGATCGTCACCACGTTCGACAAGAAGCTCATGGAGGCGGCCGAGCGGGCCGTGAAGGGCACGCTGCCGCAGGCCACGCCGAAGAAGGTGCGCACCGGGCTGGCGGCCGTCGCCCCCGACACGGGCGAGGTGGTCGCCTTCTACGGCGGCAACCCCGACAAGTCCCAGTACGACAACGCGTTCTCGGCCAAGGTCATGGCCGGGTCCACCTTCAAGCCCTACACGCTGGCGGCGGCGCTGGACAACGGGCTGAGCCTGTCGACCAGGGTCGACGGCAACTCGCCGATGCGCGTGGCGGCCGACCCCGACCATCCCATCCCCAACGACGGCGGCCGCTCCTACGGCCAGATCGACCTGGTGAGCGCCATCCGCAACTCGGTCAACACCGCGTTCGTGGACCTGGCCCAGAAGGTCGGGCCGCGCAAGGTGGCCGCCACCGCCGAGGCCATGGGCATCCCGGCCGAGCAGCTCGAACAGCACGTGGACGCCGCCTCGTTCCCGCTCGGCGTGGCCTCGGTCAGCGCCGTGCAGAACGCCGCCGGCTTCGGCACCCTCGCCAACGCCGGCGTCCACATGGAGACCCACGTGATCAAGTCGGTCACCGACGCCGACGGGGTGAAGGACGTCGTCAAGCCCGCCGCCTCCCAGGCGATCGGCAAGGGGGCCGCCGCCGACGCCGTCTACGCCATGCGGCAGGTCGTCGAGTACGGCACCGGCACCGCCGCCCGCCTCTACGACCGTCCCGTGGCGGGCAAGACGGGCACCACCGACGACTCCAAGGCCGTGTGGTTCAACGGGTTCACGCCGCAGCTCGCGACCGCCGTCAACATGTTCCGCGACGACAACGAGACCGTGAACATCCCCGGCTACGGGGTGCAGTTCGGCGGCCAGCTGCCCGCGCAGGTGTGGCGGGCGTTCATGGCCGAGGCCATGGACGGCGAGCCGGTCGAGCAGTTCCCCGAGCCGCAGGGCGTGGGCCACGCGCCCGGCTACGACCAGCCGCGCGACCAGGATCGCGGCTGGCGCGACGACACGCGGTCCCGCGAGCCGGAGCAGTGGGACGAGGGGCCCACGGCCGAGCCGACCCAGCCGCCGTTCACGGACGAGGAGCCGCCCGCCGACCTGGAACCTGAGGACGACGCCCGCCGGTCAGAAACGTTCGACCAGGACTTCGGGCCGCCTTCCGTCGAGGAGTCCGTCCCCGAGCCGACGGCCGCCACCGACGGCGACGGCGGCCCGCGTTTCGACTGAGTTCCGGCGCCCTCACCGGCTCAGCTGGGCCCGCAGGTCCTCCGCGGTCGTCACCGGCAGCTCGCAGGTGAACCCCCGGCACACGTACGCCGCCGGCGCCCCGCCGATGAGGTCGCGCCCCAGCAGCAGCGGCACGGCGTCGTCCGGGGCGGGCCCGGGAGCGACCACGAGGCCGGGGGAGCCGGACAGGTAGGCCTCGCGGTGCAGGGCACGGGTGCGCGGATCGCCGGGCGGGCCCACGACCGCCACCTCGACGGGCCCGTCGAGCGCCGCCCTGGCCACCGCCAGCCCCCATCCGGCGAACCTGGCGTGCTTCCCGGCCAGCACCGACACCGTGCCGAGCGCGGCGTGCGCCGCCTCCCGGTGGCGGGCGGACCCGGTCAGCGCCGCGTAGGACAGCAGCGCCCCCGCCGCCGCGTACTGGCCGGAGGGCGTGGCGTTGTCCGTGGGGTCCTGCGGGCGCTGGAACAGCCGCTCGGCGTCGTCGGCGGTGTCGTAGAACCCGCCGGTGCCGTCGGCGAACCGGTCGAGCACGGTGTCGAGGAGCGTGCCCGCCAGCCGGAACCAGCGCGTCTCCCCGGTCACCCCGTAGAGCGCGATGAGCCCCTCGGCCAGGTTGGCGTAGTCCTCCAGCACGCCGGCGTTGCGCCCCGCCCGCCCGTCACGCGAGGTGCGCAGCAGCCTGCCGCCGTCGACGTGGACCTCGTCCAGCAGCACCGCCGCGGCCGTGGCCGCCTCCACCAGGTCGGGCCGGTCGAACACCACGCCGGTCTCGGCCAGGGCCGCGATGGTCAGCCCGGTCCAGCTCGCCACCACCTTGTCGTCGCGTTCAGGACGTACCCGCAGCTCCCGCGCGGCGAGCAGCCGCTCTCTCACCCGCGCCAGCCGCTCGGGGTCGTCGGGCTCCTCCGGGAGCTGCAGCACCGACGTGCCGTGCTCGAACGTGCCGGTCACCTGGAAGACCCGCACCGCCCAGTCGCCGTCGTCGGGCCCGAGCACCTCGCGCAGCTGCTCGGGGGTCCAGACGTAGAACCTGCCCTCCTCGCCCTCGCTGTCGGCGTCCAGCGCGGAGGCGAAGCCGCCCTCGGGGGTGCGCAGCTCGCGCAGCAGCCAGCCGGCGGTCTCCAGCGCGACCCGGCGGGCCAGCGGCTCGCCCGTCGCGGTCCACCAGTGGGTGTAGACCCGCAGCAGCAGCGCGTTGTCGTAGAGCATCTTCTCGAAGTGCGGCACCACCCAGCCGGCGTCCACGCTGTAGCGGGCGAACCCGCCCGCGAGCTGGTCGTAGATGCCGCCGCGGGCCATCGACTCCAGGGTCCTGCCGGACATCTCGCGCTCGCCCGAGCGCAGCAGGAACTCCAGCACCATCGACGGTGGGAACTTCGGCGCCCCGCCGAACCCGCCGCGCACCGGGTCGAACGACTCGCGCAGGTTGGCGAGGGCCTGCTCCAGCGTCTCGGCCGTGGGCAGCGGGCCGTTGGGCAGGGCGGTGCCGGAGTTGAGCACCTCCACCACCTTGGCGCCCTGCTTCAGGACGTTGTCGCGGTCGGTGGTCCAGGCGTTGTGCAGCCCCGTCAGCAGCCGCTGGAACTGCGGGCGGGGGAAGTAGGTGCCGCAGTAGAACGGGTGGCCTTCCGGGGTGGCGAACACCGTCATCGGCCAGCCGCCCTGCTGGGTCATCGCCTGGGTGGCGCTCATGTAGACGGCGTCGACGTCGGGCCGCTCCTCGCGGTCGACCTTGACGTTGACGAAGTGCTCGTTCATCAGCCGGGCGGTCGCGGGGTCCTCGAAGCTCTCGTGAGCCATGACATGACACCAGTGGCAGGACGAGTAGCCCACGCTGACCAGCAGGGGCACGTCACGCCGCTTGGCCTCCCGCATCGCCTCCTCGCCCCAGGGCCACCAGTGGACCGGATTCCCTGCGTGCTGAAGGAGGTAGGGAGACGTCTCACTACCGAGCCTGTTCATAAGTTCAGGCTCTCACATGCTCCTCCGGGGGCGGGTCAGCGGACCTTCGCCGCGGCCTGCGGGCTGACGCGGACGACCCCGGCCAGGTTGCGGGTGCTGACCGGGACGATCTTCACCACGTCGCCGGTGCGCGGGGCGTGCAGCATCTTGCCGTCGCCCCAGTAGATCGCCACGTGGGAGATGTAGCCGGGATTGGTCGGGTCGTGCCGCCAGAACAGCAGGTCGCCCGGGTGCGCCTGCGAGAGCGGCACCTGCGGGCCGGTGACCCACTGCTGGTGCGTCACCCGCGGCATCCTGATGCCGGCCTGGGCGAAGGCCCACTGCACGAGCCCGGAGCAGTCGAAGCTGTCAGGCCCTTCGGCGCCCCACACGTACGGCCTGCCCAGCTTGGAGGCGGCGGCCCGCAGCGCCACGGTGAGCTGGTCTCCGGTCATGAACGCCCCGGTGGGCCAGTCGCGGGCCCTGACCTGCGGCTGCGGCCGCACGGGGTTGACCAGGGCCGCCTGGGTGCCCTTGGGCAGCAGCTTGAGCACCCGGTCGCGCAGCCTCGCCGAGTCGGCCTTGGGCGCGCTGATGATCAGCGCGTTGTCGCGGGGCAGCCCGAGCTCGCGGCCGGTGTCCTTGGACACGACCGCGTCCACGGCGCCGAAGCCGGTGGTGGCGTAGGCGCCGATGCGCAGCGGCCCGGACGGGCCGTTGATCTTGCGGTGCAGGCTGAGGCCGCCGTCGTTGCCGAGCACGAACGAGACCGCGACGTCACCCGCGGCCACGTTGTTCCACAACGGGTCGGAGGTGGCCGTCACCTTCGGCGTGTAGGCGCGGAAGGTCGACGGCTCGACGGCCAGCGTCTGCACCCGCTTCCCGTCGAGCATGACGCTGGCCGCGTCGGCCAGCTCCATCGCGCGGATCCCGGACAGGCGGGCGATCTTCTGTAACTGCTTCTGGCTGAACGGCTTGCGCGTGACCACGAACACGTGCGGCTTGTGGAGCCTGCCGACCGGCGCCACCGGCCGCACGGTGTGGGCGTCGGCCATCAGGCTCTGCTGGGGCGTCTGGCGGGCACGTACGGGCTCGGCGGCGGCCGGTTCGTCGGCGGCCTCACGGTTCTCCGTGAGCAGCAGCACGTCGGCCGTGAGCACCGCGACCAGCGTCACCACGATGAACGGGATCAGACGGCGGTGGTCACGGCGTCTGCGGGACCTCAGCAGGAAGCCGAGGTCCTGACGGATGCCGGAGCCACCGCGCGTGAGATCCGCCGGGCCTTGGTGGGCCCGGCGGTGCCGTTCGGGGTGCATCAGTTGCCGATGTAGGGCACGGCCTCGAGGATCTCGACGGTGTTCTGGCGGCCGTTGGGCAGGCTGTAGGTCGCCTTGTCACCGATCCTCTTGCCGTTGATCGCGGCGCCGAGCGGTGACTTGGGGGAGTAGACGTCGATCGGCGCGCCGCTCTCCTCACGCGAGGCGAGCAGGAAGGTGACCTCGTCGTCGTCGCCGACGAACCGGATGGTCACGGTCATGCCCGGCTCGACTATGCCGTCGGCCGCGGGCGGCTTGCCGGCGCGCGCGTTGTCGAGGATCTGGCGCAGATGGAAGATCCGCGCCTCCATCTTGCCCTGCTCGTCCTTGGCGGCGTGGTAGCCGCCGTTCTCGCGCAGGTCGCCCTCTTCCCGGGCGGCCTCGATCTTCTTGGCGATATCGACGCGCCCGGGCCCCGAGAGATATTCGTACTCGGCCTTCAGGCGGTCGTACGCCTCCTGCGTCAGCCATGTGACGTTCTCATCGCGAGAGTCGGCCACGGGTTCTCCTTGCTTGCCTAGGGGGCCCTGAGATCACTGAAGGTTACGTACGGTTGAATTGCGAAAGGCTAACAAGTCAGTCGCACGAACGCTTCCCCAAATGTCTCACTATACGAGATTGCAGTACTGGATGTGGACGGAAGTCGCCTCGGCGCTGGTGCCCAGGCGTTCCTTGACCTGCTTCGTACCCTCACCAGGCCGGATTCTTACTTCTTTGCTGCCCACTTCCACGTGGTGGACGTCCATCGCACGGATGCGGCACACCGCCTCGCGGTCGTCGGGCTTGCTCACCGTGAACGCGATCTCGGCCTCTGACGGCCCCCGCACGTGGAATGAGACTACCTGGGCGATCGCCCCGTTGGCGCTGCCGTTCATCGACCACATGACGTAGCCCCAGCCTCCGGCGATGATGGCCACGAGCACGCCGATGACGACGTGCACGACGATCCGGCCGCCTCGCTCGGGACGGTCCGGGAAGTCGTCGGGTGTGCCGAGAACTGGGCCGTTCCCGGCATCTCTGGTGGCCATGGTGGAATCTCCCTGCACTCCCTCGGCGTTATCCGAGACAATTGTCGCCCGCGGGGGTCATGCCCTCGCGACCGCCCAGCAGAAACTAGCCTCTGTGGGCGACTGATCGGTCCATGTGTCTGAGGAGACGTCGAGCCCGTGAGTGCACCGCTGAGGTTGATGGCCGTCCATGCCCACCCCGACGACGAGTCGAGCAAGGGCGCCGCGACGATGGCGCGCTATGTCCGCGAAGGCGTTGACGTCTTGGTTTGTACCCTCACGGGTGGTGAACGCGGCTCCGTGCTCAACCCCAAGATGGACCGGCCCGAGATCGTGGCCGACATCGCCCGGGTGCGCAAGGCCGAGATGGACCGGGCGCGCGAGATCCTCGGCGTGCGGCAGCGGTTCATGGGCTTCGTGGACTCGGGGCTGCCGGAGAGCGAGGAGGAGGAGCTGCCCGAGGGCTGCTTCGGGCTGCAGAAGCTCGAAGTCGCGGCGGCCCCGCTGGTGGCGGCCGTGCGGGAGTTCAGGCCGCACGTGATCCTCACCTACGACGACGACGGCGGCTACCCGCACCCCGACCACATCATGACCAACAGGGTGTCGGTGGAGGCGTTCGAGGCGGCCGGCGACCCCGACCGCTACCCCGGCACCGGCGACCCGTGGCAGCCGCTCAAGCTCTACTACCACATGGGCTTCCACCGGGCCCGGTTCGAGGCGCTGCACGAGGCCATGCAGGAGCGCGACATGGGTTCCCCGTACGGCGACTGGATCGCCCGCTGGGAGGACCGCCCCGCCAAGTGGGAGGTCACGACCCGGGTGCCCTGCGGCGACTACTTCCAGATCCGCGACGAGGCGCTCATGGCGCACGCCACCCAGGTCGACCCCGACGGCTGGTGGTTCGTCTGCCCGCGCGAGCTGCAGCAGGAGATCTGGCCGACGGAGGACTACCACCTGGCCCGCTCGCTCGTCGACACCGGTCTGCCCGAGGACGACCTGTTCTCCGGCATCCACGCCGAGGAGACGTCCCCGGCCTGCCACTGATCCGGAGGTCCGGGCACGACCCCCGGGTGGCAGACTGGAAGGGTGATGGTTCTAGCAGCAGGTGAAGTCAGCCCGGGCCTGCTCGGCTTCGTCGTGGTAGCCCTTCTCGGGTTCGCTCTCTACTTCCTGGTCAAGTCCATGAACAAGCAGATGGGCAAGATCGAGGTGCCCCACGAGCGCGACCTCGAGGACGAGGAGCGCGAGCTCGAGAAGAAGGCCGAGTAGATGTCTGAAGAGGTCGTCGACAACCCGGGGAAGAGCCGCTTCGAGATCCGCGTGGACGGGAAGGTCGCCGGGTTCGCCGACTACCTGCTGCTGCCCACCAAGGTCGTCTTCACCCACACCGAGGTGCTGCCCGAGTACGGCGGGCAGGGGCTCGCGGGCCGGCTGGTCGCGCACGCGCTCGACCTCACCCGCGACACCGGCCTGAAGGTCGTGCCCCGGTGTGAGTACGTCGCCGGCTACATCGAGCGCAACCCCGCCTACAAGGACCTGCTCGATCCCTCAGTCACCGGCTGACCAGGCGCGCTCCAACGCCTTGGGCAGGCCCCACCAGCCGAGCGGCGTGAGCACGTCGTCCTCGTCGACGATGCCGAGCTGGGCCCACAGCGCGACCACCGGCCTGAAGAGGCTCTCGGTCGAGGCCAGGTCGTCGGAGTCCTGCTCGTCGGCGTCGATGTCCTCCGACTCGGCGATCAGGCGGGCGATGCGTTCCGGCGAGGCGAGCGCGCCGGGCCCCATCCGGGCCAGCGCCGTCACGGCGGCGAGCCAGTCGGCGTGCTGGATGGCGCAGATGTGGGCCATCATCTCGTCCTCCAGGCTGACCTCGCCGTTCAGGTCGGCGAACTCCTCCAGCAGGTCGCCCTCCTCCGGCAGGTCCGAGACCGGCCCGGCGACGCCGGCGGCCACGGTCAGCCACAGCTCCACGTCGTCGTCAGGCATCGGCTCGCCCTCGAAGCCCGCGCAGGCCCGCAGCACGTTGCCCGGGTAGCCCGCGACCGCCAGCAGCTCGCGCAGGCGGGTGACGGCGCGGTCGAGCTCGGCGATCGGCAGCTCGGGCTGCTTGACCAGCTCGCCCAGGATGCGCCGCAGCTCCGACAGCGCGAACTCCTCCTCCTCGTCCCAGGCCGCGAACAGCTCCTCGTCCTGCTCGTCGCTCACCGAGAACCCCGGCACCCGCCCATCGGGCAGCGGCGTGGCCAGCCAGCTCTCCTGCAGTTCCTCGTACGCCCTGCGGGCTTGAAGATCGCCGGACGCGAGCGCGTCCGGGTCGATCTCGCCCGCGCGCACCCGCTCCTCCAGGTGGGCCACGAGCCGGTCGTGCATCTCGTGGGCCACCGGCCCGCGTTCGTTCTCCTCCGGCCAGACGAAGTAGCTCGGCGTCATCAGGATGGGTTCGGTGCCCGTCGACTCGACCCAGCGTTGGACGTCACCCACCGTGGCCGCGCCGGACTCGATGGCGGCGAGCGTGGTCCTGGCCGACTCCCAGAACGGGCGGGACAGCGGGTTGCCCGCGGCCATCATGGCCCTGCGCAGGTCGGGCAGCGCCACCAGCGCCACGCCCGAGGGCACGGCCAGCAGCGCCCTGGCCAGATCTCTGCGGGTCAGCGCGGCGGCCGGGCGGCCCGCGTGGCGGCTGACGAATTCCAGGTCCACGCTCCGTAAACTACGCCCCCACCCCCGGCCCCCGCACCTGCCAGGACCGTGCGGGGAGGGGGTGCTTTTTCCTCGCAACTGTGTAATGGTGATTACATGGCAAGCGACGATGGCACCGCGCAGGTGCGCGGATGGTTCGCCGGGCGGCTCCCCGAGGGCTGGTTCACCGGCGCGCCCGAGATCATCAGGGACCGCGAGGAGATCGCGGTTCTCGGCACGCTGCCCGACCCGCCCGGCGAGATGGACGAGGGCGAGCGGGCCGCGCTCATCGACGGCCTGATCGGGCGCTTCCGCGAGGAGACCAGGGAGCGGCGCGTCGAGATCGCCAAGGAGGCCGAGCGGAGGTTCCGCCAGAAGGTCTCCTGGGGCGTCACCTGCGGCGGCCAGGCTGTGATGTTCACCACACTGTCCGTGCCCGTCATGACCAGGCTGCGGCAGCCGGAGCGTCAGGTTCTCGACACGCTGGTGGCCGCCGGCGTGGCGCGCAGCCGCAGCGACGCCCTCGCCTGGTGCGTCCGGCTCGTCGGCCAGAACGCCGACACCTGGCTGGCCGAACTGCGCGACGCGCTGCAACATGTCGACCGGGTGCGGTCCGAAGGGCCCGACGTGAATTCCCGGAGAATGGACTAAACCATTTGCGGAATTGGTTTAGACCAGCCGCATTGGTATATACCAGTGGGCTGGTGAGTTCTTTTTAAACCCTGTCGCGATGGGTAGGGTCCCCCAGTCGTCAAGGCCGCTGCCTGCGGCGACGCCCGGGGCCAAGAGGTCTACGCCAATTGGCTTCCGGGTGTCCTCGTCGTTAATGATGAGCGAGCCCTGAGAGAGTGGAGGAGCCGCTGTCGTGTCTGTAACCGTGGAAGTTCCCGCCCCGACCAGCAACGTCGAATTGGTCACCTGGGTCAATCAGATAGCCGCGCTTACCCAACCGGACCGGATCGAATGGTGTGACGGTTCGGAGGAGGAGTGGACGCGCCTGACCAACCTCCTCGTCGACCAGGGCACGTTCACGCGTCTCGCGAAGCGGCCCAACAGCTTCTACGCCGCCTCCGACCCGAGCGACGTCGCCCGGGTGGAGGACCGTACCTTCATCTGCTCGGAGCGCGAGCAGGACGCCGGCCCGACGAACAACTGGATCGCGCCCGCCGAGATGCGCGAGACCTTCGGAGAGCTCTTCAAGGGCTGCATGCGCGGCCGCACCATGTACGTGGTGCCGTTCTGCATGGGGCCGCTCGGCGGAGAGATCTCCCAGGTCGGCGTCGAGATCACCGACTCGCCGTACGTCGCGGTGTCCATGCGGATCATGACCCGCATGGGCGACAGGGCGCTGCGGCTCATCGAGGAGCGCGGAGCGGCGCGAAAGGCCGGAGAGAGCGAGGAACGAGCCAACGGAGGCCGCAGCAAGCGCGACCATGAGCACAGCAGCTTCGTCAAGGCCGTGCACAGCGTCGGCGCGCCGCTGGAGCCGGGCCAGGAGGACGTGCCCTGGCCGTGCAGCACGACCAAGTACATCAGCCACTTCCCGGAGACCCGCGAGATCTGGTCGTACGGGTCCGGCTACGGCGGCAACGCGCTGCTCGGCAAGAAGTGCTACGCGCTGCGGATCGCCAGCGTCATGGCCCGTGACCAGGGCTGGCTGGCCGAGCACATGCTCATTCTCAAGCTGACCCCGCCGTCGGGCGAGGTCCGCTACATCGCCGCCGCCTTCCCGAGCGCCTGCGGCAAGACCAACCTGGCCATGCTGCAGCCCACCATTCCCGGCTGGAAGGTGGAGACCATCGGCGACGACATCGCCTGGATGCGCTTCGGCGACGACGGGCGGCTGTACGCCATCAACCCGGAGGCCGGGTTCTTCGGCGTCGCGCCCGGCACCGGCGAGGTCACCAACGCCAACGCGATCAGGACGCTCTGGGGCAACAGCATCTTCACCAACGTCGCGCTGACCGACGACGGCGACGTGTGGTGGGAGGGGCTGACCGAGGAGCCGCCCGCTCACCTGACCGACTGGAAGGGCCGGTCCTGGACGCCGGACAGCCGCGAGCCCGCGGCCCATCCGAACGCCCGCTTCACCACCCCGGCCTCCCAGTGCCCGACCATCGCACCGGAATGGCAGGACCCCAAGGGCGTGCCGATCTCGGCGATCCTGTTCGGCGGGCGCCGCGCCACCGCGGTGCCGCTGGTCACCGAATCGCTGAGCTGGCAGCACGGCGTCTTCCTCGGAGCCAACGTCGCCTCCGAGAAGACCGCCGCCGCCGAAGGCAAGGTCGGCGAGCTGCGCCACGACCCGTTCGCCATGCTGCCGTTCTGCGGCTACAACATGGGCGACTACTTCGGCCACTGGCTGAAGCTGGGCCGGCGCGAGGACGTCGTGCTGCCGCGCATCTACTACGTCAACTGGTTCCGCAAGGACGCCGACGGCAGGTTCATCTGGCCCGGCTTCGGCGAGAACAGCCGCGTGCTCAAGTGGATCGTCGACCGGCTCAACGGCGAGGCGAAGGCCGTCCCGACGCCGATCGGGCTGGTGCCCGAGACGCTCGACACCGACGGGCTCGACCTGTCCGAGGAGGACCTGCGCACGCTGCTCGGCGTCGACCGCGAGGTCTGGCGCGAGGAGGCCGCGCTGATCCCGGCCCACTTCGAGAAGTTCGGCGCCCAGCTGCCCAAGGAGCTGTGGGAGGAGCACCAGGCGCTGCTCGACCGCCTCGGCTGATCGATCATCGCGGCGCCGGTCGTCCCCGTGACGGCCGGCGCCATCGCGTTTCCGCTTCGGCGGGAACCCTCTCCACACGGGAGGAGTTCTTTGTGACTCCTCCGCTCCCTCAGGGAGCGGCTTCTCGCTCCCCGGACTGAGAGGCGACGGACAAGCCCTGCCCGTTTCGAACGCAGGAATCATGTCAGGAAAGCGATTCTGACGTCGGGTGAACGTGGTAATCCGGGGACATCCGGCTCGACGCCCACCGCACCGGGCCCGGCCCCGCTCCGTCCGCCGGCCTGGACGTGTACGAGCTGGCCTTCCTGGCAGGCGGGCCGTGGCGGGTCGCCGAGACCGCCGCCGCCGTCCTCATCGCGGACGAGGCGCTGCGCCTCGACAGGACAGGCGACCTGCACGCCGTCGCCGGGGCTGCTGAGCCCGCCGCCGACGTCGAGCGCGCCCTGTTCGCGGCCGTACGGGCCTGCCGCGGCGGCATGGACGCGGGGCGTCCCCTGCGGACCGTCGCGCGTGGGCCCGAGGTGGCCGGGCTGCGGCGGCGGCTCGTGAGCGCTGGGCTGGTGCACCGGCCGTCCGGCACCGGCCCGGTACGCGCCAAGCTCGCTCTCCTGCTGGCCGTCCCCGTACTGGCCTGGGGCATGGCGGCGGTGGGGGCCGTCGCGTCCGTGCTCGCGCCCGACGGGTTCACCGGTCTGAGCACGCTCGCCATGGCGGCGACCGGCGTCGTCGGCTTCACCCGCCACGCCGGCGAGCGCCGCGCCCTGCGCGACGCGCCCACGTGGGCCGGCCGCCAGGTGCTGGAGCGGTACGGGCGAGAGACGCTGACGGCTTCCCAGGAGCGGCTCGGCCCCGCGATCCCGGTGGCGCTGCACGGTCTGGACGGGCGGGACGAGCCGCGGTTCACTGAGCTGGCCAGGTCGTCCCGCCGGCAGAAGGCGCCCGTGTCGAGCGGTGCCGCCGCGTGCGGCTCCCACGGCGACTCCGGCGGCGGGGACGGCGGCGGCGGGTCGGGCTGCGGAGGAGGTGGCTGCGGTGGCGGCGGCTGAGCTGCCCAGGCTCGGGCTGGGGATCGGCTGGCGGGCCGAGATCGACCTGACCGTCGAGCGGCTGCCCGGGGTGGAGTTCGTCGAGGTGGTCGCCGAGCACATCCGGCCGGCCCGGCTGCCCGAGTCGCTGCGGGTGCTGCGCGGGCGCGGCGTGCCCGTGGTGCCCCACGGCGTCGGACTCGGCGTCGGCGGCGCCGAACCGCCTTCCCCCGCCCGGCTGGCCCACCTGGCGGAGTGCGCCCTGGCGCTGGACTCGCCGCTGGTCAGCGAGCATCTGGCGTTCGTCAGGGCGGGCGGTGTCGAGGCCGGCCACCTGCTGCCGGTGCCGCGCACCCGGGAGGCGCTCGACGTCGTCACCGAGAACGTGCGCCGCGCCCAGGACGCCCTTCCGGTGCCGCTCGCCCTGGAGAACGTGGCGGCCCTGTTCGGCTGGCCCGACGACGAGCTGACCGACGCCGAGTTCCTGGCCGAGCTGGTCGAGCGCACCGGCGTGCTGCTGCTCGTCGACGTGGCCAACCTCTACACCAACCAGGTCAACCTCGGCCTGTCCGCCGTCGAGGCGCTGGACCGGCTGCCGCTCTCGCGGCTCGCCTACGTCCACGTCGCGGGCGGGGAGGAGCACGGCGGGCTCTGGCACGACACCCACACCGCCACGGTGCCCGAGGCGATCCTGGACGTCCTGGCCGAACTCTGCGCCCGCGCCGCCCCGCCGGGCGTCCTGCTGGAATGGGACGACACCTACCCGAGCGACGCCGCGCTCGCGGCCGAGCTGTCCCGCGTCGCCGCCGCCATGACGAGGATCCCCTCGTGAACGAGGAGCCGCGGCGGAGGCTGGCGGAGCGGCAGGGGCGGGTGGTGGCCGCCCTGGTGGCCGGGGGTGAGGTGCCGGAGGGGTTCGACGCCGAGCGGATGCGGGTGCAGGCCCGGAGCCTGGTGGCCAAGCGGAGGAGCGTGGTGGCGAGGCTGCGTCCGGACGCCGCGGCGGCTGCCGGGGACGACCTGGCGGCGCTGTTCGCCGCCTACGCGGCGGAGCGGGCCGAGCCGCCGTCCGGCTACCGGGCGGACGCCGACGACTTCGCCGCCTGGCTCCGGCGGCGGGCGAGGACACGGCCCGCCGGTAGCAGACTCTGGTGGTCACGGCTGCTGCGTCGCTGACTTCCCGGCGAGACCATGGCATCGGAGCGCGACCCGCTCTCGATTCTCTCGGTGGAGGCCGTCGTGGCGTTCATGATCGCGTTGACTCTCGCCGTGGTCGTCGGCGCTCTTCTCGGCATGTCCGTCTCCGGCATCGCGTCGCAGGCGGAGGAGGCGTACCGGCGCATGCGCGGCGGCGCGCGGGACAGGCGGGGGCGCGGGCTCGGCACGTACGAGCTGGCCTTTCTGGCGGGCGGGCCGTTGCGGGTGGTGAACACCGGCCTGGCCGCGCTGCTCGGCACCGGGCGGCTGCGCCTTTCCAGGGGCGGGGTGCTGCACCGGGTGGCCGGGGCTGATCCGGGGGAGTACGACGTCGAACGGGCCCTGCTCGACGCCGTCGACCGGCACGGCGGGCGGCTCGGGGTGCCCGAGGCGCGGCGCGAGGTCTCCGCGGGCCGGGAGGTGGAGGCGGTGCGGCACCGGCTCCAGGGGATGGCGCTGCTGGCCGGGGACGACCAGTTGGCCCAGGTACGCACGCTGCTCCGTCGGCTGCGCCGCTGGTCGTGGGTGACGATGGGGGTGGCGGTCGCCTCGGCGCTCGCGGGCGTGCCGGTCGCCCAGCTGTCGGGCGAGGTGGCCTTCGTGCTGTTCGGCGCGGCGGGTGTCTTCGTCGTGATGGGGGCGCGGGGGGTGCGGCTGCACCGGCGCAAGCGGGCGGTGATGGACAATCTGCTCACCTACGCGGGACGTGAGCGGCTCCTGGAGGCGCGGGACGCCTACGCGGTACGTGAAGGGCGGCTGGAGGCGCGGGACGCCTACGCGGAGGGCGGTGGCCGGATCCTCGCCTTCGCGCCCGTCGCGGTGTTCGGGCTGGAGCACCTGGACGACGCGCGCGTCGTGGCGGAGCTCAAGCGGGTGCAGGACGGGTCCGCGGGTTGCGGGGCGGGCGCCTGCGGCGGTGGCACCGGCGAGGACAGGACCGTGTTCGGCCTCGGCACCGACCCGGCGGGCGACGGCGGCGGCGACTTCGGGTCGGGAGGCGACGGCGGAGGCTCCGGTTGCGGAGGCGGCGGGTGCGGGGGATGCGGCGGGTGACTCTTGCCGGGGGCGGTGCAGAGATCCTAGGTTTTCCCTGTGATCGTGGACGCGCACCAGCACTTCTGGAACCTCGAGACCGTCGAGTACCCCTGGCTGACCCCCGCCTCCGGCGTGCTCTACCGCACCTACGCCCCCGAGGACCTGATCCCTGAGCTGCGCGCCACCGGGGTGGATCGGACGGTGCTCGTGCAGGCCGCCGACTCCCGCGCCGAGACGGACGCGATGCTCGCGCACGCCGACACGCACCCGTTCATCGCCGGAGTCGTCGGATGGATCGACCTGACCGACCCGGGCGAGGCGGCGAAGGCCCTCGACCGCTACCGGCCGCACCCGAAGTTCGTCGGCGTCCGCCACCTGATCCACGACGAGCCCGACCCCGACTGGCTGGTCCGCGACGGGGTGCTGGAGTCGCTGGGGCTGCTGGCCGCGGCCGGGCTCGCGTTCGACGTGGTGTCGCTGCTGCCCAGGCACCTGGATCACGTGGTCACGGTGGCCGGGCGCCATCCTGGGCTGAAGCTGGTCGTCGACCACCTGTCGAAGCCGCGGATCAGGGACCGCGCGTGGGAGCCGTGGGCCACGAAGATCGCCGCCGCGGCCGCGTACCCGAATGTCTTCGCCAAGGTGTCGGGCCTGGTCACCGAGGCCGACCACGAGCGGTGGTCGGTGGAGGACCTGCGGCCGTACGTGGAGCACGCGGTCGCGTGTTTCGGGCCTGAGCGGCTGATGTTCGGCAGCGACTGGCCGGTCGCCCTGCTGGCGGCCGACTACCGGACAGTCCTGGAGGCGGCCCGCGCGCTGCTCGGCGGCGCCGGCGCCGAGCAGGTCTTCGGCGCGACCGCCGCCCGCGTCTATGGCCTTGACCAGGAGATTCACCCGCCTTCGTGAGGGAAGGGAACCGGCGTGGTGGGACTACGCTGCGCCGACGGCTCCTTTCTCTCCGTGACACCGGTGCTCTGCAACGACAGCGCGGGCATGCCGTACGAGGTCACGCTGGAGCTGTGCCACGACGGCGTCCCGTACGGGACCGTCGGCGAGCGGTGCGCGTGGCGGCTAGCGCGCCTGGCGCGCGGCGTGGAGGCGGCCCGGCGCGACCACGGGCAGGCTGGTCGGTGGCCGGATCCCGACGACCGGTTCCCGCCGGAAGAGGGCGGGGCCGAACTCTTCTCGTTCCGGTACCGCAGCAGGTGGGGCGGCGTCGCGGGCGGCGAGCTGCGCTGTCAGCTGCGCACGATCCCCCTCTGGACACCCCGGCCTGAGCAGCGCGGCGAGTGGCGGCTGACCCGCAGGGCCTTCGTGGAGGCGTGGGGCGTGGGCGGCCTGGGCACGCGGGCGATCCTCACCTCCGGTGAGCTGGCGGGGTTCGTGCGCGCTCTGGTGGACGAGGCCGAGGGCTGCCTGGGCAATACGGACCCGGGCAAGGTCCGCGTTCAGGGCACGGGCACGGGCGAAACACGGTGATAATGGCCTGTCGGGTCTTCCGACCTGTACATGGCAGTGCTGGGGAGGGACTCCGTGAGCCTGCGCGACCTGGTCTACCGGCTGTACGAGCGCCGGCTGGAGGCCAAGCTGTCCAAGGACAGCATCCCCCGGCACGTCGGGGTGATCATCGATGGCAACCGCCGCTGGGCGCGTGCCATGGGCATGACCGATGTCGCCAAAGGGCATCGCAAGGGCGCCGACAAGATCTCCGAGCTGCTCACGTGGTGCCGCGAGACCGGGGTCGAGGTCGTCACCGTCTGGATGCTGTCCAACGACAATCTCAACCGGCCGCCCAACGAGCTGGAGCCGCTGCTGCGCATCATCGAGGACGTCGTCCAGGAGCTGGTCGACCAGGGCTGGCGGATCAGCCCTGTGGGGGCGCTGGACCTGCTGCCGGACCGCACGGCCAATGTCCTGAAGAACGCAAAAGAAGTGACATCGCACCGTCCCGGCCTGATTGTGAACGTTGCAGTTGGGTATGGAGGAAGGCGTGAGATTGCCGATGCGGTGCGCTCACTCCTGCAGGAGCAAGCGAGCAGGGGCGCGAGCATCGAGGACCTCGTGGAGGGTCTCGATGTCGAACACATCGCTGAGCATCTCTACACTCGCGGCCAGCCCGACCCGGACCTCCTCATCCGGACCTCGGGCGAGCAGCGCCTGTCGGGCTTCATGTTGTGGCAGAGCGCTCACTCTGAGTTCTACTTCCACGAGGCCTACTGGCCGGATTTCCGCAGGGTGGACTTCCTGCGAGCCCTGCGGGATTACGCCGCGAGACACCGGCGTTACGGTTCATAACGGGACATCCCGGCACTTGGGACGTAACGTTGGAAGTGTCCGGTCAAAGGCCGGACATTCCGGAAAGGGCCCGCCTTTGCGCCGATTCGAGCCGAGGGGGCCGGAATCCGGCGCCGGCGGCACGTCGCGGTCGGGGGCACGGGTCCGGTCCGAATCCCGCCTCGTCTGCAGGGTGCCCGTCCGCACGGGCGCCCGGGGGAGAACGTGTGGCAGTGTCCTCGAGCAACCCTACGACCAGTCCCGCCAAGCGCACCTACGTGCTGGACACCTCGGTCCTGCTGGCCGACCCGGCGGCGATGACCCGCTTCGCGGAGCACGATGTCGTCCTGCCGATCGTCGTCATCACGGAGCTTGAGGGGAAGCGGCATCACCCGGAGCTGGGCTACTTCGCGAGAAAGGCCTTGCGTTACCTGGATGAGCTGCGGGTCGAGCACGGCCGGCTGGACGAGCCGATGCCCACAGGGGAAGGCACGATCAGGGTCGAGCTCAACCACAGCGATCCGTCCATCCTGCCCGTCGGCTTCCGCCTGGGCGACAACGACACCCGCATCCTCACCGTGGCCCGCTCGCTGGCCGCCGAGGGCCAGGACGTCGTGCTCGTCTCCAAGGACCTGCCCATGCGGGTCAAGGCGGCCTCGATCGGCCTGGCGGCCGAGGAGTACCGCGCCGGGCTGGTCATCGAGTCCGGCTGGACGGGGATGGCAGAGATGCAGGTGACGGCGGAGGACGTCGAGTCGCTCTTCGACTCCGGCACCGCCGACCTTGAGGAGGCCAGAGAACTGCCGACCCACACCGGCCTGCGGCTGCTGTCGGCCAACGGCTCGGCGCTCGGCCGGGTCCAGCCCGACAAGTCGGTGCGGCTGGTGCGCGGCGACCGCGAGGTGTTCGGCCTGCACGGCCGCTCCGCCGAGCAGCGCATCGCGCTGGAGCTGCTGATGGACCCGGAGATCGGCATCGTGTCGCTCGGCGGCCGGGCCGGCACCGGCAAGTCGGCGCTCGCCCTCTGCGCGGGCCTGGAGGCCGTCCTGGAGCGCCGCCAGCACCGCAAGGTGGTCGTCTTCCGCCCGCTGTACGCGGTCGGCGGCCAGGAGCTGGGCTACCTGCCGGGCACCGAGGGCGAGAAGATGGGCCCCTGGGCGCAGGCGGTCTTCGACACGCTGAGCGCCGTCACCTCGCCCGAGGTGATCGAGGAGGTGCTCGACCGCGGCATGCTGGAGGTGCTGCCGCTCACGCACATCCGCGGGCGGTCGCTGCACGACGCTTTCGTGATCGTGGACGAGGCCCAGTCGCTGGAGCGCGGGGTGCTGCTGACCGTGCTCAGCCGCATCGGCGCCAACTCCCGCGTGGTGCTCACGCACGACATCGCCCAGCGCGACAACCTGCGCGTCGGGCGGCACGACGGCGTGGTGGCGGTGGTGGAGAAGCTCAAGGGCCACCCGCTGTTCGCGCACGTCACGCTGACCAGGTCGGAGCGCTCGCCGATCGCGGCGCTGGTGACGGAGATGCTGGAGGACATCACCATCTAGTCGTCCGGCGGGCTCACCGGAGCTCGCCGCACGTGAGACCGCTCTCCGTCACCGGAGGGCGGTCTCCGAACTTCTGCACGATCTTCACGCCCTCGATGGCCGTGTCCTGCTGGGCCGTGCAGACGATCTGGGCCATCGCCGTCTTGCTCAGCGTGCCGTCGCCTCTCACGTACACGGTCAGGGTGGAGGTCCTGGGCAGCTTGACCTCGTCGCGCTGGATGGGGTTGAGCGAGTCCTCGATGCCGTCGAAGACGAACCCGTGCAGGGCGGTGTCCAGCTTGCCCAGCGGCTGGGTGGAGGCGGCGAACAGCGCGCGCAGGAGGCTCTCCACCGAGGCCGAGCTCACGTCGGCCGGCTCCATGGTCAGCTCGCCGTCCTTGAGCAGGTAGATGGTCTTGGACGGGGGCGGGACCTCTATGACGGGCGCCGCGGCCCGCTCGATCACGTCGGTGGGCGGGATGCCGCAGGCGGCGACGCCGACCACCAGCGCCGCCGCGCCCAGGAGCTCGCGTGCCGCCCTCATGCGTGCGGGAGCCAGACCGTGAACAGGGTGCCGGGGTTCTGCGCGCGTACGGAGATCGTGCCGCCGTGCAGGTGCACGTTGGCGCGCGCGATGGACAGGCCCAGGCCGCTGCCCTGGCTGCGGCTGCGGCCCGCGCCCGCCTTGAAGAAGCGGTCGAAGACGTGCGGCATCGCCTCGGGAGGGATGCCCTTGCCGTGGTCGCGCACCTTCACCTCCAGGCCGTTCTCCGTGCCCCTGGCGTTGACCAGCACCGGCGGGGCGCCGTGCTTGAGCGCGTTGCCGACCAGGTTGGCCACGATGACGTCGAACCTGCTCGGGTCCAGGTTGACGACGAGGCTGCGGGAGGCGTTGACCCGCACCTGCTCGGTCCAGCCGCGCACCTCCAGGCAGTCCTGGATCGTGTCGGCCACGTTCACCGGCTCCAGGCTGAGCGTCGCGGTGCCGGCGTCGAACCGGCTCACCTCGATGAGGTGCTCGACCAGCTCGCGCAGGCGCTCGATCTCGTGCAGCACCAGCCGTACGGCCTCCGCCGGGGCGTCGGGCAGCCGGTTCGCCTCCTCGTACAGCATGTCGGCCACGGCGGTCATCGCGGTGAGCGGGGTGCGCAGCTCGTGCGAGACGTCGGCGACGAACCGGCGCGACATGGCCTCCAGCGAGCGCAGCTCCGACACGCTGAGCTCCAGCGCGGCGGCGGCGTCGTTGAACCGGGCGGTCAGCTCGGCCAGCTCGTCCTGGCCGTGCACGGGCAGGCGGGTGTCCAGGCGGCCCTGGCCGAGCGCCTGCGCGGCCGCGCTGAGCCGCCCGACGGGCCGCAGCACCTGCCGCGCCGACGCCAGCGCCACCACCAGGGCGATGAGCACGATGGCCCCGCCGCCCTGGGCCATCGTGGTGCGCAGGGTGACGAGCTGGCTCTGCTCGTCGCGCATCGGGAAGAAGACGAACGCGCGCAGGCCGGTGGCCTCGGGCTCCTGGCCGTTGTCGCGGTAGACGGCGGAGCCGACGATGAGCCACAGCTCGTTGCGCACCACCTTGCGCTGGGTGACGACGAACCGCTTGGCCCGGCCGTGCAGCTCGTTGGGCACGTCGTTCAGCGTCATCGGGCCGTCGGAGTGGAGCAGGTCGCCGTACTCGATGACGACGCTGCGCCCCGGCCCGTCGAGCGCGTCCGCGAGGTCGGCCAGCTCGCTCATGCCGGGCGCGGCCTCGCCCTGCCTGAGCCTGCCGATGGGGAACGTTATCCGGTTGAGCTCCCTGGTCACGAGGTCGATGGCGGTGTCCTCGGCGCGCTTCACCAGCGCGGACTTGGCCAGCTCGAACCCGATGGTGGCCACCAGGACGGAGGCGGTGATGGCGACCAGGGTGAAGGTGAAGACGAGCCGGGCGCGGAACCCGGTGGGGAACCTGATCACGAGCCGGTCACGGAGGGCTGAACCGGTAGCCGAAGCCGCGCACGGTGTGGATGAACACCGGCTCGGCGGGCCTCGGCTCGATCTTGGCCCGGACCCGCTGCACGCACGCGTCGACCAGCCGGGAGTCGGCGACGTGCGTGTGGTCCCAGACCGAGCGCAGCAGGTAGCGCCGGTTGAGCACCTGCCCGGGGTGGCGCACCAGCTCCAGCAGCAGGCGCAGCTCGGTGGGCGTCAGGTGGATCTCCTTGCCGGCCAGCGTCACCTTGAGCGCGCCCCGGTCGATGACCAGGTCGCCGAAGGTGATGCGGTCGGAGGCGGCGGACTCGGCCCTGCGCAGGATGGCCCTGATGCGGGCGTCCAGGACGCGCGGCTCGACCGGCTTGACCACGTAGTCGTCGGCGCCCGCCTCCAGGCCGACCACGATGTCCAGGTCGTCGCCGCGCGCGGTGAGCAGGATCACGGGGAGCTGGTCGAGTTTGCGGATGCGCCGGCACACCTCGACGCCGTCGATCCCGGGCAGCATGACGTCCAGGATGGCGATCTCGGGACGGCGCGCCCTGATGTGGTCGAGAGCCTCCTCGCCTGTGGTGTACGAGGTGACGGAGTGCCCTTGGCGGGACAGCGCGAGTTCGAGCGCCGTGCGCACCGAGGGATCGTCTTCGACGAGGAGAATGCCAGCCACGGCCACATTATTGTGCTATGTCGGGTATGCCCGCGTTCTGTAACTAAACTGTGACGTGCCGCGCATGCCATGAACAACTGGCTGACCGACCCTGAATACCGGCCTTCCCTCCGGAATCGGGTGCCCGGAGGGCAGGCCGCCCTGTGTGACCAAAATCACACAGGGGAGAAAGTCGGGCCTACCTGCTGGTTGGCCAAGGGAGTGCCAAGCGAATTGACCGATTCGGTTGCGGAGCACCCCCCAAGTCAGGGCAAGCTCATGGACCGTGAGTCCAGGTCCGACTTTGAGCGAACGTCCCACGCGCCAGGCCGCCCGGGCGGCGCGCAAGCGTTCGCGGCTGAGCCCCAAGCGGGTGATGATCATCGGCCTGTCCGCCGTGGTCGTGTTCGGCGGCGGCGGTTTCGTCGTCCACCGCGCCATCGAGAACGCCAACAGGCCACCGGTCGAGGGGCCCACGCTGGAGGAGTTCGCCCGCATCGCCAGCGGCGACCTGTCGGGCGCCGACCCCAAGACCGACCAGCTCAAGGCCGCCGCCGTGCAGGCGCACAAGGCCGACAGGCTGAAGCAGTCGCGCCAGGGCAACGACCCGCTCGACACCATCATCATCAAGAAGAAGGCGCCCGGCGGCGACGGCTTCCCGCCCGCCAACTTCCCGCCCGGCAGCACCCCCTCACCCGGCTCCAACAAGGCCGTCGCCAAGGAGATGCTCGGCTCGTTCGGCTTCGGCACCGACCAGTGGGGCTGCCTGGAGAGCCTCTGGCAGAAGGAGAGCGGCTGGAACGAGCGGGCGATGAACCGCTACTCCGGCGCCTACGGCATCCCGCAGTCGCTGCCCGGCACCAAGATGGCCAGCGCCGGCGCCGACTGGCAGACCAACCCCGCCACCCAGATCAAGTGGGGTCTCGGTTACATCAAGGGCCGCTACGGCACTCCCTGTGGAGCCTGGGGGCACTCCCAGGCCAGGGGATGGTATTAACAAGGCATCTTTCCCCCTGTAATCGGCAAGCCGTCACGCCCGTCCGGGAAGGACCCCGCACGCTGGCCGCATGGGTGTGAAGGTCAGTGTGATCGTCAATGTCCACAATCCGGGTGACTCAGCCGATCCGTGCATCCGGTCGACGCTGGAACAGACCCTCCCAGCGGACGCGTACGAAGTGATCTTCGTGGACGACGGGTCCACGGACGGGATAGCCGAGCGGCTCGACACCATCGCCGCGGTCCGCAGGAACGTGCGCGTGCTGCACCTGCCGCACACGGGCTCCCCCATGCGCGGCCGGAACGTCGGCGTGGCCGCCGCCAAGGGCGACTACGTCTTCATGCTCGGCCAGCAGGACCGGCTGGCGCGCGACGGCCTGGAACGCATGCACGAGCGGGCCGTGGAGGCCGACGCCGACGTGCTCGTGGGGCGTCTGGTGCGCGACGGCGGGCCGCCCATGACCGCCTTCGACCGCAACAAGCCCCGCGCCGACATCCTCCGCGACCGCCTGCTCACCCTGCTCACCCCGCACAAGCTCTACCGCCGCGCCTTCCTGGAGGAGCACGAGCTCGGCTTCGCCGTGCCCGGCGGGGTCATCGCCGAGCAGGCGTTCGTGGTCCGCGCCTACCTGCGCGCCAAGATCATCGCGGTGCTCGCCGACCAGGTCTGCTGCCACCTGGGCGCGCGCGAGGTCGCCGCCGAGGAGCCGCGCACCGCCGTGCGCGAGCTCCGGTCCCTGCTCGGCGACATCGACGGGTACGTGGGCGAGGGCCGCCAGCGTGACCGGATGTACGCGTACTGGTTCCGCTCGGCGGTGCTGCGGCCGTTCCTGACGACCGCGTTCGCCGGTTCCTCGATCGACCGGGGCGCCTACTTCCGCATGGTCCAGGAGCTCGTCGAAGAGCGCTTCCCCGAGCGCCTCGACCGCTACCTGCCCGTCCAGCTCAGGGCCGTGGCCGCGCTCATCAGGGCCGGACGGCTGGACCAGCTCGTCCTGCTGGCCAACTCCGGGCGGCGGGCCGGGCTGCGCGCCGACCTGACCGAGGTCCGCTGGGACGCGCACGTGCTGGCGCTCGGGCTGAGCGTGGAGGTGCTGAGCGGCGAGGGCAGGCCCGAGCGGTTCCTGACGGACGGCGACCGGCTGTTCTGGAAGCCGCCGCGTGCCGTCGACGCCAGGCTGCTGCCGGAGAGCGTCACCGACGTCACCGGCGCCGTCGAGCGCGCCCGCATCGAGGTGTACGTGCGCCACGCCGAGACCGGTGACGTGCACTTCCTACCCGTCGCGTACCAGGTGGACAAGGTCCAGGACGGGCGCAGGCACGCCCGCGTGCGCATCCTCGGCGAGGCCAGGGTGGACGTGACGACGGCCGCGCACGGCGAGCCGCTCAGGCCCGGCCAGTGGGAGGTGCACGTGCGCATGTTCGGCGGCGCCCACCAGGCCAGGAGCCGGGTGCGGCGGCCGGACGGGCCGCTCAACTGCCTCGGCGTGCTCGCCCAGCGGCCCAGGACGCGGCTGGTGGTGCCGTGCTGGACGGACACGGGGGAGCTGGGGCTGGCCGTCGAGCCGCGCTCGTTCACCGAGTCGATCGCGCTGGTCTCGCCCGGCGTGAACGTCAAGCTGCTCGGCGAGCATCTGTGGGTGGTGCTGCCCGTGCCGTACGTGCCGCCGAGCGGCGGGCCGCCGCTGGAGCTGGTGCTGCGCACGGGCGGGCGGCGCGAGCGCGAGCTGTCGGCTCCCGCGCTGGTGGAGGCGGGCGTGCCCGGCAGGCTGGCCGGCCAGCTTGTGGCCAAGGTGCCGATCAAGCGGCGGATGCCCGGCAGGGACAACCTGGGGCCCGGCGTCTGGCTGGCGTCGCTGCGCGGCGCCGAGGAGGAGCTCGGGCTGCGGTTCGCGGTGGAGCTGCGGCACGGCAGGGCGGTGGTGCGGCCCGCCACGGCCGTCACCCCGGAACGGCGCTTCCCGCTGGCCCGCGACACCGCCTGGCTGCGGCTGGCCCGCCGCCTGCCCGGCGCGCGCCGGCTCATCCGGCTGGCGCGCGCGGGCAAGCACCGCTACCTCAGGGACTGAGAGCGGTCAGGATCGGGCCTCCCTCAGGTGTCCGGCCAGCAGGCGGACGAACGCCTCCGGGTGCTCCAGATGCGGGCTGTGGCCGCAGTCGGCCAGCACCGCCTCCCGGTAACGGCCGTAGCGGTCCAGGACGGCCCTGGTCTGCGTGACCATCGGCTGGGCCGGGGTGCCGGGCGAGCCGGGCACCAGGCCCAGCGCGCCCAGGTGGGCGAGGTCGTACATCGAGGTGTCGGAGACGATCTGGTCGTCGGCGCCCCTGATCCACAGGATCGGCGGCTTCGGGTCGATCTCGTGCAGGTCGTCCAGCCGGAAGCGGGTCGGGGCCATCGCGTTGAGCACGCCCGTCTTGCCGGGCGCGACGTGCGGCCAGGCTTCCGAGGTGGCCGCGTCGCCGGGGTAGTTGCCCTCGCCGGTGCGGGTGGTGAGCATGGCGCGGACGTAGAAGTCCTCATCGGGGACCGGGTTCTTGACGTACGTGGCGCGGAAGACCGAGCGCGGCGAGGTCATCGCCTCGTCCGACAGGTCACCCGCCGCCAGCCTGGCCACGAAGTCGGGGTTCACGCCGCCCGCCCCCGAGCCGGCGCCGTCGGGGTGGGTGAGCCGGCCGCCGGCGCCCTCGGTGCCGCCGAACCCGTACGGCGAGACCGGGTTGACCAGGGTGACGCTCCGGACGGCGGCCGGGCGGTCGCGCAGCAGGCTGAGCACCACGCCGCCGCCCATGCTCCAGCCCACCAGGTGCACCGGGGCCAGGTCCAGCGCCTCGACCAGCTCGGCCAGGTCGTCGGAGAAGTCGCGCGCGCCGCGGGTGGCGTCGACCGGGAGGGAGTCGGTCTCGCCGAACCCGCGCAGGTCCACCGCGAGCGGCCGGAAGCCGCCGGGCAGCGCGGCCATGGTGTCGCGCCAGAACGCGCCGGAGGAGACGTTGCCGTGCACGAACAGCACCGGCTCGCCGGTCCTGCCGTCGACGGTCCTGACGTGCTGGGTGAGCCTCGGCGTGGTGACCTTCACGCGCGTATCCTCTCGGCCAGGTCGCGTCCCTGCGTCTCCTTGGCGGCGTAGACCGCGACCAGCGTGATGACCGCCGCGGCCGCCAGGTAGATGGAGATCGGCAGGCTGCTGCCGAAGTCGCGGAGCAGCGCCACCGCGATCACCGGCGCCAGCGCACCGGCCACGATCGCCGACAGCTGGGCGCCGATCGAGACTCCTGTGTACCTCATCCTGGTCCCGAACAGCTCGGAGAAGAAGGCCGCCTGCGGGCCGTACATCATGCCGTGGAACAGCAGACCCACCGTGACCGCGAGCGTGATCGCCAGGAAGTTGCCGGTGTCGATCAGCGGGAAGAACGCGAAGATCCACACCCCGACGCCGGCCGCCCCGGCGAGGTAGGTCGGGCGGCGGCCGATCCGGTCCGACAGCGCGCCCCACATCGGGATCGTGACGAAGTGGATGGCCGAGGCGAGCAGCACCGCGTTGAGCACGGTCGAGTTCGACACCCCGGTGCTCTTCGCGTAGGTGATGACGAAGACGGTGAGCAGGTAGAAGGAGATGTTCTCCGCCATCCGCGCGCCGATCGCGATGACGACGTCCTTGGAGTGGTGCCGCAGCACGCCGACGATCGGCGGCGCCTTCTCCGGCTCGGCCCGCTGGAAGACCGGCGACTCGGTGATCGTCAGCCGGATCCAGAGCCCGACCAGCACCAGCACGCCCGACAGCAGGAACGGGATCCGCCAGCCCCAGGCGAGGAACTGCTCCTCCGGCTGCCAGGCGGCGAGCGCGGCCAGCACGCCGGTCGCCAGCAGGTTGCCGCCGGGCGCGCCCGCCTGCGGCCAGGACGCCCAGAAGCCGCGGCGCCTGGCGTCCCCGTGCTCGGAGACGATCAGCACCGCGCCGCCCCACTCGCCGCCCAGCGCGAAGCCCTGCACCAGGCGGAGCGTCGTGAGCAGCAGCGGCGCCGCCGCGCCGATCGCGGCGTGCGTGGGCAGGAGGCCCATGAGGAACGTCGCGCCGCCCATCATCAGCAGGCTGACGACGAGCAGCGTCTTGCGGCCGAACCGGTCGCCGTAGTGGCCGAACACCAGCCCGCCGAGCGGGCGGGCGACGAAGCCGACGGCGTAGGTGAGGAACGCCAGCAGCGTCCCGGTGAGCGGATCGGACTCGGGGAAGAACAGCTTGTTGAACACGAGTGCGGCTGCCGAGCCGTACAGGAAGAAGTCGTACCACTCGATGGTGGTGCCGATCAGACTCGCGCCGACGATCTTCTTGATGGATGTGGTGGCCATGCCGTCACGCTAGGGAGTGACCGGCGTCACTCATATGGGCTGAGAACCCACACTGTCGCCGGTGCCTGTGTGGCCGAGCCGGTGCAGGCGGAGGGCGAGCTGGATCTCCAGCGCCCGGTCCGGCTCCTGCCAGCCGTCGCCGAGCAGCTTGCCGATGCGGTCCAGCCGCTGGGTGACGGTGTTCACGTGGATGTGCATGGTCTCGGCCGTGCGCGAGGGGGAGCCTCCGGCGGCGAAGTACGCCGCGAGCGTGGCGGCCAGCGCGGTGCCGCGGCGCGTGTCGTACTCGATCACCGGGCCGAGCGCGGACGTGACGAAGCCGGGCACGTCGCGGCCCTCGCCGATGAGCAGCCCGACGAACCCCAGCTCGGCGGTGCTCGCGCCGTCGCCCGCCCGGCCGAGCGCGACCAGCGCGTCCGCGCAGCGCCGCGCCTCGCGGTAGGCGCCCGCGACGTCTCCGGCCCGGGCCGCGCCGGCCGTCGCGGGGGCGTGCAGCGAGACGCTCAGCTCCGCGGCCACGCGCCGGGCGAGCGGGCCCGCGTCCGTGCCGGGCAGCAGCAGCACCACCTCGTCGCCGCGCCCCGCGGCCAGCCCGTGCCGGAGCGCCGCCTCCGCCGACGCCCAGAACGCGGCCCGCTCACGCTGCCCGTCGTGCCGGGCCACGACCACGACGTGCGGCGCCGACAGGTCGACGCCCAGCCGCAGGGCGCGGTCGCGCAGGCCGGGCGAGCCGGGCCGGGAGATCAGGTCGTCCAGCAGCTCGCCCCGTACGCGCCCCTCGGCCTCCGCCACGCTCCTGCGGAACAGCAGCAGCAGCGCGCACACCAGCGCGGCCCGCTCCAGGATGCGCTCGTCGGCGTCGTCGCTGCGCAGCACCAGCGTGCAGAGCGGCGCGCCGCCGACGTCCACCGACGCGATGCGCAGGTCGCCCCTGCGCACGGTACGGCCGAGCGCGCGCGAGGCCTGGGCCGCCTCGAACACGCCGGCGTCGAGCCCGGCCGCGTCGCCCGCGAGCGGCCTGCCCAGGTCGTCCAGCACGGCCAGCTCGCCGCCGAGCACGTCCGTCACCACGGCGGCCACGTCCTCGATGCCGCCGCCGCGCAGCACCAGCGAGGTCATCCGGTCGTGCGCCGTCGCCGCCCGCTCCACCGCCTCGGCGTGCTCCCTGGCGACGCGGTGCGCCTGCGACAGCTCCTCCAGCGCGTTCCTGGTCTCCTGCAGCAGCCGGGCGTTGTCGATCGCCACCGCGGCGTGCGCCGCCAGGCTGCCCAGCAGCGAGACCTCCTCCTGGTGGAACGGCCGGGCGCTGCGGTTGGCCGCGAACAGCACGCCGATCACCCGCTGGCCCAGCCGCAGCGGCACCCCCAGGATCGCGACCAGGCCCTCCTCGGTGACGGCCTCGTCGATGTCGTGCTTGTGGCGGAAACGGGCGTCGGCGAAGTAGTCGGCGGTCGCGTACGGGACCGCGGTCTGCGCCACCAGCCCGCCCAGCCCCGACCCCATGGCCAGCCGCAGCGATCGGAACTTGGCCGAGATCGAGCCGTCGGTGACCCGCATGTAGGTGTCGCCGCGGGCCGGGTCGTGCAGTGTCAGGTAGGCGGTGTCGGTCGCCAGGAGCTGCCTGGCGCGGTGCACGATCGCCTCCAGCACCGCGTCCAGGTCGCGCAGCGCCGACAGGTCGCCCGCCGTGTCGTACAGCGCCGACAGCTCGGCCTCGCGCCTGGCCCTGCGCCGCAGCAGCGCCCGCACCTTGAGCGCCTCGACCTTGGCCCTCTCCAGCTCCTCGACGGCGGCCGGATCGGCGCCCGCGGCCCTGGCCTCGATCACCGGCCCCTCGAACTCGACCGCCGACGCCTCCCTGGCGAGGAGCTCCAGGAAACGCTTGGTCATCGCCGCCGCCCCGGCCGTCGTGAGGGCACTACCGCGCCGTCCAGCCGCCGTCGACCGGCAGGGACACCCCGGTGATGAACGAACCGGCCGGCCCGCAGAGGTAGGCGGCCAGCTCGGCCACCTCCTCGGGCTCGATCAGCCGCTTGATCGCGGCGGGCCGCAGCATGATCTCCTCCACGACCTGGTCGGGGCCGACGCCGTGGACCCTGGCCTGGCCGGCGATCTGGCCCTCGACCAGCGGGGTGCGCACGTACGCGGGGCAGACGCAGGTGGAGGTCACGCCGTGCGGCGCCCCTTCGAGCGCCAGCGTCTTGGAGAACCCCTCCAGCGCGTGCTTCGCCGTCGTGTAAGCCGACTTGTACGGTGAAGCGCGCAATCCGTGCACCGAGGAGATGTTGACGAAACGTCCCCACCCTCTCTCGTACATGCCCGGCAGCACCCGCCGCGCGATCAGGAACGGCGCCTCGACCATCACCTTGAGTATCGCCGAGAACACCTCGGGCGGGAACTCCTCGATCGCGGCCACGTGCTGGAAGCCGGCGTTGTTCACCACGATGTCGACCGGCTCGTCCGGCAGCGCGGCGACGAACCCCGGGTCCGTCAGGTCGGCCACCACCGCCACGCCGCCGACCTCCGCGGCGACCTCGGCGGCCGGCTCGGCCAGCCGGTCCACGACCAGCACCCGCGCCCCGTCGATGGCCAGCCGCCTGGCGCACGCCGCGCCGATCCCGCTCCCGGCTCCCGTCACCAGCGCAGTCCGCCCAGTCAGCTCCTTCGCCATGGATCCGACCCTAAGCGTCGCCCCTCGGGCCACGGCATGGGTGCTCACGACATAGATCGGTGCAGCCCTATGTGTGGGCGCTCGCCTGATACTCTTGCGCTCATGACCGCGTACCCGATGCTGTGGTGGCCCGCCCTCTAGGCGGTCCTGCAGCGCGCGTACGCACCCCGGCCGCCTCGACGAGGCGGCCACCCGGCAAGGGGCGCCCCCCGTCGAGCATTCGAGACGAGAAAGGGCGTCATCCATGACCGGCACCACCACCTGGCCCGCACTGCTCACCACGCTCCTCGACGGTGAGCCGCTCAGCTCGGCCCAGACCTCCTGGGCCATGTCGGAGATCATGTCGGGCGGGGCCACGGACGCCCAGATCGCCGCCTTCGCCGTCGCGCTGCGCGCCAAGGGCGAGAGCGTCGCGGAGCTCTCCGGCCTGGCCGACGGCCTGCTCGCCGGGACGTCCGCGATCAGGATCCCCGGTGAGACCGTAGACCTGGTCGGCACGGGCGGCGACCGGGCCAACACGGTCAACGTCTCCACCATGGCCGCCGTCGTCGCCGCCGCCGCGGGGGCCAAGGTGGTCAAGCACGGCGGCCGGGCCGCCTCCTCCAGCACCGGCGCCGCCGACGTCCTGGAGGAGCTGGGCGTCGTCGTCGACCTGCCGCCGGCCGCCGTCGTGGAGGTGGCGGAGGAGGTGGGCATCACGTTCTGCTTCGCCCCCGTCTTCCATCCCGCGCTCAAGCACGCCTCACGCCCGCGCCGCGAGCTGGGGGTGCCCACGGTCTTCAACTTCCTCGCCCCGCTCACCAACCCGGCCCTGCCCACCGCCTCCGCCATCGGCGTCTACCACCCCACGATGGCCGAGACCATCGCTGGCGTGCTGGCCGAGCGCGGCGCCTCCAGCCTGGTCTTCCGCGGCGACGACGGCCTGGACGAGCTCACCACCTCCGGCCCCTCCACCATCTACGTGGTGCGCAAGGGCACCGTCAGCCGCACCCGCTTCGACCCCGCCGACCTCGGCATCCCGCGCTGCGATCCCGGCGACCTGCGCGGCGGCCCGCCGGCCCGCAACGCCGAGGTGGCCCGCGACACGCTGTCGGGCGTGCGCGGGCCCGTCCGCGACATCGTGCTGCTGAACGCCGCCGCCGCCCTGGTCGCCGCCGAGGGCGCGCCGGGCGCCGACGACCTCACGCCCGCGCTGGAGAAGGCGTACGAGCGAGCCAGGACGGCGGTCGACAGCGGAGCCGCCACCGACCTCCTCGAACGGTGGGCCGCCGCCACCCAGCGGCAGACCGCCCGTTAGGACGGGCGGGTCATCGACAGCACGTCGAGGGCGGCGTCCAGCTGGGCTTCCGTCAGGGTGCCGTCAGCGACGTGACCGCGCTCGATGACCACCTCGCGGATCGTCCTGCGCTCCGCGAGGGCCTGCTTGGCGATCTTGGCGGCTTCCTCGTAACCGACGTACCGGTTGAGCGGGGTGACGATCGACGGGGAGGACTCGGCGTACTCGCGCATGCGGTCGACGTTGGCCGTGATGCCGGCCACGCAGCGGTCGGCCAGCAGGCGGGAGATGCCGGCCAGCAGGCGCACGGACTCCAGGATGTTGCGGGCGATGACCGGGAGCTGGACGTTCAGCTCGAAGGAGCCGGAGGCGCCCGCGAAGGTGATGGCGGCGTCGTTGCCGATGACCTGGGCGGCGACCATGGCCGTGGCCTCGGGGATGACGGGGTTGACCTTGCCCGGCATGATGGACGAGCCCGGCTGCAGGTCGGGCAGGTTGATCTCGCCGAGGCCCGCGCGGGGGCCGGAGCCCATCCACCGCAGGTCGTTGGCGATCTTGTTGAGCGAGACGGCCACGACCTTGAGCTGGCCCGACAGCTCCACGATGGAGTCCTGCGTGCTCTGGGCCTCGAAGCGGTCGGCCGCCTCGCGGAAGTCGATGCCCGTGGCCTCGCGGAGCTTGGCGATCGCCTTCTCGGCGAAGCCCGGCGGGGTGTTGATGCCGGTGCCGACCGCGGTGCCGCCCAGCGGGAGCTCCAGCACGTGGCCGAGAGCCCGCCGCACCCGGACCACGCCGTGCTCGATCTGGGTGGCGTAGCCGCCGAACTCCTGGCCCAGCGTCACCGGCGTGGCGTCCATCAGGTGGGTCCGCCCGGCCTTCACCACGTCGCCGAACTGCAGCTCCTTGGTCCGCAGCGCGACCGCCAGATGCTCCAGCGAGGGCAGCAGGTGGAACGAGACCTCCGTCGCCGCCGCCACGCGGATCGACGTCGGGAACACGTCGTTGGACGACTGCGAGGCGTTGACGTGGTCGTTCGGGTGGACCGGACGGCCCAGCCGCTCCTCGGCCAGCGTCGCGACGACCTCGTTGACGTTCATGTTGGAGGAGGTGCCGGAGCCGGTCTGGAAGACGTCGACGGGGAAGTGGGCGTCATGCTCGTTCTCCGCCACGTCGGCGGCCGCCTGGGCGATCGCCTCGGCCAGATCCTTGTCGATCACCCCGAGCTCGCCGTTGACCTCGGCGGCCACCGCCTTGATCAGGCCGAGGGCGGCGATGTGGGACGGCTCCAGGGCACGGCCGGAAACGGGGAAGTTCTCCACCGCCCGCTGGGTCTGCGCGCGCCACTTGGCGCTGACGGGGACGTGCACCTCGCCCATCGAGTCGTGTTCAACGCGATACTCGGTCATGCCTCCCAGTCTTACCCACAGCGGGCGGATCAGTTCGTCAGCAGTGCCACGACGAGGATGGCGATCACCACGGCGGCCGCGGCGGCCACCCCCATGAGCACCAGCATGCCGGTGCGGTTGCTGGGGCGTTGCTCGGGGCCGACGATCGAGAACAGGTCGGTGCCGAGACCGGGCGCGTCGTCCGGCTCCGGCGGCAGGGCCGGCGGGAACTGCTGCTGCTGCCGACGCGGCGGCATCTGCTGAGGGCCCGACGGGTGCGGCATCTGCTGCGGGCCCTGGCCGGGCTGCTGCTGCGGGGCGGGCGGGTAGACCTGGAGGCCGGGGGAGTTCGGCTGGGGGCGGGGGAGACGGGTCGTGGTGAAGGCGCCCTCGTCGGAGTGCGGCCCGCGCTGCGGGGGCGGGCCCTGCGGGCTCGGCGTCTGGGGGAGCGGGGTCTTCGGGCGCATCATGCTCACGGTGCGCTCCGAGTCCTGCGGACGCTCCTGCGCGGGCGGGCGGCTGAACGCGTCACGTCCGGCGCCGTACGGGTTCCCCCCACCCGATCCCGCGCCGTACGGGTCGGAACCGCTGGGTCCTGTGCCGTACGGGTCGGAACCGCTGGGTCCTGTGCCGTGGGGGTCGGACCTGCTCGGTCCTGGGCGGCCGTGCGGGTCGGTGCCGGCGTAGGGGTTCGCTCCGGCGGGGCGGGGGGCGCCCGCACCGGGGGAGGGGGGTGTCTGCGCGGCCGGAGCCTGGGGGTACGGGCGGTCGCCAGGAGCGGGACCGGGGCCGAAGTGGCTGGGCCCGCCCGCCGGGCCGGGGAAACCGGCGGGAACGGGGCCGGCGCCCGGAGGGACCGGGCCGACCTGCGGCGAGGCGCCGGGACGGGGGGCTTGGGGCAAGGAGGGCTCCTGGTCGGCGAGTGACTCGGCCGTGATCACCGGCATCTCGCTGGTCGGCGTGTCTGCGACCATCCGCAGCATGGTCTCCGCCTGGGCGGCGTTCAGCCGGCGCTGGTGGTCCTTGTTGAGCAGACCGTCGAGCACGGGCCGCAGCGGGCCCGCCTGGGTGGGCGGGTCGGCGCTCTCACTGAGCAGCGCCGCCAGCGTCTCGGCGATCGTCGCCCGCTCGTACGCGGGACGGCCCTCGACGGCGAAGTAGAGCGTCGCCCCGAGCGACCAGAGGTCGGACTCGGGGCCGGTGTAGTCGCCTCTGGCACGTTCCGGCGCGGTGTAGCCGGGCGAGCCGATGACCATGCCGGTCCTGGTCAGCTTGGAGTCGCCCTCGGCCTTGGCGATGCCGAAGTCGGTGAGCACCACGCGCCCGGTCTCGGTGATCAGCACGTTGCCGGGCTTGACGTCGCGGTGGGTGATGCCCTGGGCGTGCGCGGCGCGCAGCGCGCCCAGCAGGTCGACGCCGATCTCCGCCACCAGCCGGGGCGGCAGCGGCCCCTCCTCGTCGATCACCTGTTCCATGGAGCGGCCCTCGACGAGCTCCATGATGATCCACGGCCGGTTGGCGTGCACGATGACGTCGTGGATGGCCGCGACCGCCGGATGGCTGATGCGGGCGGCGAGGCGCCCTTCGCGGACCATGCGTTCGCGCAGCTCGGCGCGCTGCTCCTCGGTCAGCCCCGAGTCCTGGCGGATCTCCTTGACCGCGACCTCGCGGCCGAGCGCGCGGTCGCGGGCCCGCCACACGGTGCCCATGGTGCCGCGGCCGAGCGGCGCGAGGAGCTCGTAGCGCTCCGCGAGCAGGTGCGTCTGCTGTTCCGGCATGAGAAGAAGATATCGATTCTCGCTTGGGAAGTGCTTTACCCTCGCTTGCGAAGTTCTCTAGGCCAGAACCGCCGAGGAAGGAACAACTTTATCACCGTAGCCATGAAACGGGCATAAGTGGATGGCATTGGACGGGATTCGACCCGCCTGCGGTGGACACCCTCACCCGGCCGGCGTTCCTGACGCTGCGGGGGAACACTCAACGGGGGTGTGGTGACGTCGGCCCGGTGGAGGCCGCGGTGGGTGGGCCGGCGTGCGAAAGCGGGCGCGCTCGGCACCATCGCGGGACGCGGGAGCCTGCGCGGGGTCAGCGGCTCCTCGGCCGAGCCGCCCCCCGCGACGCGGGTCAGCATCAGCGAGGCGCGTACGGAGTCGAGGCGGGTGTGGGGGTCGATGCGGAGCAGCGCGTCCAGGACCGGCGCGAGCGGCCCCGCCTTGCTCATCGGGATCGGCTCGCCACTGGTCAGCGCCGCGAGCGCGGCGGCCGCCGTACGCCGTCCGTGGAGGCCGCGGCCCTCGACGGCGGTGTAGAGGGTCGCGCCGAGCGACCACAGGTCGGCGGCGGGGCTGGCCTTGGAGCCGAGCACGCGCTCCGGCGCGATGTAGCCGGCCGAGCCGAGGACGATGCCCGCCTGGGTGATGGAGACGTCGCCTTCGAGCGCGGCCAGGCCGAAGTCGGTGAGCACCGCGCGGTCCTCGGTCACCAGCACGTTGCTGGGCTTCACGTCGCGGTGGAGGATGCCCTTGGCGTGGACGGCGCGGAGCGCGCCGAGGATCTGGCGGCCGATCTCGGCCACCCTGCGCGGCTCCAGCGGCCCCCGCTCCTGGATGAGCTGCTCAAGGGACCTGGCGCGGAGCAGCTCCATGACGATCCACGGCCGGTCGTCCTCGGTGACCACGTCGAAGACCGTGATCACGGACGGGTGCGCCACCATAGCGGTCGCCCGGCCCTCGCGCTCGGTGCGCGCGCACAACTCGGCACGCAACTCCTCGTCGAGGACTTTGGGCAGGCGGACCTCCTTGACCGCCACTTCACGATTGAGCAGCTCGTCATGTGCCCGCCACACGGTGCCCATGCCGCCGCGTCCGACCGGCTCCACGAGCCGGTAGCGCGCGGCGAGGAGGTAACCGGAGGGCGCACGCATGCCTGGCAGCTTACCTATTCGTGTAAACCGACCAGTAGAGGCCGGGCCGATTATTTGTTGCGAATCCAAGTCAACTCGCCTGACTGGTCGGGTCAGTGACATGTCATGGCGCTTTCCCCCGCGAGTGGTCCGCAGCCCTTCTGAAAGGCGCGCACACGACACCGTCAGCAGGTTGTAAGGCTGTGGTAAGGGCGCGGGGGCATCGTGGGCGCAACGGGCAGGGATCCTCAGAGGAGGCCGGAAACTGTCGGTGCCGGTCGTCAGAATGAAGGCATCCGCCCGAAGGTCGACCGACGAAGACCAGAGGACGTGAAGAAGATGCGCCAGATCCGGGTTCGGCGCCGGCCCCGCAGGCCGAGCGCGACCTCGCTGGACCTCCGCACGCCGTCGGGGCGCAAGCTGCCCTACTGAGACCAGGACAACCAGGAGCGCCACCTGAGAGGTGCGAGATGTGCAGTCACTTCCCCGAATGTCCCAGCGCCGGCTCATTGAACCGTGAGGCCGCTCACGTGCTCAAGGCCCACCCCGACCAGGGCTGGAGCCTGCTCTGCAACGGTGTGGTGCTGTTCGAGGACACCGGCCTGCTGCTCCCCGACGGCTCGGTCGTCGCCCCCCACCGCACGCTGCTCGCCGCCTGAGCGGCCGGTGCCGGGTATCACCCGGCACCGGCCACGGGTCAGCGCCGCCGGCCGATCGACAGCACCGGCCCGGTGGTGTCGGTGAAGAAGTCGTTGCCCTTGTCGTCGACCACGACGAAGGCCGGGAAGTCGACCACCTCGATCTTCCAGATCGCCTCCATCCCCAGCTCCGGATACTCCAGCACCTCGACCTTCTTGATGCAGTCCTGCGCCAGCCGGGCGGCCGGGCCGCCGATGGAGCCCAGGTAGAAGCCGCCGTACTGCCCGCAGGCCTCGGTCACCTGCCGTGACCTGTTGCCCTTGGCCAGCATCACCATCGAGCCGCCGGCGGCCTGGAAGCGCTCCACGTACGAGTCCATCCGGCCCGCGGTGGTCGGCCCGAACGAGCCGGACGCGTATCCTTCCGGGGTCTTGGCCGGGCCCGCGTAGTAGACCGCGTGGTCCTTCAGGTACTGCGGCATCTCGCCGCCCCCGTCGAGCAGCTCCGCGATCTTGGCGTGCGCGATGTCGCGGGCCACGACGAGCGGCCCGGTGAGCGACAGCCGGGTCTTGACCGGATACTTCGACAGCTCGGCCAGGATCTCCGGCATCGGCCGGTTGAGGTCGATCGAGACGACGTCGCCGGACAGGTGCTCGTCGGTGGTGTCGGGCAGGAACCGCGCCGGGTCCGTCTCCAGCCGCTCCAGGAACACGCCCTCGGGAGTGATCTTGGCGAGCGCCTGCCGGTCGGCCGAGCAGGAGACGGCGATGGCCACCGGGCAGGAGGCGCCGTGGCGCGGCAGCCGGATCACCCGCACGTCGTGGCAGAAGTACTTGCCGCCGAACTGCGCGCCGATGCCGAGCTTCTGCGTCAGCTCGAAGACCTTGGCCTCCATCTCCAGGTCGCGGAAGCCGTGGCCGGACTCGGAGCCCTCGGTGGGGATCGAGTCGAGGTAGCGGGCGCTGGCGTACTTGGCGGTCTTGAGCGCGTACTCGGCGGACGTGCCGCCCACCACCACGGCCAGGTGGTAGGGCGGGCAGGCGGCGGTGCCGAGGGAGCGGATCTTCTCCTCCAGGAAGGCCATCATCCGCTTCTCGTTGAGCACGGCCTTGGTCTCCTGGTAGAGGAACGACTTGTTGGCCGATCCGCCGCCCTTGGCCATGAACAGCAGCTTGTACTCGTCGGGGTGGCCGTGCGGGTCCTCGGCGTAGAGCTCGATCTGGGCGGGCAGGTTGCTGCCGGTGTTCTTCTCGTCCCACATGGTCAGCGGGGTCATCTGGGAGTAGCGCAGGTTGAGCTTGGTGTACGCGTCGTACACGCCGCGGGAGATGGCCTCGGCGTCGCGGCCGTCGGTGAGGACGTGGCGGCCGCGCTTGCCCATGACGATCGCGGTGCCGGTGTCCTGGCACATGGGGAGCACGCCGCCGGCCGAGATGGAGGCGTTCTTCAGCAGGTCGAGCGCCACGAACCGGTCGTTGCCGCTGGACTCGGGGTCATCGACGATCTTGCGGAGCTGGGCCAGGTGGGACGGGCGCAGGAAGTGGGAGATGTCGTGGATGGCGGCCTCGGTGAGCTGCCGCAGCGCCTCGGGGTCCACTTCGAGGAACGTGCGCCCCGCCGCCTCGACCGTCCGCACCCCTTCCGATGTGATCAGCCGGTATTCGGTGTCGTCGGCACCCAGCGGGAGAAGGTCGGTGTAGTCGAAGTCGGCCATGTCCATCCTTTCGATCCGCTAGAAGGGTACGCCTTTGCCGGTCACCGTCCGTCCCTTGGGTGGCGCGGGGGTCGCCTCGGAGGTACGGGAGCGCGCCCCGCTCAGCCCGACCAGGATGCCCGCGATCACCAGCCCCGCCCCGGCCAGGTCGTAGGCGGACGGCGTGGCGACGCCGAGCACCAGCCCGGTGACGATCGCGCCGACCGGGATGAGCCCGGCGAACAGCCCCGCCCTGCCCGGCCCCAGCCTGGGCAGCGAGCTGTACCAGAGCAGGAACGCCACCACGGTCACCACCACGGCCAGATAGCCGAAGCCCAGCGCCTCGGCCGTGGTCGGCACCCGGAGCATGCCCGGCCCCTCGCGCACCACCCCGATCGCCGCCAGCATCGGCACGGCCAGCACCGTGGAGTACGTCGACACCCGGATCGCGCCGAGCTTCGGCAGCAGCGGCAGCGCCAGCACGGAGAAGCACACCTCGCCCGCCAGCGCGCCCAGCGCCCACAGCAGGCCGGGCAGGTTGCCGCTGCCTAGCCCGGTGGCGAGCGTCGCGCCCGCCACGACCACGGTGGCCCCGGCGAGCAGGCGCGGCGCCGGTCGGCCGCCGGCGAACGCCAGCCAGAGCGGCACGGTGCCGAGGACGGTGCCGACGAGCGCGGGCCCGGCGGCGCGGGCGGACTCGACCACGAACACGTTGAACAGCGCGAGCCCGGTCAGGGCCAGCGCGCCGAGCAACAGCCACTCCCGGGGCGTCAGGCGGACGAACCGCAGCCCCATCACCCGGGTGATCGCGACCAGGATGACGGCCGCGACCAGGTAGCGCACGGCCTGCCCGCCGTACACGGGATAGTCCCCGACCAGGTCGGACACTCCGGCCAGGGTGCCCACACAGAACATGGCCGCGGTGGCCCCGGCGACTCCGCTTCTCATGGCTGCCAGGCTAGGGACACAATGGTCCGCGTAAACAGTCCAATCCAGCGCTGCGACAGAGGACCAATGTGGCCGACCTCCATGTGCCGATAAATCGGGAAAAAGGGGGGATCGCCGGGCAGATCGCCTCTCATCTGCGCGACTCCGTCCGTCACGGCCGCCTCGCCCCCGGCACCCGCCTGCCCGCCACCCGCGACCTCGCCGCCGACCTGAACGTCTCCCGCGGCGTCGTGGTCGAGGCGTACGAGCAGCTCGTCGCCGAGGGATTCCTCGTCTCCCGGGTCGGCGCCGGCACCCAGGTCGCCGCGACCGCCGCGCACCGCGCCGAGCCCTCGCCGGTCCAGGAGGGCGCCCCCTACTACGGGCACCGCCCGACCTCGCCCGACCTCGGCTTCTTCCCGAGGGAACGCTGGCTGGCCGCGATCCGCCACGTCCTCGCCACCATGCCCGGCGACGCGCTCGACTACGGCGACCCCGGCGGCGTCCCCGAGCTGCGCGAGGAGCTGGCCGGCTATCTGAGGCGGGTGCGGGCCGCCGACGTGCGCCCGGACAACCTGGTCGTGGTCGGCGGCGTGGCCCAGGGGCTGAGCCTGATCCTGCGTGTCCTCGCGGGGGCCGGCCGGCTCCGGCTCGCGGTGGAGGACCCGGGCAGCCACCGCCAGCTCCCGCTGCTGCGCCGCGCGGGCGCGGACCCGGTTCCGGTCCCGGTCGACGGTGAGGGGCTGGACGTGACGGCGCTGCGGGACCGCGCGGACGCGGCGCTGGTCACGCCGGCGCACCAGTTCCCCACGGGCGTGGTGCTCTCGCCCGCGCGGCGGGCCGCGCTCATGGAGTGGGCCCGCGACGGCGACCGGGTCATCCTGGAGGACGACTACGACGCCGAGTTCCGCTTCGACCGCGACCCGGTCGGATGCCTCCAGGGGCTCGCGCCCGACCGGGTGATCCTGTCCGGCAGCGTGAGCAAGGCGCTGGCGCCCGGCCTGCGGCTGGGCTGGGTCGTCGCCCCGGCCCGCCTGGCCGAGGCGGTCCGCCGCGCCCGGGGCGAGCTGGACCTGGGCTCCCCGGTGATCGAGCAGTACGCGCTGGCCCACTTCCTGCGCACCGGCGGCTACGACAGGCACCTGCGGCGGATGCGCAGGGAGTACCGCCGGCGCCGGGACGCCCTGGTCGAGTCGCTGGCCCGCGAGCTGCCCGAGGTCCGGGTTCTGGGCATCGAGGCGGGCCTGCACGTCTACCTGGAGCTGCCGCGGGGCTGGGACGAGGACCGGATGGCCGCGGCCGCCCGGAAGCTGGGCCTGGTCGCCGAGCCGGTCGGCCCGATGCGCTTCGGCGCCGGCCCGCCGGCGGTGGTGGCCGGGTTCGCCCGGTTGCCCGCGCGCCGCGCCGCGGAGACGATACAAGGGCTTAAAGTCCTTATGTCTGGACAAATAGAGATCTGAGGGTTACAAAGAAGGCCGATCCCAACGGGAGGTGCCATGCGCGTGGGTTTGCTGGGGCTGGGACGGATCGGCGCGTTCCACGCCGCGACGCTGGCCGCGCACCCGCTGGTCGACGACCTGATCGTGGCCGACCCCGTACGGACGTCGCCGCACGGCAGGCCCGGAGACCCCTTCGAGGCCGACGCGGTGGTCATCGCCACCCCCACGAGCACCCACGCCGAGCTGCTGCTGGAGGCGTGCCGCCGGGGCGTCCCGGCCTTCTGCGAGAAGCCGGTGGCCGGCGACGTCAAGGGCACGCTGGAGGTGCTGGAGGCGGCCGGGGACAACCGGGTGGTGATCGGGTTCCAGCGCCGGTTCGACGCCGGGTACGCGGCCGCGGCGGCCGCGCTGCGCCGGGGCGACCTCGGCGACCTGCACCGGGTGCACCTGATCACCGCGGACCCCGCGCCGCCGCCCGCCGGGTACATCCCGCTGTCCGGCGGCATCTACCGCGACTGCCACATCCACGACTTCGACATCCTGCGCTGGGTGACCGGCCGCGAGGTCGTCTCGGTGTACGCGACGGGGGCGAACCGGGGGGCCGCCTTCTTCGCCGAGGCGGGTGACGTCGACACCAGCGCCGCGCTCCTCACCCTGGACGACGGCACGCTCGCCACCGTCCAGGGCTCGCGTTACAACGGCGCGGGGTACGACGTCCGCATGGAACTGGCCGGCACCAGGGGCACGAGGGCCGTCGGCCTGAGCCCGCGCGCCCCGCTCACCTCGGCCGAGGGGCTGACGCCGGAGGGTGAGCCGTGGCCCGACTTCGTCGCCCGGTTCGCCGACGCCTACCGGGCCGAGCTCGACGGGTTCCTGCGCGGCGCGGACGGCCTGTGCACGGTCGAGGACGCGCTGGCGGCGCTCTTCGTGGCGGAGGCGGCCGAGCTGTCCCGGCGCGAGCGCAGGCCGGTCGAGGTGGCCGAGGTCAGGCCGAGCTCACCGCGGTGAGGTGACCGCCTTCGGCTCGAACCCCCTGGCCAGGACCACGATCGCGGCGGCCAGCACCAGCGGCGCGGCGAAGCCTGCGCGCATGCCGGCCGCGTCCGCGAGCCCGCCCACCAGGGCCGAGCCCACGATGAAGCCGACGTAGTTGAACAGGTTGACCCGGGCGATCGCCACCCCGGTGCCCGACGGGTCCAGCCGCCCGGCGGCCGAGAACGACTGCGGCGCCACCACCGAGAGCCCCACCCCGGTCAGCCCGAACGCCACGATCGCCAGCGGCTGGCCGGGCGCGAACACGATCCCCAGGAAGCCCAGCGTGGCGATCGCCCCGCCCAGCCTGACGACGGCTGCGGGACCGTACCTCCTGACCACCACGTCCCCGGCCAGCCGCACCAGCAGCGTGGTCGCCTGGTAGGCGGCGTAGGCCAGCGGGATCACCCGGGCGTCGGCGGACAACTCGTCCTGCATGAAGACCGTGCTGAAGTTCGAGACCGCCGCGTCGCCCACGTACAGGAAGCCCATGGCCAGGCAGAGCGGGATGATCGGCCCCCACGGGAACCGGGTCCCGGCGGCGCGCTCCACGGTGCCGGCCCGCTCCTCGTCCGGCGCGTACAGCCGGGGGCCGGCGTAGAGCGACCCCGCGACGGCGAGCACCATGGGGATCGCCATGACGGCCTCCAGCGGCAGCCCGTCGCCCGCCGCCGACACCCACAGCGCGCCCGCCAGGCTGAACACGCTCCACAGGCAGTGGAAGCCGTTCAGCACCGCCCGCCCGTACCTGCGCTCGACCGCGACGCCCTGCATGTTCATGCCCGCGTCCACCGCGCCGACCGCCACGCCGAACAGCAGCAGCACCGGCACGAGCAGCGTCACGCTGGGAGCCAGGCCGGCGAGCACGACGGCCACCGCGACCGCGGGCTGGGCCAGGCGCAGCAGGAGCCGGCTGCCCAGGCGGGCGGCGAACGCGCCCGCCGCCACGCTGCCCACCCCCGCGAACACCGGCACGATGAGCAGCAGCGCGGTCAGCGCCCCGGTGCTCAGCCCGTGTTTGTCCTGGAGGTGCGCGACCTGGGTGAGCAGGGTGGCGAAGGACAGGCCCTGCACCGCGTACACGGCGAAGGTGGCGAAGCGGGCCTGGCGATCACGCGGAGACGGCACGGCGGCCTCCTGAGTGGGGGGAAATCAAACGTGAGGCTGGGTCAGGTTAATCGCTGGGAACGCCGCTCCACCAGCACTCAGGCAAGGTTCTTCGGCCGGCTTTCCACCGCGCCCGCCACGGCGTACTCCGCCGACAGCTTCCTCCCCGCCGCCCAGAAGCCGAGCGCCGCCACCGCCGCCACCTCCACGGCCGCCAGCCCGCGCTCCACCAGGCCGAGCGGCACGACCTGCCACCACCGCAGCCCGTCCTGCGCACCGAGCAGCACCAGCACACCAAGCCCCGACACGTACAGCAGCGAGCACACCCCGAGCCCGAACGCCACCAGCGAAGCGGGGCGCCGCACGCCGCGCCGCCACGGCCTGGCGATGATCAGCGCGGCCAGGGGCAGGCACAGGAAGGCCACCAGGCTGCCCGCCCGGTGGATGCTGCCGCTCAGGCTCGGCCCCACCGACCAGTCGTGCTTGGGGAAGTAGGCCGCCACCAGCAGCCCGGCGCTCCACGCCAGCAGCGCGAGGGTGCCGACCGCCCCCGCCAGCCTGGCCCGCGCCAGCGACACCCCGATGGCCGCCGACCCCACGGCCAGCAGCGTCACGCCGAGCCCGAACAGCCAGCCCAGCTCGGTCAGTCCGTGCTCGCTGATCGTGCGCCGCAGCGGGTCGATCTCGCCGAGGGCGGCCACGTCGAGCCCGAGGACGACCACGACCCCGGCGCCCACCGCGCCCAGTCCCCAGCGTGCCGGCCGTCGCACGGCGCCCTCCCATGTCGATCTCTCCGGGTCCAACGGCTCGCGGACGCCGGGGATTCCGATCGGGCAAAGCTCGTGTTCGCCGGATATCGTGTTAGGCGTGAACGAACGCCCCGGATCCTGGCTCCCCCGCCTGCAGGAGGCCGGTGAACGGCTGGCCGAGGAGTGGGTGTCGGCCCGCCGCCCGCCCAAGGACAAGCTCCCGCAGCCCGCCGAGCTGCGCGCGTCCGACGCCGACCGCGAGCGCATCGCCCAGGTGCTGCAGGACGCGCACGCCGACGGGCGGATCACGCTGGAGGAGCTGGAGGAGCGGCTCGGCGTCCTCTACTCGGCCCGCACGCTCGGCGAGCTGGCCAAGCTGACCGAGGACCTGCTGCCCGCCGACGAGCAGCCGCTCAACCTCGACGGCAGGCCGGTCTCCGCGTTCTTCCGCCAGCAGCAGCGGGGCGGGCGCTGGGTGGTGCCGGCGGAGCTGGACGTCACCGCCATGTTCGGCACCACCAAGCTCGACTTCCGCGACGCGATCCTGCAGAACAGCCGCGTCGTCATCAACGCCACCCTGGTCTTCGGCGGGCTGGAGATCCAGGTGCCGGAAGGGCTCGAGGTCATCCGGGTCACCAAGGACAAGACCGCACGGCTCACCAAGGGCCCCGAGGAGCCGGGCGCGCCCGTCGTCGAGGTGCGCACCACCAACTTCGTGGGTGACGTCTCGGTCAAGCAGCCCAAGCGCAGGCGCCGCCGCTGATCAGCCCGCGGTGTCGAAGTTGATCGCGCTGTAGGCGCGCAGCTTCCACAGTTGGTGCTCGCTCTCGATCTTGCGGATCGTGCCGGAACGCCCGCGCATCACCAGCGACTGGGTCATCGCCACGCCGCCGCGGTAGCGTACGCCGTCCATCAGCTCGCCCTGGGTGATGCCCGACGCCGCGAAGAACACGTCGTCGGACTTGACCAGGTCGTTCGTGGTCAGCACCTGGCCGAGGTCGAGCCCGGCGTCCAGCGCCTTGCGGCGCTCCGCCTCGTCGCGCGGCCACAGCTTGCCCTGGATGACGCCGCCCAGGCACTTGAGCGCGCACGCGGCCACGATGCCCTCCGGCGTGCCGCCGATGCCCAGCATCAGGTCGATGGCGGAGCCGCCGCGGGCCGCCATGATCGCGCCCGCCACGTCGCCGTCGGTGATGAACTTGATCCGCGCCCCGGTCTCCCTGATCTCCTTGACGAGCTGCTCGTGCCGGGGCCGGTCGAGCACCACCACGGTGACGTCGGCGGGCGAGCAGTGCTTGGCCCTGGCCACCGCCCTGATGTTGTCGCCCACCGGCCGTTCGATGTCGACCACGTCGGCCGCCTCCGGGCCGGTCACCAGCTTCTCCATGTAGAACACGGCCGACGGGTCGTACATCGAGCCGCGCTCGCTCACCGCGATCACCGAGACCGCGTCCGGCATGCCCAGGGCGGTCAGCCGGGTGCCGTCGATCGGGTCGACGGCCACGTCGCACTCTGGACCGCTGCCGTCACCCACCTGTTCGCCGTTGAACAGCATCGGGGCATGATCCTTCTCGCCCTCGCCGATGACCACCACACCGTTCATCGACACCGTGTTGATCAACTGGCGCATGGCGTTCACCGCGGCGCCGTCGGCGCCGTTCTTGTCACCCCTGCCCACCCAGCGGGCCGCGGCCATCGCCGCCGCCTCTGTAACGCGGACGAGCTCCAGAGCGAGGTTACGATCGGGGGCATGCTCGCCCGTGGCCAACGGCTCGGGCACCGAGGTCTGATCCGACATGATGTGTGAGGCCTCCTCGTGACGACTATCCCGATGGTAGTTGTCCCTGTATCCCCGGTCAGCGGAGGATAATGTGCCAACCATGAGCAGCGAAGCGCAACCGCCTGTGACAGGCCGCACATCCGAGCGTGGTGCGGCCACGCGCTCCGCGCTGCTGCGCGCCGCCAGAGACGTCTTCGTCTCCAAGGGCTTCGCCGAGGCGGGCGTGACCGACGTGGTGGCCAAGGCCGAGGCCAGCGTCGGCAGCCTCTACCACCACTTCGCCGGCAAGGCCGACCTCTACCTCACGCTGTTCGAGGAGTTCCAGACCCGGCAGGCGCAGCGCACCAAGCAGGCCGCGCGCGCCGCCCGCGAGGCCGGCGAGACCGACCCGATGCGGGTGTTCGTCAGCGCCGCCCGCGCCTATCTCGACGGCTGCCTGGCCGAGCGCGAGCTGGCCGCGCTGTTCCTGCGCGGCGACGGGCCGCCCGGCTTCGAGGTCGTCATGCGCGACCGGCTCCGCACGTGGGCCCGCCGCAACGCCGCGCTCTTCGACGACGACGAGAACGCGCTGGTGGTGGTCCTGACCGGCGCGCTGGCCGGCGCCGTCAGCGAGATCGTCCAGTCGGGCGACAGGAAGCTGGCCGAGAACGTCCTGGAGATCATCGGCCGGCTCCGACCCGCCGGGTCCGCGACCGGCCCCGCCCGCGGGTAACCTCGCTAACTGTGCGACGGTTCACCGAAGGTCTCCACGGCTACGTCGTGGCCGTGCTCGTCTGCCTGGCGGCGGTCGGGCTGTTCCTGCTGGTCACACCGAGAGGCCAGGCGGAGCACATCCCCAAGCGCGACTACTCCATCACGGTCGCCAACTTCTCCCGTACGGTCCCGTACACGGTGTGGGAGCCCGCCTCGGATCCCGAGGGGTGGATCTCCAACAGCAACCGGATCGCCGAGGGCGAGAACGGCGCCCAGGTCCTCCACATCGGCTACGCCACGGCCGCGCGCGAGCACGCGATGTTCATCCAGAGCGACGAGAAGCCCGCGGCGGAGTTCGCCAACCGCATGGCCAACTCCGACAAGGCCGTCGGCACCCAGCAGGTCGGCGGCGAGACGTGGGAGCGGCGCTTCCGCGAGGACAAGAAACAGCGCTCCCTGATCCGCGTGCTGCCCGACGTGACGCTGGTCGTGACGGGCACCGCCGACTGGCCGGAGCTCGGCCAGCTCGCGTCCGCGCTGCGAGAACGTCCCAAATCGGCCACCTGACCCGCCCTGGACGCTGCTAGCATCAGCGTCCGCGTGGAAGGACGCGCCTTGACGGGTGCCGGTTCTGCTGTCAACCACGTGCGAAGGCCCCCGCCCGAGGCGGGGGCCTTCCCTTTGGCGCGGCATTAAGGTGGGGAGCGTGGCTGACGAGAAGACGCCCTCGTACGAGCAGGCGCGCGAGGAGCTGACCGACGTGGTGCGCCGTCTGGAGGCCGGCGGGCTCACGCTGGAGCAGTCGATCGAGCTCTGGGAGCGCGGCGAGAAGCTGGCCGCCGTCTGCGAGGAGTGGCTGCAGGGCGCCAGAGTCAAGCTGGCCGCCGCCATGGCCCGCCGGGCCGAGCCGGGCACCCAGGACGACACCCCCTTCTGAACGCGGGCCCCGTCGGGGATGACCGGCCCGCCGCACTCCCCTTCCCGGCCCGCGGTCAGCTGAGCCGGGCGCGCAGGATGACCCGCCCAGCCGAGCCGGTCTGACAGGGCTGGCCCGCTCCCCGCACCTTCCAGACCGGCCCGCGGTCAGCTGAGCCGGTCTGACGGGGGTGGTTCGCTCCCCGCACTCTCCTTTTCGGCCCGTGGTCAGCTGAGCAGGTCTGACGGGGGTGGTTCGCTCCCCGCACCCTTCTTTTTCGGCCTGCGGTCAGCTGAGCCGGTTGAGGGTGATGACGGGGATGACGCGGGTGGTCTTGGTCTCGTAGTCGGCGAAGCCGGGCGCCTTCTCCACCATGCGGGCGTAGAGCCGGTCGCGCTCCTGGCGGTCCACGACGGAGGCCTCGGCCTGGAACTCCTCGGTGCCGATCTCGACCTTCACCTCGGGGTTGGCGCGGAGGTTGTGGAACCACGCCGGGTTGTCGTCGGCCCCGGCCTTGGAGGCGATCACGACGAGCCGTCCGCCGTCCTCCAGGTACATCACCGGGCTGGTCACCTGCCTGCCCGACCTGGCACCCGTGGTGGTCAGCAGGAGCAGGTCGGCGCCCTCGAAGTAGCCGCCCACCTTTCCGCCGTTCGCCCGGAACTCCTCGATGACCTGCTGGTTGAAGTCGCTCATGGTTCCTCCTGTCAAGCGGAGAGCTCTCCGTATTGTGTCAACCGCGGAGCCTAACCGGAGATTCCTCCGGTTGCAACGCGCGTATGCTCGGATCCGTGTGCGGACGTCGCCAGCTGCCGGTGGTGGGGCAGCCCCAGCCGGAGCGCGCCGACGCGGCGCGCAACCGGCAGAAGATCATCGATGTCGCGGCCCGCATGATCGAGAGCCGGGGCGCCGACCAGCTCTCCCTGGACGAGGTCGCCAAAGAGGCCTGCGTCGGCGTCGGCACGGTCTACCGGCGCTTCGGCGACCGGGCCGGGCTGGTGTGGGCGCTCATCGACGAGCGGGAGCGCCGCTTCCAGGAGGCGTTCATGAGCGGCCCGCCGCCGCTGGGGCCGGGAGCGGCGCCGGCCGAGCGGGTCGGGGCCTTCCTCGCCGGTCTCGTGGACCGCGTCGTGTCGCAGCTCGATCTGTTTCTGCTGGTGGAGCTGGGCTCACCCAAGTCCAGGTTCGGCGGGCCCTACCGAGTCCACCATACCCACCTGGCCACGCTGCTGGCCGAGGCCAGGCCCGACGCCGACCCGCACTTCCTGGCCGACGCCCTGCTGGCCCCGCTCAACGCCCACCTGATCTCCTACCAGCGCGACGAGCGCGGCCTGACGGTCGAGGAGATCAAGGCGGGGGTCGCCTCCATCGCCGCGGCGGTCACGGCTCGGCCCGCACCGTGAGGCGGTCGTCGGGCAGCCGTACGGTGAGCTCGTCGCCCGGCGCGACCTCCTCGGCCCGGCGCACGACCTCGCCCGTCGGGCGCTGCACGATCGCGTAGCCGCGCTCCAGCGTGGCCGCTGGCGACAGCGCCACCAGACGGGCACGCACGTGGCCGAGGTCGTCTCCGGCCCGGTCCAGCGAGCCCGACAGCGCGCGCCTGGCGCGCTCGCGCAGCGCGTCGGCCTGCTCGGCGTGCCGCTCCAGCTCGCGCACCGGATCCGCGAGCGAGGGACGCGAGCGCACGGCCGCCAGCCAGGACATCTCCCGGTCGAGCCAGCCGCTCACCACCCTGCGGCCGCGGTCGCGCAGCTGGCGCACCAGCGAGAGCTGCTCACCCACGTCGGGGACGACCTTCTTGGCGGCGTCGGTGGGGGTGGAGGCGCGTACGTCGGCCACCAGGTCGAGCAGCGGGCTGTCCTGCTCGTGGCCGATCGCGCTGACGACCGGGGTGCGGCACGCGGCCACCGCGCGCACCAGCGTCTCGTCGGAGAACGGCAGCAGGTCCTCCAGCGACCCGCCGCCCCTGGCGATGACGATCACGTCTACGCCGGAGTCGGCGTCGAGCCGGCCCAGCGCCTCGGTCACCTCGCCCACCGCGTACGGGCCCTGGACCGCGACCTCCTCCACCTTGAACCGCACGGCGGGCCAGCGGCGCCGCGCGTTCTCCAGCACGTCGCGCTCGGCCGCGGAGTCGCGGCCGCAGATCAGCCCGACCGTGCCGGGCAGGAAGGGCAGCCGCCGCTTGCGCTCCGCGCCGAACAGCCCTTCGGCCGCCAGCAACTGGCGCAGCCGCTCCAGGCGGGCCAGCAGCTCGCCCACGCCGACCGGGCGGATCTCCAGCGCGGTGAAGGCGAACGAGCCGCGGTTGACCCAGAAGTCCGGCTTGACGTGGACCACGACCCTGGCGCCGTCGGCGGGCCTGGGCATCGCGGCCTCGTACACCCCTCGCGGGGCCGTGACCCGGGCGGACACGTTGGCCACCGGGTCGCGCAGCGTCAGGAAGACCGTGCCGCCGCGCGCGCTCAGATCGGTGATCTGACCCTCGACCCAGACCGTGCCCAGCTTGCCGATCCAGCCGCCCACCATCTGCAGGACCGTGCGGACCGGCAACGGCGCCTCGGGCGTGGTCTTGGACGTCATTCGCCCGCGCGCAGCTTGGCCAGGCGGTTCTCGTACATGCGGATCACCTCGGGCCGACCCGAGGTGGCCTGCTCGTACGCGAGGTACTCGGCGATCTGCTCGCCGGTCTTGCCGCGCATGCGGGCGCGCAGCGAGGCCACCGACAGCGAGGCGAAGCCGGGCAGCGGCTCGGTCAGCTCGCCCGCGCCCAGGGCCGGCTCGTGCTCGGCGACGGCGGCGGGGACGGTCTCGGCGGCCTCGGCCAGCTTCGCGGTCTCCGGCGCCTTGGCGGGCGCGGCCTTGGCCTTCTTGGCCTTCGGCTTCTCCTCGGCCTGCTCGGGCTCCGGCTCGGTGACGGTCACCGGCTGGGCGACGGCCGGCTCATGGGCGAGCGTCGGCTCGGAAGCGGGCTCCGGCGCGGCGGCGGGCTTGGCCTCCGGCTTGGGCTGCGCCTCGGTCTTGGCCTCCGGCTTGGGTGGCGCCTCAGTCTTGGCCTCGGTCTTGGCCTCCGGCTCGGGCCGCGTCTCGGTCTTCGCCTCGGTCTTGGCTTCGGGCTTGGTCTCGGTCTTGAGGTTGGCCTCGGGCTCGGGCTTCGGCTTGGTCTCGGCCTCCGGCTTGGTGTCCGTCTTGGCGGCCGGGCTGAAGATGACAGGGTCCGGCTTGGTCTTGGCGGTGCCGTTGGGCTCGGCCGCCTCCGGCCTGGGGGCGAAGATGACCGGCTCCTTGCGGGCCGGTTTCGCCTCCTCCTCGACGGCGGCCGGCTTCTCGGCCGTCGCGGGACGGGATTCGAGGTCGTCCTTCTTCTCCTCGTCCTTGCCGCCCCTGAGCGAGTTCTTCACCCGGTCGACCAGCATGAGCGTCTGACCGGCGGCGCTGAGCGTGGTCTGGACGACGAAGAGCGGCAGCTCGCGGGCCTTCTCCTTGAGCCTGTCCTTGTCGGTTACGGTCTTGGCGATGTTGCGTATCACGTCGCTGAGGGACATGTACGTCTCCCTGGGAGGTCAGTGTGGAACGGCCAGTCTGGCAAAACGCGGGCACACGCGCACGCGCGGGCCGGTCGGCCGCTCCACGTAGCATATGGACTATGGAGCTCCACACCCCTACTTCCCGCCGCGTGCTCGTGGCCAGGCCGCGCGGTTACTGCGCCGGAGTCGATCGTGCCGTCGTGGCGGTCGAGAAGGCGCTGGAGCAGTACGGCGCGCCCATCTACGTGCGTAAGCAGATCGTCCACAACACCCACGTGGTCAAGACGCTCGAAGCCAAGGGCGCGATCTTCGTCGAGGAGACCGAGGAAGTGCCCGAGGGGGAGATCGTGGTGTTCTCCGCCCACGGCGTCTCTCCCGCCGTGCACGCCGAGGCCGAGCAGCGCGCGTTGCGCACCATCGACGCCACCTGCCCGCTGGTCACGAAGGTCCACAACGAAGCCAAGAGATTCGCCGGTCAGGACTATGACATCCTGCTCATCGGTCACGAAGGGCACGAGGAGGTCGAGGGCACCAGCGGCGAGGCGCCCGACCACATCAAGCTCGTCGACGGCCTCGACGCGGTCGACCAGGTCGAGGTGCGCGACCCCGGCAAGCTGGTGTGGCTGTCGCAGACCACGCTGTCGGTCGACGAGACCAACGAGACCGTCGCCCGGCTCAAGCAGCGCTTCCCCGCCCTGATCGACCCGCCCAGCGACGACATCTGCTACGCCACCCAGAACCGGCAGGTCGCGGTCAAGGAGATCGCCGCGGAGTCCGAGCTGGTGATCGTGGTCGGCTCCGACAACTCCTCCAACTCCAAGCGCCTGGTCGAGGTGGCCAAGGAACACGGCGCCGCGGCCGCCTACCTCGTCGACAACGCCACGTTCATCCATGACGAGTGGCTCGACGGCGTCACCACGGTCGGCGTCACCAGCGGCGCGTCGGTGCCCGAGGAGCTGGTGGAGGAGGTGCTGGCGCGGCTGGCGAGCCACGGCTTCGACGACGTGACCGAGGTCGAGTCGGTGCAGGAGAAGGTGCGCTTCGCGCTGCCCCACGAACTGCGCAAGGATCTGCGCGTCTCCTAGTCCTCGCCCCTGGGCGTGCCGTAGACCCGGGGCTCGAAGTAACCTTCGGGCTCCGGCACGTACGGCTGCGGCTGGCGCGGGCGCGGCACCTCCGCGCCCGCCCTGAGCTCGTCGCGGAGCTCCCGCACGTTGTCGCGCAGCCCGCGCGCCCACGCCACGCCGAGCACGATCGCCGAGCCGGCGAACAGCCAGGGCGCGCCGCGCGACAGCGAGCCGTAGAGACCGAGCGCGAGCGACTGCAGGATGCCCACGGAGACGAGCGCCCGTCCCAGCTCGACGAAGAGGGTCGCGACGAAGAACACCAGCGGCGGCGTCACCACCAGCGACAGCAGCTCGCGCGGGTTGACCAGCACCACGCCGAGCACGCACGCGGCCACGAACGCCAGGCCGACCAGCAGCTGCATGTCGAGCAGGGCGGCCAGCACGTAACCGCCGAGCGTGGAGACGAGCGTGAGCGCGATGGCGCCGCGGGCGGTCAGCCTGACGGCGGAACGCTTGCCTGTGCCGGTCACCGGCCCCACCCCCCTTATTGCGACCCGTTGGCCAACTTACCGTTCGTGTGTGTGATGAGAGACGTGGTTTCGAGCAGTTCGGGGGATGCCAGGGGTCGCGGCACGCCCTCGACCATCTCGGGGGAGTCGAGCTCGCCGTCGACGACGCCCAGATCGTGCAGTTTGCGTGCGGTGACCAGGACTCGGCTTTCCAGCGACCCGACGGTCTTGTTGTACATCTCCACGGTACGGGCCAGCGACCTGCCGAGCGACTCCACGTTCCGGCCCATCGAGGACAGTCTTTCGTACAGCTCCTTGCCCAGCTCGAACACCGCGCGCGCGTTCTCGCTCAGCGCGGCCTGCTGCCAGGCGTAGTGAGCGGTGCGGAGCATCGTGATCAGCGTGGTCGGGGTGGCGATGTGCACGCGGCGGGCCATCGCGTAATCCAGCAGGGCGGGGTCGCGCTCCAGCGCGGGCGCCAGGAACGCCTCGCCGGGGATGAACAGCACCACGAACTCCGGCGTGGGAGCGAACGCCTGCCAGTAGGACTTGGCGGCCAGCCGGTCGACGTGCTCGCGCACGTGCCGGGCGTGCGCGTCGAGCCGGACCGTGGCCAGCGACTCGTCGCCCGCCTCCGCGGCCTCCAGGTAGGCGGCCAGCGACACCTTGGCGTCTACCACGATGTTCTTGCCGCCGGCCAGCCGGACCACCATGTCGGGACGTACCGGGCCCTCGGCGACCTGCTCGTCGAAGTCGCAGTGGCGCTGCATGCCGGCGATCTCGGCGACCCGGCGCAGCTGCATCTCGCCCCATCGGCCGCGCGCCTCCGGTCGCTGCAGCGCCCGCACCAGCGCCATGGTCTGGGAGCGGAGCTGCTCGTGGCTGTGGCGGACGAACTCCATCTCCTTGGCCAGCTCCGCCCGGGCCGCGCGCTGGCCGGACTCGGTGTCGCGCAGCTGCGTCTCGACCCGCGCCAGCGCGTCGCGCAGCGGCTCGACCAGATGCTCGACGGCCTGCCTGCGCTGCTCCAGATCGCCCGCCGCCTCCGCCCTGGTGGCGGCGAGACGGGTCTCGGCCAACTCCAGGAAGCGCACGTTGTTGACGTCGAGCGCGCGGGTGGACAGGGCCTGGAAGCGCTCGGCGAGCTGCTCCTCGACGTAGACGAGCTTCTCGCCGGCGGACTTGGCGCGCGCGTCGGCCTCGGCCACCCGCACCGCCGCTCTCGTCCTGGCCACGAGGAACCCGACGGCGGCGCCGATGAGCAGGCCGAGGAGAAGCGAGACGACATCCATCTGATCGATGATTGCAGCCCGTCCCGTCCGCATCGGCCCCCGACACGCCTGGCCGCCTTCGGGGAGCAAGTAAACTCGCTGGGCGTGAGCCTCTCCATCGGCATCGTCGGCCTGCCCAACGTCGGTAAGTCCACGCTGTTCAACGCGCTGACCAAGACCGGCAACGCCCTCGCCGCCAACTACCCGTTCGCCACCATCGAGCCCAACGTGGGCATCGTGGGCGTGCCGGACGAGCGCCTGCCCAAGCTGGCCGAGATCTTCGGCTCCGCCCGCATCCTGCCCGCCAAGGTGGAGTTCGTCGACATCGCGGGCCTGGTCAAGGGCGCGTCGGAGGGGCAGGGGAGGGGCAACCAGTTCCTCGCCAACATCCGCGACACCGACGCCATCTGCCAGGTGATCCGGGTCTTCAATGACCCCGACGTCACCCACGTCGACGGCGACATCTCCCCCAAGCGCGACATCGAGACGATCAACACCGAGTTGATCATGGCCGACCTGCAGACGGTCGAGAAGGCCATCCCGCGCCTGGAGAAGGAGTCTCGCCACAACAAGGACAAGAAGCCCGCGCTGGAGGCGGCCCAGGCCGCGCTCGCGGTCCTGGAGACCGGCAAGACCATCTTCGAGAGCGGGCTCGGCGGCCCCGACCTGCGCGAGCTCCACCTGCTGACGGCCAAGCCGTTCCTCTACGTGTTCAACGTCGACTCCGACGAGCTGGTCGACGACGCGCTGAAGGCCCAGATGTCGGCCCTGGTCGCGCCCGCCGAGGCGGTGTTCCTCGACGCCAAGCTGGAGTCCGAGCTGGCCGAGCTCGACGAGGAGGAGGCCATGGAGCTGCTGGAGTCCGTCGGCCAGCACGAGTCAGGGCTGAGCAAGCTCGCCCGGGTCGGCTTCGAGACCCTCGGCCTGCAGACCTACCTGACCGCCGGGCCCAAGGAGTCGCGCGCCTGGACCATCCCCAAGGGCGCCACCGCGCCGGAGGCGGCCGGGGTCATCCACACCGACTTCCAGCGCGGCTTCATCAAGGCCGAGGTGGTCTCGTTCGACGACCTCGTGGAGGTCGGCTCGATCGCGGCCGCCCGCGCGGCCGGCAAGGCCCGCGTCGAAGGCAAGGACTACGTCATGCAGGACGGCGACGTGGTGGAGTTCCGCTTCAACGTGTAGCCGCGGTGGCCCTCCCGTCTCCGGAAAACCGGTTGTACGGGTCGATAGCGTCATTTCATGCCTGATCCGCACTACGCCGAGCCTCGGCTCGCCCGGATCTACGACGCGCTCGACGCCGACCGGAGCGATCTCGTCGCGTACGCCGCGATGGTGGCGGAGTTCGGCGCGCGGCGGGTGCTCGACGTGGGCTGCGGCACCGGCGTGTTCGCCTGCCTGCTCGCGGAGCGCGGCGTCGAGGTGGTCGGCGTGGACCCCGCCGAGGCGTCGCTGGCGGTCGCCCGCGCCAAGCCGGGCGCCGATCGGGTGCGCTGGATCCTCGGCGACGCCACCGTGCTGCCGCCGCTGCCGCCGATCCGGGCCGACCTCGCCACCATGACGGGCAACGTGGCCCAGGTCTTCCTCACTGACGACGACTGGCTCGCCACCCTGCGCGGCGTGCGCGCGGCGCTGCGGCCGGGCGGCGTGCTCGCCTTCGAGACCCGCGACCCCGCCCGCCGCGCCTGGGAGGAGTGGAACCGGGCCCGCACGCACGCCGTCACCGAGATCCCGGAGGTGGGCCCGGTCGAGTCGTGGAGCGACGTCCTGGACGTCTCGGGTCCGCTGGTGACCTTCCGCCAGACGTACGTGTTCGCGGCCGACGGCGCGGTGCTCACCTCGGACTCGACACTGCGCTTCCGGGAGAGGGGGGAGGTCGGGCGCTCGCTGCGGGAGGCCGGCTTCCGCGTCGAGGACGTCAGGGACGCTCCGGATCGGCCGGGTCGCGAGTTCGTGTTCGTGGCCCGTGCCGCTGATGTGTGATCTGTCACAATTACCCGGAAGCTAAACATCTGATTGCGGGATCTCTTCCGCGTCAACCACTTGGGCCTCCCGCGCGTCGAACGGTCACGGCGGCCACGCTGACTCGGGAGGGCCCATGCTCCGTCGCATCATCAGGAACCGGCGTCCGGCGCCCAGACTCACCGGCATCAGCCTGGAGGAGGAGCTCGCGCTCCTGCGGGTCGAGCTGATGTACGGCCTGCGCGTCGACCGCGACGACTACCTCCGCATGAAGGCGGGTGAGCGCGAGGAGGTGGTGGCCCGGCTGCGCGGCCGCGACGCCGCCACGAGCGTGCTGGCGGAGCTGCGCGGCTCGCTGGAGCGCGCCGTCCACCCGGCAGGGCTCCGCGACCACCGCCCCGGCGAACCGGCCTGACGCCCCCGCGGCCGGGCAGTCCGGGGGTGGGAGCCCCGGCGTCCCGCGTCGCCTCACAGCCGGATCTCCGCCGGCCGTGCCCCGATGGCAGACCGAGCGGGTATCGGAGTCCGAGGAAATCGCAGGTCAAAGCCATTGCTCCGCCATGAGGACAGGTATTCGTGGCGGTCGGGTTATGCGTTCTTAGGTCTCTGGCCTGGTCGAATGCCCTTTCGGCAGGGAACACACACAAATCGGCGCGCCGGGTGCGTCCTATGCGGACTCGGTTTGCCCCTGGACGGCGATGCTTGCAGCATGGGCGTGGCTTTCCTGGAACAATGGCGGAGACCGGATAAGGTGACTGCTTCACCGCGGATGATGGGGATCGGCAACGGACGACACCGCGCCAGCCGGGGCGATTGGCGCGAGCGGAGGCGTGATGGCTCGTAGGTCAACCGTCCAGCACGGTCCTCGGACCACTGGCGGGCCCGAGCTTTCAGCACACCCCGACACCGGATACGACGCGCCGCCGCCGCGCAGGCCGCGGCGCGGCGGTTGGTCGGGTGGCGGCGGGCGGTGGCTCGTCTGGACGGGCCGCATAGTCCTGTGGGCGCTTATCGTAGTAATCGTGGTAAATGGGATCCGTGCCCCATTCGAGCGGTTTACCGGGCAAAACGCCGCCGCTCCGAATGAGTCTGCGCAAGTGGGCAGCGGTTTTCCCGACGACCAGGCCATGGCGTTCGCCGCCCAGTTCGCCGGCGTCTACCTGAATTTCAGCCCGGAAGACGCCGTGAGCAGGTCCAGCAAGCTGGCCGCCTTCGTCGCCGAGGGCATGGACCAGCAACTCGGCTGGGACGGCAACGGCAAGCTGGGCGCCGTCGCCATCCAGCCGTACGACATCGAGATCGCCGACGACGCCAACGCCGTCGTCACGGTGGCCTTCCAGTCCGGCCCGCGCAGGCTCCACCTGTCGGTGCCGGTCTACTACTCGGGTGGCGACGACGGCCGGCGGTTCGTCGTCTCGGGCTGGCCCGCGATCCTGCCCGCGCCCGCCCCCGCCCAGCTGCCCCAGGTGGCCGGGCCGGAGACCGACGACGCGGCGACCGCCGAGCTCAAGCCGCAGCTGGAGGGCTTCTTCCGCAACTACGCCTCTGGCAACACCGCCGAACTTCAGCGTTACGTCACCGCCGGCACGAGCCTGCCGAGCTTCGCCGGCGCCTTCAGCTTCGCCGAGCTCAAAAGCGTCGTGGTGCCTGTGGGGGGTGCCACAAGAGAGATCGAGGCGGTCGTGGTCTGGGTCGTGCCCGGCAGCGCGCCCGCGTCCACCGACCCCGACGTCACCGCCGAACCCGGCGTGACGGACGGCCGCCTCCAGCAGGCATACCGCCTCACAGTCGAGAAACAGGGCGACAAATGGTACGTCGACGACATCCGTGGCGCCGGTCGTGTCGTCGGATAACAGCGTCCTGCTGATCGGCACCCCCCGGGAGGACAAGAAGTGATCGTGAAAACCATATTGCTCAACCTGATCGAGATGACGCCGACACCCGCACCCACCGGCGTCAACACAGAAGGGCTCGCCGAGTTCCTGCGCGCGTTCTTCGCCCCGCTCTTCCTCGTCGTCGTGTCCGTGGTCGCGCTGTTCTTCCTCTTCACGCGCGAGATCACGCGGTTCGTGCAGTTCCTCATCCTGGCCGTGGCCATCGGAGTGATCTTCTACGTACCCAACATCATCGAGGTGACGGCCAAGGCGATCGCGGGTGCCCTCGGCATCCAGTAAGGGTTGAGACCACTCTCCTGTGGTCATGAACGAGCGGGTGGAGAGGAGGACCGCGTGGACCTGCCCACGTACACGAACATCTGGCGTATCGAGAAGCGGCTCTACAAGCTGTACGACCTACGGCTGCCCATGCCGCTCCCGATCGTCTGGATCGGCGTGTTCGTCGGCGTCTTCGTCCCGTGGTCGCTCCTGCTCTGGGTCATCGGCGTGCCGGTGGCGATGCCCTGGCACGTGCTCTTCCTGGTGCCGCCGGGCATCGTGACATGGCTGTCTACCCGGCCGGTCATCGAGGGCAAGCGGCTCACCGAGCTGCTGGAGTCCCAGCTGCGCTACCTGGGGGAGCCGAAGGCGTGGTACCGCCTGGCCTCCCTGTCGGAGCCCGACACCGTCACGTTCTCGGCCCGCGTCTGGCGTGCCTACCCCGTACGGGTCAAGGCCGCTCGCAAGTCCCGCAAGCCCGCGCGCAAGCGCGCGCCGGCGACGGGTCCGCGGCAGGTCCGGCCCGCGGTGGCCGCCGCCGCTGCCGCCGCGGCCCAGGCCCCCGTGGCGGCCGCCCAGCTCACGGTCACGGTGGCGGAGTCGGCCCGGCTTCCCGCCACCGCGGTGGAGCCCGCCCGCACGGGCTGGGGCTCCCGCACCCGGCCCGGCGCTCCTCCCGCCCTCCCGTCCCAGGAGCCCGCGGCTCCGCCCGCCGACGATTCCGCTCCCGTACGTAAGCGGGCCCACTCGGGCGAACCTGCCGCTTCCCGCATGCCGGTACGGGAGCTTCGCCTGGTTCGCGACACCGAGACGCCGGAGCGCGAGGCCGCAGAAGTGGAGCGTCAGCCGGTTTCCGGGGGCGGGACCGTACCGGCGGTTCCGCCGTCCGACGTGCCGCCCGCGGCTTCGCCAGAGGAGGACTCTCGCGCGGACACCGGCGGACGCAGGTCGCGCCAGGAGACCGGGGCCAAGCCGATCGACACCGAAGCGCTGCGGCGCCTCCGCAAGCTGGCCGCCAGCGCCGACGGGCCCCCGGCCGGCGCCGCGCGCCCCGCGCCCGAGCAGGGCCGGGAGGACGAGGCGGCCAGGAGTCAGCACCGCAAGGGGCAGCCGCCGAAGCTCAACCCCGCCCTGCTCGCCGAAGCACAGCGGAGCTGGGCGCCGCTGACCCCCGACTCCCGGCCGGTCACCTTGTCCCGGCCTCTGCGCGGCTCCGACCAGGCGTTCCCCACCAGACGAGACGAGACCCCGAGGACAGCCGACACCTCCTCCGACCGAGTTCGTCCTCGTGAAGACAGCGCCCCCTCCGGGGCCCATGAAGGCACCGGCACGCCGGGAGCATCCTCCCCGCCGGTCGTACGGGAGTCCCCGCCCGAGGCGGCTGCCTCGCCGGACGTGCGGGACGGCACGCCGGGTCCGGAGTCCCCGTCCGGGGAGGCCTCGTCGGTCGGGCGCGGTGGTGTTGCGGGTGCGGAGGGCCTGCCCGCGCGAGCTGGTGCGCCGGGTGCGGAGGCACTCTCCGGGGAGCATGGCAGGACGGATGCTGAGGGCTCCCCCGAGATCGGGGAGGGCGAGGGTGCGGAGAGCGCTCCCGGGCCTGCCGAGCACGAGGAGGACGGCGCGACGGCGCGGTCCGAGCGTGGGCACGAAGAGACCGGGGCCGTCGAAGAGCAGGACTTGTCCGTAAACCAGGAGGGTGCGGGCGAGGTACGCCTCGTGGTGGACACGTCGGTGCGGCGCCGCGGGCTTCGGGCGGTGTCCACCGACCCCCAACCTGCCGATCGCCCAGAGGCTCAGGCCGCCGGCGAGCATCCCGTCCCTGACCCGGAGACGCGGTCCGAAGCAGGGCAGGACACGGACACCGCTCGCGGGCAAGAGACGCACGCCGACGACTCGCACGACGCGCAGCGCGGGACGCGCGCTGGGAGCGGGCAGGAAGCAGCTCCAGGGACGCGGGCTGGCGACCAAGGGGATGCACCCGTGGGGACGGGCGCTGGCGACTCGCGTGACGCGGAGCGCGGGACGCGCGGTGGGGATAGGCGGGAGGCACATCTCGGGACGCGGGCTGGCGATGGATGGGACGCACGCGCGGGGGCGGGTATGCCCGACTCGCGTGACGCGGAGCGTGGGACACGCGGTGGGGATGGGCGGGAGGCACGCCTCGGGACGCGGGCTGGCGACCAACGGGATGCACCCGTGGGGACGGGTGTTGGCGACTCGGGGGACGCGGAGCGCGGGACGCGCGCTGGGAGCGGGCAGGAGGCAGCTCCCGGGACGCGGGCTGGCGATCGGCGGGATGCACGCGCGGGGACGGGTGTTGGCGACTCGGGGGACGCGGAGCGCGGGACGCGCGGCGGGGATGGGCAGGCGGCGCATCTCGGGACGCGGGCTGGTGACCGGCGGGATGCACGCCCGGGGGCGGGTGCGCCCGATTCGCGGGACGCGGAGCGTGGGACGCGTGGTGGGGACGCCCGGGAGGGACGCCTCGGGACGCGGGCTGGCGATCGGCGGGATGCACGCGCGGGGGCGGGTGCCGAAGACTTGCGGGACGCGCCCTCCGGGATGCGTGACGGTGACTTGCGGGATGTGGAGCGCGGGGTCCGGGCTGAGGACGGGCGGGATGTGCGTGGGACGCGCGAGGGAGACTCGCGCGACGCGGAGCGTGGGTCGCGGGCTGGCGACCGGCGGGATGCGCAGCTTGGGACCGGGGATGAGCGGGACGCGTCTTCTGGCAAGCGCGCTGATGAAGCTGAGGGTGGGCGGGAGCTGCGCGATGGTGGGGTGCGGGATGTCCGGGGTGATGGGGGTAGGCGGGATGTCGAGGGTGCTGATGGGGTGATCGTGCCGGGGCCTCGGGCGGGGGAGGCCAAGGTGCGGCGGGTCGAGTCCGTCGTGGGGCGGGACTCCGGCGGGTGGCGGCGGGTCGCGCGGGTCGTGGTCGGCGGGAACGGGGTGCGCGGCGACGGGTCCGAGATCGACGAGGCGCGGGCCAGGAGCGTGTTCAGCGGCAGCCGCCGGATCGTGGTGCTGGGCTGCACGGGCGGCGCGGGTCAGAGCACGACGGCGCTGATGCTGGGTCACACGCTGGCCCACTACCGCGACGACCGCGTGGTGGCCGTCGACGCCAGCAGCGGCGCGAGCACGCTGAGCAGCAGGATCGAGCCGGAGACGCCCGAGACGCTGACGTCGCTGCTGGCCGGGCTGCCCCAGGTCGGCGGCTACCTGAGGATGCGCGGCTACACCACCCGCACCTCCTCGGGCCTGGAGGTGGTGGGCGCCGACGGCGACGCGGAGGCCGAGCAGCGGCTGGCCGACCGCAGTCTCTTCTCGGACGACCGGCTGGGCGACGCGCTGGCCCTGCTCGACCGGCACTACAAGCTGACCGTGATCGACCCGGCCGCCGCGCTGGCCGCCCGCGTGCTCCCGTACGCGGACCAGCTCGTGCTCGTGGTGCCCGCCAGCGAGGAGGCGCCCGAGGCGGTCGGGATGACGTACGAGTGGCTCGACGGCCATGGCTGCGCCGACCTGAGGCGGCGCGCGGTCATGGTGGTCAACGGGGTGAGCAGGCGTTCGATGCCGGACGTCGAGCAGGCGGAGGCGGTGGCCAGCGGCAGGTGCCGGGCCATCGTCAGGGTGCCCTGGGAGGACGACCTGGCCCCCGGCGGGGTGGAGGTCGTGGATCCCGGGCGGTTGCGCACGGCCGGCAGGAGGGCGTACCTGGCGCTCGCGGGGGTCGTGGTCGCAGGCTTCGCGGCACAGAGGATCCGACCTAGCGAAGAGGAGTTGGCGAGTGACCCCCCGGGCACGAGAATCGGTGAGCGTTAAGTGAACATCCGAGCAGGTCTGGCCCGTTCATGCGCTGAGGGGGCGGCATGAGCAGGGCGTCCCGTGCGCAGCAGCGCCTGGCCGTCCGCTTCTTCGACGACCGCATCCTGCTCACGGACACGTGCGCGTGGGCGTACTTCCGCCTTCCGACGGTCAGCTACGAGTTCGTCACGCCGGAGGAGCGCGAGGCGCTGGCCACCAACATCACGATCGCGCTGGCCGCGATCAGGATGCCCGACGCCGAGGTGCACCTGCGGGTGGCGCATCGGGCCTACCCGGCGGCCGAGTGGGCGATGGCGCTCAACGGCACCTCTGACGAGGGTCCTGGGTGGCGCGACTACCTGGAGGAGATGTACCGCCACGTCTGGGCCAAGGACTTCTGGACCAAGGAGGTCTATCTCGGGGTCCGGCTGGGGGCGCGGGGCAAGCAGCTCGGCGCGGGCGCGCTGGCCCAGCTTCTCGGGTTCTACCAGCGTACGGAGAAGGTGCTGGGCCTGGATGACGACCACGTGCCGGACGGCGAGATCACGCGCTGGACCGAACAGGCCGAACGGCTCGGGCGGGCACTCGCCTCCAGCGCCCTCTACGCCAGGCACGCCACCTCCACGGAGGTGGCGTGGTTGTTCCAGCACGCGGCGGCGGGCGGGCTCGCCGACGGGCCGCCGTCGGCGAGTCCGAAGCGGCGCTGGGGCAAGGGCGAGATCGAGGCGCTGGTCGAGGGGGAGATCCACAACGGCCGGTCGCTGCTGCGCGTCGTGCAGCCGCAGGGCGACTCGTACGTCGCCCACCTGTCGTTCGCGCGGTTCCCCGACCTGATGCCGTTCCCCGACGGTGAGCCGTGGATGCACTTCGCCGACCAGTTGCCGTTCCCGGTGGAGATCTCGTCCAGGATGCGGCTGATCCCGCCGGTGAAGGCGTCCCGCGACGTGGCGCGCAAGCTGGCGCACGCCCGTGACATGGACATCCACATCCGCGAGGCGGGCGCGGAGGCGCCGCTGGCGCTGGCGGAGCAGATCGACGCGGCCCGGATGCTGGAGCACGGCATCACCAAGGAGCGGCTGCCGTTCGTGTACGGGTGGCACCGGCTGATCGTGTCGGCCCCGACCGAGGACATCTGCGTGCAGCGGGTGGAGGCGGTCGTCGAGCACTACCGCGACATGGGCATCGACGTGGTGAACTCGACGGGCGACCAGTTCTCGCTGTTCTGCGAGTCGCTGCCGGGCGAGCGGGTCAAGATCAACGCCTATGCCCAGCGGCAGCCGCTGCGGACGATCGCGGGCGGCATGGCCACGGCGACCGTCGACCTCGGCGACCGGCTCGAACACGACGGCGAGGGCTGGCTGGGCCCCTACATCGGCGAGACCGTCGGCCGGGCCCGCAGCATCGTCCACTTCGACCCGCTGCTGGCCGCGAGCCGCAACCGGCCCACGGCGATCGCGATCACCGGCGAGCCGGGCGGCGGCAAGACCACGCTCGCGCTGCTGATGATCTACCAGATGGCGCTGCGCGGCGTCACGGTGGCGGTGATCGACCCGAAGGGCGACGCCGAGTCGCTGGTGCGGCTGCTCGACAAGCGGGGCCGCAAGGCGCGGATCATCCCGCTCGGGGCGGCCGCGCCCGGCCTGCTCGACCCGTTCTCGTTCGGCGACGACATCGCGGCCAAGAAGACGATGGCCACCGAGACGCTCCGGCTGCTGCTGCCGCGCATGTCGGAGGAGCGCGAGTCGGCCATGATCCAGGCGGTGGCGGCGGTGTCCAACCAACCGGACCCGTCGCTCGGCAAGGTCGTCGACCACCTGGAGCGGGCCGAGGACGCCGCGTCGAAGAACCTCGGCGCGGTGCTGCGCTCGATGTCCGAGATGCACCTGGCCAGGCTCTGCTTCGACCCGTCCGGCGGCGACCAGATCGACAGCGAGGGCTGGACCACGGTGTTCACGCTCGGCGGGCTGACCCTGCCGGACGTGGCCACGACCAGGGACGACTACTCCTACGAGCAGCGGCTCTCGGTGGCGCTGCTCTACCTGGTGTCCCAGTTCGCCCGGCGGCTGATGAACGGGCTCGACCGGCGCGCGCCCAAGGCCATCTTCCTGGACGAGGCGTGGGCCATCACCTCCACGCCCGAGGGCGCGAAGCTGGTGCCCGAGGTCAGCCGGATGGGCCGCTCCCGCAACACCGCACTGGTGCTCGTCAGCCAGAACGCGGGCGACCTGCTCAACGAGCAGGTGACGAACTGCCTGTCGTCCGTGTTCGCCTTCCGGTCGACCGAACGGGTGGAGGTCGACCACGTGATGTCACTGCTCGGGGTGGAGCCCCTGGAGGAGCACAAGGCCGTGCTCCGCTCGCTGGGCAACGGGGAGTGCGTGTTCCGCGATCTGGACGGCAGGGCGGGCCGCATCGGGGTGGACCTCATCTCGGAGGAACTTCTCCGTTGGCTCGACACGAACCCGACGCACGACAAACCCGACGGCGACGGGCATGATGATCTTCAGGGGGGCATCGGCAGGGCGCAGGAGGTGCGGTCATGAAGATCCGGCTACCCAGGCGGTGGGCGCTCGCCGTGGTGACGGTGCTGCTCGGCTTCGTCGTGGTGCCCGTCGTGATCGGCGCCACGTCGCCGGCCGCGGCCGCGCCCTGCGACCTGTCGGGCGAGCTCGCGCCCGAGGTGATCGGCAGCGGCGTCGACGGCATGATCCAGCCACCGGTCCCCGAGGGCGGCGCGGCGCAGCCCGTCACCAACTACGGCCAGTTCGGCATGTCCGGGCAGTTCTGGCACACGCACGAGCTGGGCTGCTCCGACATCGCCGCCGTGCTCGGCAACTCCTGGGCCAACACGATCTTCCTGTGGGCCAAGGCCATCGACCGGCTGACCATCACGACGTACCAGGCCGCGGCCACCGAGGGACCGCTCCAGGCGATCAAGGACGTGGTCGACGACATCGTCACGAACCTGTCGCAGGCCATGTACTGGCCGTATCTCCAGCCGGTCGTCATCCTCGGCGCGATCTGGCTCGCCTGGTACGGGCTGATCCGCAAGCGGGCCACCACCACCGCCGAGGGCGTGATCTGGATGGTGCTCGCGGTCACGGTCGCGACCTGGTTCCTCAGCCGGCCGCAGGACTTCACCGGGCTGGGCAAGGTCGTCACGGACAAGACCGGCGAAGTGGTCAACTCCGCCTTCTCCGGCCTGCCCGGCGCGGGCGGTGCGTCCTGCCTCCCGCCGCCCGGCGAGACCAACCCCCAGGTGCGGGCCGGCGGCTTCGGGCAGAACGGCACGCCCGGCGTCGACCAGAACGCCGACGCGCTCTGGTCCACGCTGGTGTGCAAGCCGTGGCTGATGGGCATGTTCGGCACCGCCGACCCCAACCAGCCGATCGTGCGCGACTTCGGCCGGGTCATGCTGGAGACCCAGTCCATCCCGGCCGCGACGGCCGAGAATCCTGCTCCCGACGTGGGCGCCCACCAGGCGAAGTACGCCGAGGTCGCCGACAAGCTGAGAAACGACTCGCGCTACTTCATCTTCTCCGGCCGTGACTGGACGAGCCGGCTCGGCGTGGCCATCGGGGCGCTGATCGCCGCCATGGTGGCCGGGGTGCTCATCTTCCTGGTGGCGGTGTCGCTGCTGGTGCTGAAGGTGGGCTTCCTGCTGTTGCTGATACTCGGGCCGGTGTTCCTGCTCATCGGCGTGCATCCGGGCAGCGGGCGGATCATCGCCATGCGCTGGGTGGAGATGCTCGTCGGCACGCTGCTCCGGCAGGCCGTGCTGGCGCTCGTGCTCGGGGTGCTCGTGTACGGGTACGCGCTGATCATCTCGACGGCGATGCCATGGGGGCTGCAGATCCTGTTCATGGCGTTGCTGACGATCGCGGTGTTCTTCTACCGCAGACCGTTCCAGCACCTGTTCGCCTCGATCAACGGGCACACGCTCGCCACCCGGATGCTCGGCGAGGCGGCCAGTTCGCGGACCTTGGAGCGCTCGGCGAACGTGCTGCCGCCGGTGGCGTCGGCGCGGATCGGGCGCTGGGGAGTGCGCAAGGCCGAGCCGCTCATCACGGCCGCGGCGTCCGGAGGGGTGGCCGGCGCGGCCGCCGCCGGGGTCGCCCAGGGGCGGGCCAGGGGCGAGGAGGGCGAGGGCGCCTCGGGCGTGCGCGTGCCCGCGCCGCTGGACAAGGAGCAGCAGGGCGCCAAGGGCGTCGGCAGGGGCGTGCCCGAGGCACGCAAGGGCGACGCGCCGCCGCTCAACCTGAACGGGGCGAACGGGCGGGGCGGCGCTGCCGGGCGCGGTCCCGTGCGGTCGGGCGCCGGTGCGGGCGGAGCCCGGGCGGCCGGTGGTCCCCGGGGCTCGGGCGGCTCCGGCTCGGGCGGCCCCCGGGTTTCCGGCGGGTCCGGAGGCGGAGGCGCCGGTGGGTCCGCCGGCTCTGGTGCGTCCGGCGGGGGCGGTTGGTTCGGCGGTGCCGGTGGTGGCTGGGCGCCGCGCGGCGGGGCCTCGTCGAGCGGTTCGCGCTCGCGCTTCGGCGGGTCGGGTGGCTCGGGCGGGTCCGGTGGCTCGCGGTCCGGGGGTTCCGGATCGGGCCGGTCGCGGTCCGGCGGCGGGTCGTTGTTCGGCGGATCAGGCGGATCGGGCGGTTCCGGGTCGGGTCGGTCGCGGTTCGGCGGTTCCGGTGGCGGTTCCGGTTCCGGTGGGTCGTTGTTCGGCGGCGGGTCGCGGTCCGGCGGGTCGCGGTCCGGGCGCTCCCGGTGGAGCGACAACGGCTCCTCCGGCGGCGTCTTCGGCCGCAACCCCGACGGCCGCGTCTTCGGGGGCGGCTCGGGAGGCGGGTTCTTCGACCGCTCCGACTCCGACCGGCGCGGCTCCGAGCCGCCGCCGCTGTGGGGCAGCGGCTCGCGCAGGAGCGAGCCCGAGGTGCCCTTCTGGCTCAACCCCACCAACCCCGACAAGGACTAGACCGTGGCGCAGCCGGGTGACAGGCGAGGGCTGGTCTTCGCCGCCATCGTGGTGGTGGTCGCCGCCGTCGGCCTCTACCTGACCATGTGGCCGGACTCCCGCGAGCCCGCCGCCGAGGAGCGGGCCGCGCCCCGTATCACCACCTCGCCCGTCATCCCGGCCACGCCGCTGGCGACCGCCAGCGGCGCGCCGTTCGACGTCTACGCCTACCTGCCCATGTCGAAGGAGCAACTGGCCGCCGCCGCCGATCTGGCCGAGCGGTTCACGGCCGAGTACGCGACGTTCCGCCATGACGAGGATCCGGCCGCGTACGCGGCCCGGGTGCGCCGCTACACCACGGCCGACCTGGGCAACGTGCTCGCCCGTACCCTCACCTCGCCCGGCACCGTGGAGCAGAACCGCGCCGACCAGGTGGTCTCCACGGCCACGGCGAAACTCCGGGAAATCAGGCAGATCGAGAAGGCGTCCATCGTGTTCGTGGTCTCCGGAACGCAGCAGATCACCGCGAAGAGCGGCACCCGGCAACTGTCAGGGGACTACGCGGTCACGGTCAGCCAGCTCGGCTCCGACTGGCGCGTGTTCGACCTCCAGCCGGCGAGCGAGGGCCAGGAGGGGGACACCCAGGGGTGAACCGGACCCGGGCCGTCGTCGCGGCCGTCGTCGCCGGGGCGCTCGTGCTGCTCCTGGCCATCATCTCGCCGATGCTGATGACCTCGATCCCCTCGATCATCGGCTCCGGCGGCGAACTGCCCGACTGCACCGACGACGGCGCCGGCGTGCAGGAGGCGTCCGACTCGGCCGCCGCCGACATCCCGTCCGAATACCTGAAGCTGTACAAGGAGCACGGGGAGAAATTAGGGGTCCAGTGGACGATCCTGGCCGCCGTGGGCAAGCGTGAGACCGATCATGGCCGGTCCACCCTGCCGGGGGTGAAGAGCGGCACCAACTACGCCGGGGCGGCCGGGCCGATGCAGTTCCTGATCAGCACGTGGGGCGGCAAGGCCAGGATCCCGGTGTCGTCGCGGTTCAACGGCTACGCCTCCGACGGCGACGGTGACGGCGTCGGCGACGTCTACAACCCGGCCGACGCGATCCTCGGGGCGGCCAAGATGCTCAAGCGCAACGGCGCCCCGGAGAACGTGCGGCGGGCGCTGTTCGTCTACAACCGCGCCTGGTGGTACGTCGACCAGGTCGAGGAGATCGCCCGCAAGTACGCCGAGTCCGGGGAGGTCGAGGTGCCGCCGGAGGCTGACGACGCGTGTGACGAGCCGCTGGTCGAGGCCGCGCCCAGCGACGTGGTGGCCAAGATTCTCGGCTTCGCGCTGGACCAGCGCGGCAAGCCGTACCTCTGGGGCGGCACCGGGCCGGACGCGTTCGACTGCTCGGGCATCATCTACGCCGCGTACCGGCACGCCGGGCTGTCGATCCCGCGCACCACGTTCGGGCAGTGGCCGTTCGGGGTGAAGATCCAGCAGGGCGACGAGCAGCCGGGCGACCTGGTGTTCTTCGACTCGGGGCCGGGCACGGGACCGGATCGGCCGGGGCACGTCGGGCTGGTCGTGTCGAAGGGCAAGATGGTGGAGGCGCGCTGCCGCCTGTGCGGGCCGATCAAGGTGACCAGTTACGAGGGCCGCGACAAGATCGTGGGCTTCACCCGGCCGCTGCAGAACCCCGACGTGCAGGGCCAGCTCGCCAAGCTGGGGGATCCCGCGCTATGACGGTGATCGTGGTGGCCGCGGTGATCGTCGGGCCGGGCGGTCGGGTGCTGGCCGCGCAGCGGGCCGAGCCGCCGGCGCTGATGGGCGGGTGGGAGTTCCCCGGCGGGAAGGTGGATCCCGGGGAGGGCGAGATCGAGGCCCTCGTCCGGGAGTGCCGCGAGGAGCTCGGCGTGGAGATCGAGGTGGGCGAGCGGGTGGGCGGCGACTGGCCGCTGTCCACCGGCGGCTACGTGATGCGCGCCTGGCTGGCCCGCGTCGCCTCGGGCACGCCGCAGGCCCGTGAGCATCTGGCGTTGCGGTGGCTGGAACCCGGGGAGTACTACGACGTGGCCTGGCTGGCGGCGGACCTGCCTCTGATGGAGGCGGTGGAGAAACTCCTCGCACAGGGTTGAGACGTCGCTCTCAGTGACATAACGATTACTAAGCGTTATTTCGTCATGTCGGGGAGGCGTCACGATGAACCGTGGCTGGATGGTGGCCGGGGTCCTGGCCCTGGTGGCGGCCCCGGTCGTGCCCGCGGCAGCGGCGGGCGTGGCCATGGTGCTGGAACGGGTGGATGATCCCGCCGGCATGGTCAGGTGGATCAGGACAGGCGACGTGCTCCGGTACGAGGTGCGGCTGAGCGGCATGGCCGAGGACGCGAGCCTGGCGGTGGCGGCGACGCCCGTGCACTCGCTCACCGGGCTGTCCTGTGCTCGTCATGTCCCTCCACCCGACACGCCCGACCCCGGGGGCGCGGAGATCACCGCCCGGGCGCTGGCCGCCCGCGCGCTGACCGCGCCCGATGGGGTGGCGGTGCCCGGGGCGCAGGCGTGCCACTTGGGGGACGTCTCGTCGGAGAAGGCCGTACAGGTGGTGCTGTCCGTGCCGTCGGGCGCCGAGGAGGTGGAGGTGGCGGCGGTGGCCCGGCTGCGTGAGGGGGACGGCGGCCTGACGACCATCCTGCGCACCGCCACCACTTCCGTCGCCGATGAATCCTCCACCATGAACGGCCCCGCGGCCCCCGTCCCGGACCCGTGGGATGAGTCGCGGGACCCGCGCGCCGTCGAAGAGCGGGAGTTCGGCCGCTGGGAGGCGGGCGAGCGCGCGCGGCGCGAGACGTGGCAGGAGTGGCCCGGCGACCGGCGGCGGATGCGCGCCGCCGAGCCGGCGCGCCGGCCCGAGTACGGGGAGGACAGGGCGGCCTGGCGACCTGAGCGGGGGACTGGCTGGGAGAGGTCGGCGCGTGACCGCGAGGGTCACGTGGGCGAGCCTGGTCACGTGCGTGACCGCGAAGGTCACGTGGCCGAGCCTCGTCGCGTGCGTGACCGTGAAGGTTTCGGTCGCGCGGCCGAGTTCGGTGGAGCGCGTGACGCCGGGTCGGCGCGTCAGCCTGAGGGCGGGGAAGACGGCGCGGCCGGGCGAGGTGCGTGGGAGATCGGCTGGGAGGTGCCTGACGACGAGTCGGCGCGTGCTCCCGAGGGCTTGGGCCGCGCGGCGGAGCCGGATCGAGCGCATATGGCCGGGCCGGCGCGTCAGCCTGGGGCTCGGGAGGATCGCGCGGCCGGGCGAAGTGAGCGGGAGCCTGGCCGGGGGGCGCCTGGCGCGGAGTCGGCGCGTGAACTCGGGGACCTGGACCGCCCGGTCGAGTCTGGCCGGGTGAACGACGCCGAGTCGGCGCGTCAGCCTGGGGACCAGCGGGGCGGTGCGAAGGCGGTGGAGTCGCGTGACCGGTCCGGACGGCCTGAGGCCGGTAAGGCCCGGGAGGAGCACGGGCGGGCCGGTAAGGGCTGGGGAGAGCGCGGGCGTGAGGCGGGGAAGGGCCAGGAGGAGCACGGGCGTGAGGCCGGTAAGGGCGCGGAAGAGTACGGGCGTGAGATCGGTAAGGGCGCGGAGGAGCGCGGGCGTGAGGCCGGTAAGGGCGCGGAGGAGCACGGGTGGGGGGGCGAGCTTGAGGAGCCTTCGCTGGAGGACGGGGCGGGCGAGTGGCCCGCGACTCCGGATCGGACGCATCAGCATGGCGAGGTGAAGCTGCCCGAGGTCGCTCCACCGCCGGTCGAGGCCGCGCAGGAGGTGGTTCCCGGGGCGCCGCTGCCGAGGACCGTCGACGGGGCGCAGGTGAGTGTACGGGCCGCGGAGAGGACGAATCCGCTGGCCGGGGTCGGCGGGTTGCCGTACGTGGCGGGCGGGATCGGGGTGTTGCTCGTGGGACTCTGGGCAGTCGCCAAGGCACAGGCCCGGCGTATGCGGAGAAAGGTATTCTAGATCCGTCTTTACTGTTCCTTTGACCCGACTAGTATTCCCTTGACCGTGGATTCGCCAATCGCGGAGGGCACAGGTGGCACGCAAACGAGCGACGGCCGTCTCCGCCATGGTGCTCGCTATCGGGTTAACCGGCATCGGGGTCATCCCGTTCGTCGGCGCGGGCGCGACGGCTTCGGCTACGGCGCTGGACCCGGTGGAGCCGTGTGACGTCGGGCAGGAGTGCCCGCCGCAGACCACCGTGACGATCACCACCACGCTCCCGACCCCGACCCCGGAGCCGGAGCAGCCCGAGACCACGATCACCAAGACGGTCACCGCGAAGCCCACCAAGACGACCAAGGCTCCCGAGCCGACGAAGACCAAGACGACCAAGGCCCCCGACCCGGCGCCGGTCACGCAGTCGGTGGCCCCGCCGCCGCAGCAACTGCCGGAGGAGACGCCGCAGGAGGTGCCGGACCCCGTCACGTCGTCGGCCGAAGAGTCGGTGCAGATGCCCACCGTGGCCGGCACCGACACCCCGACACCCGCGCTCTCCACCGACGCCGCCTCCGTCGAGAGCGACACGGTGCAGCTGGAGGTGCGCAACGCGGCGCCGGAGTACGACCAGCGCAGCCTCACCCAGCGGCTCAGCATCCCGGCGCTGATCATGGTGCTGCTGGCGTTGTTCGCGGTGCTGATCTTCGAGGGGCGGCTGCGCCGGATGGCTCACGCCGCGGCCGTGCGCAAGGCCGGTCCGCAGGCCGGGGCCTACCCCGGGGCCTATCCTCAGCAGCCCGGCCCGTACCCGCACCAGGCCGAGGGCTACCCGGCGGGGCCCGGCTACGCCACCGCGGGCGTCGCGGCCCCCGGCTACCCTGGCGGCACCGCGTACGCGCCGATCATCAGCTTCGTGCCCGTCCAGACGTTCCCGAGCGGGCAGGTCCAGTACGGCGCGGTCTACCACGACCCGAACGCCCCCCACGCCGCGCCCGCCCCCATGCCCGAGCAGGGTCCGGTCGTCCTGGCTCCCGACCAGTACGGCTCGTACAGTCACCAGCCGGGCGAGCCGCCGTCGTCGGGTCACCAGCCGGGCGAGGACGCGTACGGTCGCCAGCCGGGTGAGGCGGGCAGGGACTCGTCGGGTCACCAGCCGGGTGAGGCGACCAGGGAATCGTATGGTCACCAGCCGGGTGAGGCGGAGAGGGAGCAACTCCGGGCGCCGTTCGAGCCGTTGATCGCGCCGGAGCCGCCGTCCTCCGACATCCCGCCGGGCGGCGCGGCCCCGTACGAGGACACCCCGGATCGGCCTCTGGGCCCGGCCTCGGCTGCGGAGTCCGGCGACTCCGAGCCCTGGTTCGGCCCGCGGACGACAGGCAACCCGCCGTCCGACCTCGATCGTACGATCGTGCAGCGCTTCCCCGACGACGATCACGGTCCGGACGAGCGCGGACGCCACCCCCGCTGACACGCGCCTGCGGCGAGCACTGCGCGTTCCGGGCCGAGCGTGTCCGTTCACAGCGAGCAGAGCGTGTTCTCGGCGGAGGCTCTTTCGCGGTGAGCGCGGCGTTTCCCGGCGAGCAAGGCGGGTTTCGGGCTTAGCGCCGGTTTCGGGCGAGCGCGTCCGTTCTCGCCCAGCGAGGAGTGCTCTCGGTGGGGGCTCGTTCGCCGTGAACAGGCCGTGTTTCCGGCGCAGAGGTTGTTCGCGGTGAGCGCGGCTCGTTTCCGGCGGAGCGCCTGTTCCCAGCGGGTACGGCGTGTTCCGGGTGCCTGCCGGCAGGACGGTGCTGGAGATGGGAAACGCGGCGGGAACGAGGGCCCGCCGCGTTTCCGAGGGTGTTACTTGGCGCGTTTGAAGATCTTGCTGCCGAGCCAGACCAGCGGGTCGTACTTGCGGTCGGCGACGCGCTCCTTCATCGGGATCAGCGCGTTGTCCGTGATCTTGATGTGCTCGGGGCACACCTCGGTGCAGCACTTGGTGATGTTGCAGTAGCCGAGCCCGTGGTCCTCCTGGGCCGACTCCTTGCGGTCCGCGACGTCGTACGGGTGCATGTCCAGCTCGGCGATCCGCATCAGGAACCGGGGCCCGGAGAAGGCCGGCTTGTTCTCCTCGTGGTCGCGGACCACGTGGCAGACGTTGTTGCACATGAAGCACTCGATGCACTTGCGGAACTCCTGGGACCGCTCGACATCGACCTGCTGCATCCGGTACTCGCCCGGCCGCACGCCCTCCGGGGGCGTGAAGGACGGCACCTCCCTGGCCTTCTGGTAGTTGTACGAGACGTCGGTGACGAGGTCCTTGATGACGGGGAAGGTGCGCATCGGCGTCACCGTGATCGTCTCGTCCTCGGCGAAGGTCGACATGCGGGTCATGCAGCTCAGCCGCGGCTTGCCGTTGATCTCCACCGAGCAGGAGCCGCACTTGCCGGCCTTGCAGTTCCAGCGCACGGCCAGGTCGGGGGCCTGGGTCGCCTGGAGCCGGTGGATGATGTCGAGGACGACCTCGCCTTCGTTCACCTCGACGGTGAAGTCCTCGAGCTTGCCCTCGCCGCTCTCACCGCGCCAGATCCTGAACTTCGCCTTGTAACTCATTTCGCGATCCTGTCGAACTCGTCCATCTCGTCGTCGGTGAGGTACTTGCTCAGCTCGTCGCGGTCGAACAGAGTGATCAGGTCGTCCCGCATCGCGGGCTGCTCCTGTTCTTCGACCGTGATGGACCCGCCGTCCTCGGTGGAGCAGACCAGCAGCTTGCGCCGCCACTCCGGCCGCATGCCCGGGTGGTCGTCGCGGGTGTGGCCGCCGCGGCTCTCCTCGCGCATCAGCGCGGCCTTGGCCACGCACTCCGACACGAGGACCATGTTGCGCAGGTCGAGCGCGAGGTGCCAGCCGGGGTTGTAGATGCGCGAGCCGCCCGCGCCGACGAGCTGCACGCGCTCCTTGAGCTTCTCCACGACCTCCAGCGCCTCGGTGAGCTCCTCGGCCTTGCGGATGATGCCGGCCAGCTCGTTCATGGTCCGCTGGAGCTCGTGGTGCACTTCGTACGGGTTCTCGCCGCTGGAGCGCTCGAGCGGCGCCAGCGCCTCGGTGCGGGCCGCGTCCACCTGCTCCTGGGCCACCTTGGGCCGGGCGGGCAGCGCGTCCACGTAGGCCGCGGCGCCGGCGCCCGCGCGCCGGCCGAACACCAGCAGGTCCGACAGCGAGTTGCCGCCGAGCCGGTTGGAGCCGTGCATGCCGCCGGACACCTCGCCGGCCGCGAACAGCCCGGGTACGGACGCGCCGCCGGTGTCGGCGTCGACCTCGACGCCGCCCATGATGTAGTGGCAGGTCGGGCCCACCTGCATGGGCTCGGCGGTGATGTCGACGTCGGCCAGCTCCTTGAACTGGTGGTGCATCGACGGCAGCCGCCGCTTGATCTCCTCGGCCGGGAGGCGGGTGGACACGTCCAGGTAGACGCCGCCCTGCGGGGACCCGCGGCCCGCCTTCACCTCGGCGTTGATGGCCCTGGCCACCTCGTCACGGGGGAGCAGCTCCGGAGGCCGGCGGTTGTTGGCCTGGTCGGTGTACCAGCGGTCGCCCTCCTCCTCGGTGGTGGCGTACTTGTCCTTGAACACCTCGGGGATGTACTTGAACATGAAACGCTCGCCCTCGGAGTTGCGCAGCACGCCGCCGTCGCCGCGGACCGACTCGGTGACGAGGATGCCGCGCACGGAGGGCGGCCAGACCATCCCGGTGGGGTGGAACTGGATGAACTCCATGTTGATGAGGTTCGCGCCGGCCAGCAGGGCCAGGGCGTGACCGTCACCGGTGTACTCCCAGGAGTTCGAGGTGACCACGTAGGACTTGCCGATGCCGCCGGTGGCCAGCACCACGGCGGGCGCGTCGAAGAGGACGAAGCTGCCGGTCTCGCGCCAGTAGCCGAACGCCCCGGAGATCCGGTCGCCGTCCTTGAGCAGGCGCGTGACCGTACATTCCTGGAAGACCTTGATGTAGGCCTCGTAGTCGCCGTGCTGCTCGTGGTCCTCCTGCTGGAGGGCCACCACGCGCTGCTGGAGCGTGCGGATCATCTCCAGGCCGGTGCGGTCGCCGACGTGCGCCAGGCGGGGATACTCGTGGCCGCCGAAGTTGCGCTGGCTGATCTTGCCGTCCTTGGTGCGGTCGAAGAGCGCTCCCCAGGCCTCCAGCTCCCAGACCCGGTCCGGCGCCTCCTTCGCGTGCAGCTCGGCCATCCGCCAGTTGTTGAGGAACTTGCCGCCCCGCATGGTGTCGCGGAAGTGCACCATCACGACCTGTCGGTGCAGCTGTACGAGCGCGAGCCTGAACGGGTGGTCCGCGAGGTCGCCAGGGGAGAGCTCGACCTGGTGGTCGTGCAGGACTGGCTCAACCGGCCGATGCCCATCCCCGACGGTCTTTCCAGGAAGACGCTGCTCGAGGACATCGCCGACGTGGCGCTCCCCGTAAACCACCCGCTGGCCGGCGAACGGGAGATCCAGCTGTCCGCGCTCTGCGGCGAGCGGTGGATCAGCTCCTCGCCCGGCACCATCTGCCACGACTGGCTGGTGTTCACGCTGCGCAGCGCCGAGCTGGAGCCGGAGATCGCCTCCATGGCCGACGAGTACCCCACCCAGCTCGCGCTGGTCGCGGCCGGGCTCGGCTGCGCGATCGTGCCGCGCCTGGGCCGCGACCCGGTGCCGGCGGGCGTCCGGCTGGTCCCCCTGCTGCCGCGCCAGACCCGCCGGATCTACGCGCTCTGGCGCAGCGACGCCGCCCGCCGCCCCGCCATCAGGGCGACGGTCGACGCTCTCGTACGGGCGGGCGAAACCGCGCAGGACGGCTGGATCAGCTGAGCGCGATGGCCACCACGCCGCCGACGATCACGCCCGCGGCCAGCAGGCGGTGGCGCAGCCCGTCCTCGGCGAGCAGCCGCCCGCCCAGCACGACCGCGATCAGCACGCTGATCTCGCGCGCCGGCGCGACCAGGCTCACCGGCGCCCTGGTGAACGCCACCAGCACCAGCAGGTAGGACACGAAGATGAGCACCGCCGCCGTCACGATCGTGCCCCGGTGCGCCCGCCAGGCCGCCGCCATCAGCGCCCGCCTCCGCCCGCGCAGCACGAAAGGGGCCAGCACGATCATGCGCCCCACCTCGCCCAGGTAGTTGAGCAGGATCGGCGCCACCGCGAAGGTGCTCACCACCCGCGAGTCCCACACCGTGTAGGCGGCGATGAACACCCCGGTGGCCAGCCCGAACGCCAGCCCCTTCAGGTCCGCCCCGCCGGCGCGCCCGCTCATCAGGAACACCCCGGCGCCCACCAGGAGGATCCCGGCGATCCCCACCGGCGTCGGCCGCTCGCCCAGGAACAGCACCGCCACCAGGCTCGCCAGCATCGGCCCTGTGCCGCGCGCCACCGGGTAGACGATCGACAGGTCGCCGCTGCCGTACCCCCGCTGCAGCAGCAGGAAGTACGTCATGTGGATCGCGGTGCTGACCGCGATCACCGCCAGGTCAGCCCACCCCACCCGGGGCCGCGCCACCAGCAGGAACCCGGCGAACAGCGGGCTCCACACCACCGCGCCTGCCGCCGCCACGAGCCAGACGAACACCAGGCCGTCGACGTGCGCGGCCTTCTTGCTCAGGAGGTTCCACGACGCGTGCGCGACGGCCGCGACCAGGACGAGAACCAGAGCCAGAGGATCCAATCGGCGGCTCCTTCCGGGAGGCCCCGACTTTACTCCGGTGGCGATCAGCCCTGGCGATCAGGGACCGCCGAGCGGATAAGCTGAGGCCACCATGGCTGAAACCACCGTCGTCCACCTGCTGCGCCACGGTGAGGTGCACAATCCCGGCGGCATTCTCTACGGCAGGCTGCCGGGCTACCACCTGTCCGAGACGGGCGAGCTGATGGCCAAGACCGTCGCCAAGGCGGTGTCCGGGCGCGACATCGTGGCCGTCTACAGCTCGCCGCTGGAGCGCGCCCGCGAGACCGCGGCCCCCGTCGCGGCCGCCCACGGGCTTGAGGTGATCATCGAGGAGCGGCTGCTGGAGGCCGGCAACCTGCTCGAAGGCCGGGCCGTCGGGCAAGGGCTGCAGATCCTGCGCAGCCCGCGCAACTACCGCTACTTCTGGAACCCGATGCGTCCTTCCTGGGGCGAGCCCTATCCGGTGATCGTCGCGCGCATGCGCACGGCCATCGACGACGCCAGGGAGGCGGGGCGCGGCCACGAGGTCGTCATGGTCAGCCACCAGCTGCCCATCTGGGCCGTCCGGATGGCGGCGGAGGGCCGGCGCAGGCTCTGGCACGACCCGAGACGCAGGCAGTGCGCCCTGGCCAGCCTGACCTCGTTCACGTTCGAGGGCGACCGGCTCGTCAGCGTCGGCTACAGCGAGCCTGCCGGGTCGATCGACAGGGGCCCCAGCGTGCCGGGCGCCTGACCGCGCCGGTAGAGTTGCAAGCTCTACCGCTTGTAGTACAAGGAGATCTTCCTCCCGTGCGCGCCAAGTCAATCTCCCTGGTCCTCCTCGCCGTTCTGGTGACGGGATGCGCCGGCAGTCAGAGCGGGCAACCGCAGGCGGGCGACACGCGATTCGTCGCGGGCGACGGGAAGATGCAGGTGTTCGAGGCCGCCGACCGCAAGCCGGCGCCGGCGGTCGAGGGCCCGACCCTCGACGGCGGCACCGCCTCGCTGGCCGCGCACAAGGGCAAGGTCGTCGTGATCAACTTCTGGGCGTCCTGGTGCGCGCCCTGCCGGGCCGAAGCCCCGGTGCTCAAGGAGGTCGCGGCCGAGACCAAGGCCGGCGGCGTGGAGTTCATCGGCGTCGACTTCAAGGACCGCAAGGCCGACGCGCTGGCCTTCGAACGCACCGAGGGCACGGGTTACCCGAGCATCTACGACCAGCCGGGCAAGGTCGCCCTGGCCTTCCAGGGCACGGTGCCGCCCGCCGCCATCCCGTCCACGCTCATCATCGACAAGCAGGGCCGGATCGCGGCCAGGGCGCTCGGCGCGGTCCGCTACACCGACCTGAAGAACGCGGTGCTCAAGGTGCGCGATGAGTGACGTCGTCGCGTCCGGCTCCCTGCTGCTGGCCGTGCCGATCGCGTTGCTGGCGGGGCTGGTGTCGTTCCTGTCGCCGTGCGTGCTGCCGCTGGTCCCTGGCTATCTCTCGTACGTGACGGGCATGAGCGACGATCCCAAGCGGGGGCGGCTGGTGCTCGGCACCACGCTGTTCGTGGCCGGGTTCGGGGCCGTGTTCGTGCTCAGCGGCGCCCTGTTCGGCCAGCTCGGCCAGGCCATGCTGGTGAACGCCGACCTGATCACGCGGGTGCTCGGTGTGCTGACGATCCTGCTCGGGCTGGCCTTCATGGGCGTCTTCCCGCAGCTGATGCGCGACGTGCGCATCCACAGGCTGCCCGCCGCGGGGCTCGCCGGGGCGCCGCTGCTCGGTGTGGTGTTCGGGCTCGGCTGGACGCCGTGCATCGGGCCCACCCTGGCCGTGGTGCTCACGCTCGGGCTGAACGAGGGCAGCGCCTCGCGCGGCGCGCTGCTGGCCGTCGCCTACGCGCTGGGGCTCGGGCTGCCGTTCGTCGTCGCCGCCCTGGCCTACAGCAAGGCGCTGCGCACCTTCCGCGCCATCCGCCGCCACTCCCGGCTGATCACCAGGATCGGCGGCGGCATGATGGTGGCCGTCGGGGTGGCCCTGGTCACCGGCCTGTGGGGAGAGATGATCGCGACCATGCAAGGGCTCATCGGCGGATTCAGGCCGGTGATCTGATGACTGTCTCCGACCTGGAGCGGAAGCAGGAGCCGAAGCGGGCGGGGCTGGGCCCGGCGGGCTGGCTCCGCTGGTCCTGGCGCACGCTCACCTCGATGAAGACGGCGCTGCTCCTGCTGTTCCTGTTCGCGCTGGCCAGCATCCCCGGCTCACTGATCCCGCAGCGCGGCGTCGAGCCCGACCAGGTGGCGCGCCTCTACGACGAGAGCCCGGACCTGGCCGTCTGGTACGACCGGTTCCAGCTCTTCGACGTCTTCAGCTCCGTCTGGTTCGCCGCCATCTACCTGCTGCTGTTCACCTCGCTGATCGGCTGCATCGTCCCGCGCACCGGCACCTACCTGCGCGAGCTGCGCCGCAAGCCGCCCGCCGCGCCGCGCAACCTGTCCCGGCTGCCCCACCACGCCGCCTTCGAGAGCGACCTGACCGTCGAGGAGGCCGCCCGGCGGCTGCGCAAACTGCGTTTCCGGGTGGTTACCGGAGACGGCTGGGTGGCCGCCGAGAAGGGCTACCTGCGCGAGACCGGCAACCTGCTCTTCCACGTCGCGCTGCTCGGCCTGCTGGCGGCCGTCGGCATCGGCTCCGTGTTCGGCTACCGCGGCAACGTGCTCGTGGTCGAGGGCGACGGGTTCGCCAACACCGTCGCCGCCTACGACCGCTACATGCCGGGGCCGCGGGTCAACGCCGAGTCGCTGGAGCCGTTCGCCTTCGAGCTGAGCGACTTCCAGGCGACCTACCAGGTGGGCGGCGACAACTCGGGCCAGGAGCTCGACTACTCCGCCCATCTCAAGGTCAACGACTCGCCGGGCGCGCCCGCCCGCGACTACGAGCTGAAGGTCAACGAGCCGCTCGACGTCAACGGCACCCAGACTTACCTCATCGGCCACGGCTACGCCCCCGAGTTCCGGGTCACCGACGGCGAGGGGCAGGTCGCCTTCGAGGGGCCGGTGCCGTGCCTCATCGAGGACAAGCCGACGCTCACCTCCGGCTGCGTGGTCAAGGTGCCCGACGCCCAGCCGTCGCAGCTCGGGTTCCTGCTGCGCTTCCTGCCGACCAGCACGCCGCTCACGGACGGCGGTCACGCCTCGTCCTTCCCCGGCGCGGTCGTCCCGGAGGTGCAGGTTCTCGGCGCGTTCAGCGGCGACCTGGGGCTGCGCTCGGGTGTGCCGCAGTCCGTGTACGAGCTCGCCCCGCCCGAGATCATGAAGAAGCTCGACCCGCTGGTGATGGGCGAGGCGGCGGGCGACCCGCTGGCCGTGGGCAAGTCGCTGGAGCTGCCCGGCGGGGCGGGCAAACTGGAGTTCACCGGCGTCAAGGAGTGGATCACGCTCCAGATCGCCTACGACCCCGGCCGGCTCCCGGCCCTGCTGGCGGCCGGCACGGCCACCATCGCCATCGTGTTCTCGCTCGTGATCCGCCGCCGCCGGGTGTGGGTGCGGGTCAAGGACGGCAGGGCCGACGTGGGTGGGCTCACCCGCACCGAGGGCTCCGCGGCGGGGTTCGCCGAGGAGTTCGACGAGATCGTCAAGGAACTAGCAGGAGACAAGGATGTCCGCTGAGACACTGGCAGAGCTGAGCGACCTGTTCGTGGTCGCCGCCGTCCTGCTCTACCTGGCAGCCATGATCGGGTTCGCCGTCGAGCTCGCGTTCGGCCGGGCGCGCGCCGAGACCCGCCAGGTACGGGGCGGCGCCCGCGTTCCGGTGGGCGTGGGCGCCGAGGGCGACACGCCGCACCCGGGAGAGATCGCGGAGGCGTCAGGCGGAGCCGTGGCCGAAGGGCCCGAGACGCCGGCCTGGGCGCGCAAGGCCGGCACGGTCGCGCTGGTGATCGCCTGGCTCGGCTGGGCCGCCAACCTGACCGCCATCGCCACGCGCGGCCTGGCTGTCGACCGGTGGCCGTGGGGCAACATGTACGAGTTCGTGGTGGCCATCTGCTTCGCCGCCGTGACCGCGTTCCTGGTCGCCCACCTGCGGCAGAACATCCGCTTCCTCGGGGCCTTCGTCATGGTCTCGGCCGCGCTGGGGCTCGGGCTGGCCGTGCTCAAGTTCTACACGGTGGCGGGGCCGGTGGTGCCGGCGCTCAACTCCTACTGGATCGCCATCCACGTCTCGGCCGCGATCCTGGCCAGCGGCATGTTCGTGCTGGCCGGGGCGTCGGGTGTCCTCTACCTGATCCGCGGTGACGGGCTGTCGCGGCTGCCGTCCAAGGACGACCTGGAGAAGGTCGCGCACAAGGCCATCGTGGTGGCGTTCCCGCTGTGGACGTTCGCCGTCATCGCGGGCGCGCTCTGGGCGGACAAGGCGTGGGGCCGCTACTGGGGCTGGGACCCCAAGGAGGTCTGGTCGTTCATCACCTGGATCGGCTACGCGGCCTACCTCCACGCCCGCGTCACGGCGGGCTGGCGCGGGAACAAGGCGACCATCGTCCAGCTCGTCGCCTTCGCCTGCCTGCTGTTCAACCTGTTCGGCGTGAACATCTTCATCTCCGGGCTCCACAGCTACGCCGACGTCGGCTGACGCGTACCGCGGGCAGCGGAAAGACACCCGGTGGCGGCGCCGGGTGTCACTTCTGTGGTCGGAGGGGGTCGGCGGGGGGTGTGGGGGAGCCCGTCAGGCCTCGGACTCGCCGCGGAGGCGGCGCTCGAGCTCCTTCAGGAAGTCGGGGTCGTCGTCGGGGCCCTTGGGCATGACCCCGGCCTCACCGGCGACCGGACGTGCCGCGACGACGGCCTTGGGACGGCCGCGCATCATCCAGAAAACGCCGCCGACAATGGGGACCGCGGCGACGATGATCAACCACACGGCTTTGGGGGACTGCTGGACCTCTTCCTCGGGGGTCGTGATGACATCGAACAACGAGAACAGCCAGAAGGCCAGAAGAGCCAGGCCGATTAGAACACCTGCCATGCCCGAACTGTAAGCCATCTTGAGACCGATCGTGCCACCTGATGTCCCATTCAGGATGACTAAGGAAGATCTGCGTCGTACCGTGGAACCCGGTTCCCCCGGGCTGGCGAGAGGTGCGATGGCCATTTCCAGTGACAAGGGACGCCATCGGCGGGGCCGATGGTGGCGGCGCGGGTCCTACCTCTTCTCCCGGCGCACCGAGGCGCCACCCGAGGCGGAGCGCTCGTTCTGGTCCGCCCGCCGCGGCAACCGTACCCGTGAGGTCGACGCCAGGCCGCCGGGCATGGGGGACACCGCGGAGCCGGAACGGTCCCGGCACGCGGGGAAGGACCAGCGTCCCGAGCGCTCGCGCCGTCCGGAGAAGGACCGTGACAAGGACCGGCCGCGCCGCTGGGAGGGACGCGAGCGGCTGTCCGCCGCGGTCGTCGAGGAGCCGCGCTACACCTGGCACGACTTCGAGCTCCTGGACGCCTTACCCCGGGCGCAGCCCAACCGCCCCGACGCGCCGCCGATGGGCGACGGGCTGCGCCACTGCGGCAAGCTGGAGCGGATCCTGCACCGCCAGTGGGACGCCAGGCTGGGCCCGCCGCCCCCCGAGGTGGTCCGGGCCGTGGAGAGTCTGGCGAGGCTGCCCGACCGGCTCAAGGAGAAGCTGGCCGCCGGCCTCGAAGGCATCTACGTCGGCCCCGGCGGCGTTCCCGACCTGGACGACATGGGCTATCTGCGCGGCGCGCCGCTGCCGTCGGGCCGTGCCACCTGGGACATCTGCGCGGGCGCGTACGGCGAGCGCAAGATCGTGGTGGGTGACCGGCCGTCGCCGACGCCCGACGTGATGATGCACGAGGTGGGGCACGCCATCGACGACATCGACTCGGCGTTCGGCGAGTGGGTCTCCGACTCGCCGGACTTCGCGGCGCTGTTCGAGCGGGTGGAGCCGCTGCTGGTGTCCGCGTTCCACCGGCAGGGCGGCGGGCTGGGCCGCAAGGAGTTCTTCGCCGACGCCTTCGCCGCGATCGCCGCGCGCCAGCGTCCGGCCCTGGTGGACATGCTCGGCGGCAACACGCGGCTGGCGCTCGACGTCATGCTGTTCTTCAACAGGCGCTACGGAATCTAGGTGGTAGGCCATGTACGTCATCCGGCTCGCTGACGGCACCCTGAGGGTGCCGCGGAGCCTGGCCAGCGAGGACGGGCGTCTGATCGGCAACGGCTTCGTGGAGATCGGGCCGGACGACCCCGACTACGGCCAATGGCTGCCCGAGTCGGTGACCGAGGAGGAGGCCGCCGAGCGCCGGCGTCGCTGGGTGGAGGAGAACGACGCGCTGGAGCGGGAGTTCCTGGCGTTCAAGGCGGACCAGGACGAGACCTGAGTCCGCCGGAGTGGGGAGAGTGGGCAGGAAGTCTCGCCGGGGCGGGGGCGGCTCGGCGGCCTGGCAGGCGCCAGCCACGATCGGCGGTTGGCGCCTTTCACCGTGCTCGCCGCGGGTTGGACCAGTGAGCACGCGGACCGAGGTCCCGTCTCGGTGATCCTGGCTCGCAGGATCACCGACCAGACGGCACGTCAGACGCGCGGGGACTCACCTGCCGGCCTGTCGGCCGTAAGAACGTCCTCGCCTCGGAGAAGGGCGTGCACTTCCGACTCGCGGAAACGCCGGTGCCCTCCGGGGGTGCGGATACTGCTGATGCGGCCTGCCGCAGCCCAGCGCGTAACCGTCTTTGGGTCTACCCGGAAGAGGGCGGCAACCTCTCCAGGGGTCAGCAGACGCTCGCTGCTACTCTCCACCAATCTCTCCCCCTCGCATCCCGCTTCCTGCCAGCGGGCGGACAGGTAACTAGTGTGTCGAGCGAAGCCTGATTTATCCGTGGTTTTCTACAAAGATCACGGGTTGTTATCAGCTGACTGCCCGATTGTTATATGATAGAGCCTCTTTGGGGCTCTCGTGGGTGTTTCTTTACGAAACACCCTAACTGGGAACAGTAGCAGCGCTCGCGCCCGATGCGAAGAGCGAGCGGTGCGAGGGGCCGAGTAATCTCGACACCGTGCATCCCGTTCTCGTTTACACCGCCTCGCGGATCGGCCTGTTCGTCATTGCCTTCGGCGTGTTGTGGCTGACTGGGCTGCAGCACCCCCTGCTCCTGATCGGGGGCGCGTTCCTGGTCAGCGGATTCGCCAGCTTCGTCCTGCTGTCCAAGCAGCGTGACGCGGTGAGCGCCCGCCTCAGCAACAAGCTGGACCGCCCCAAGCCGCAGGACGACTAGGGCAGAGGGAACATGCCAATCCGGGCATGGTACTCCCCACCGAGTCTCGTCGTGTCGCTACCGACAAGTAGTCCTGTGGGATGCGCGTAAAACGCCTTCACGCCGATCCCGCGCTCCCGGCCCGGATTCCAACTCAGCGCCTTTCCGGTGCGCGGATGAATGACCCCGATGCCCTCGCGCGGCACCGCCCCCGGACCTGCGGAGTCGCGGCCCTGCGGATTGTTCAGCCAGCGCTGGTGACCGCCCACGTACACGGCCGCGCCGGTGACCGACACCGAGTAGAGCGAGTCGCCGCCGGTGCTGTTGGTCCAGGTGGGTTCGAGGTCCTTGCCGCTCGCGTACGTCTCGAACCGGGCGGCGGTGTCGCACATGCCGCGGCGCGGGCCGCCGGTGGTGACGACCACGAAGTAGCGGCCGTCCGGTGAGACGTCCAGGCCGCGCACGTACCAGGGGAACGCCTCCATGCACGTGCCGGTGTAGACGCCGGTGCGCCACGGGGCGACCCTGGCCACGGGGCGGCTCACGTCCACGACGCCGAGCTGCGGGCGCGAGTGCCCGTCGAGGGTGGTGAAGTTGCCGTCGACCACCAGCCGGTCCTTGGTCAGAGCCAGGGCGTGCACCCTGACCTTCCTGGTGAGCGGCTCGCCGGGGACGACGCCGAAGTCCGCGTCGACCGCGCCGGTGGCGGCGTCCAGCCGGGCCAGGGCGGCACGCGGGCGGGTGAAGTCGCCGCCCGCGTAGAGGTGGGAGCCGCGCAGCGCGAGCGTGGTGACGGCGCCGCCGGACACGCGCGGCTTGAAGGACTTCAGCGGCCGTCCGGTGGCCAGGTCGAGCCGGGCCAGGGCGCGGGCCGGGGTGGCGCCGACGACCGAGAAGTCGCCGCCCACGTAGACCGTGCCGTCGGGGCCGGGGGCCAGGCTGTGGACCGTTCCTCCCACATCGGGGGAGAAGTCGGTCAGCACGCGGCCGGTCCGCAGGTCGTAGGCGAACAGGTTGTCGCGTGCGTACCTCACGGTCCTGGACGCGTCGGCCACCTCGCTGAAGGAGCCGCCGACGACGACGGTGCCGCCGACGACGGTGATGGAGTGGACGATGCCGTCGAGCACGTGAGGGGTGCTGTCGACAGGGTCGGCCGAGACCACGCCGGAATGCGCGGTGGGGGCCGCTGCGATGATCGCCGCCAGGGCGACTCGGGCAAGCATTCAGCAATTCTTAGCAGACGGTAAGTAATCTCGTGGCTACTTTCCGTCAATTGTCGGGTTGGCCATAGGCTTGACTCCATGACGCGCGCTCAACTGGACAAGAAGCCGGGGGAGGTCGCGGCGATGTTCGACCGCACCGCCCGGCGCTACGACCTGGTCAACGACGTGATCTCCCTCGGGCAGGTCAGGCTGTGGCGCAAGGCGGTGGCCCAGGCCGTCGACGCCGGTCCCGGCGAGGTCGTGCTCGACCTCGGCGCCGGCACGGGCATGTCCACCGAGTCCTTCACCGGGCTGGGCGCGCGGGCGATCGCCTCCGACTTCTCGCTCGGCATGCTCCGGGTGGGCGTACGGCGCCGCGGCGGCAACGCGCTGGCCGGCGAGGGGATCCCGTTCGTCGCCGGTGACGCGATGCGGCTGCCGTTCGCCGACGACTCGTTCGACGCGGTGACGATCTCGGTCGCGCTGCGCAACGTGCACGACACCGGCCAGGCGCTGCGCGAGATGCTCAGGGTGACCAGGCCGGGCGGACGGCTGGTGGTCATGGAGTTCTCCCACGTCACCGTGCCGGTGCTGGACCTGGTCTACCGCGAGTATTTGATGAGGCTGCTGCCCAAGGTCGCCCAGGTGTTCGGCTCCAACGACGACTCCTACGAGTATCTGGCGGAGTCGATCAGAGACTGGCCCGACCAGCGGAGGCTGGCGCGTACGATTCAGGAAGCCGGCTGGGGGCGCGTCGCCTGGCGCAACCTGACCTGCGGCATCGTGGCCATTCACCGGGGCTTCAAGCCGTCCGTCCCGGAAGCGTGACGGCGGGCATGATCTACTGGGTCATGAAGGCCCCCCGGCTGCCACTTTGTCCTGGAAAAGGGTTAGACTGACGGGCCGGAAAGTTTGTGAAGAGGTTCACAAAGGACCACGCCCGGATAACACCCCGTTGTAGGAACAGGACCAGGCCCGTGACCGTGCCAGCAGCCCGCAAGGCTGACGCCGACGTCATCGTCGTCGGCGCCGGTCCCGCCGGTTCCGCGACCGCCTTCTACCTCGCGCGGGCCGGCCTCGACGTGCTCGTGCTGGAGAAGACCCGGTTCCCCAGGGAGAAGGTCTGCGGCGACGGCCTGACCCCGCGCGCCGTCAAGCAACTGCTCAACATGGGCGTCGACGTCGACGGCCCCGGCTGGGTCAGGAACAAGGGCCTGCGCGTGGTCGGCGGCGGCCTGCGGTTCGAGCTCGACTGGCCCCAGCTGGAGCGCTTCCCCGACTTCGGCCTCGTCCGCACCCGCCAGGACTTCGACCAGATACTCGCCGCCCACGCGGAGGCGGCCGGCGCGCGCCTGATGCAGGGCGTCACCGTCACCGGCCCGGTGCTCGACGACCGCAGCGGCCACGTCACCGGCGTGACCACCAAGGACGGCGCGACCTACCGCGCCCGTGTGGTGGTGGCCGCCGACGGCAACAGCACCCGCCTGGCCCTCGGCATGGGCCTGCACAAGCGCGAGGACCGCCCGATGGGCGTGGCGGTGCGCACCTACTTCACGAGTCCCCGCCACGACGACGACTACCTCGAGACCTGGCTGGAGCTGTGGGACGAGGAGACGCTGCTGCCCGGCTACGGCTGGGTGTTCGGCGTCGGCGACGGCACCGCCAACGTGGGGCTCGGGCTGCTCAACACCAGCTCCCACTTCGGCAACATCGACTACCGCGACCTGCTCAAGCGGTGGTGCAAGGCCATGCCCGCCGAGTGGGGCTTCACCGAGGAGAACATGACGGCCCCGATCCGCGGCGCCGCCCTCCCGATGGCCTTCAACCGGCAGCCCCACTACACCCGCGGTCTCGTCCTGGTCGGCGACTCCGGCGGGTCGATCAACCCGTTCAACGGCGAGGGCATCGCCTACGCGATGGAGACCGGCGAGATCGCCGCCGAGGTCATCGCCCGCGCGCTCGCTCCCCGCACCACCCCCGCGCAGCGCGAACGCCTGCTGCGCGACTATCCGCGCCTGCTCAAGGACGCCTACGGCGGCTACTTCACCCTGGGCAGGGTGTTCGTCGAAGCGATCGGGAGGCCGGGTGTGATGAGCTTCGGCACCAGGCATGGGCTTCCCCACCCCAGACTGATGCGCTTCGCGCTCAAACTCCTTGGTAATCTCACCGACCGGCGAGGCGATGCGTCAGACAAGATCATCAACGCACTCTCGAAAGTCGCGCCACGAGCATGATTCCCACACTCACCCGGCAAACACTTAGATCTCGCCGCGCGCCCGAGCGCGTGGCGGCGCAAGAGGAGGCGTAGCGATGGACCTTTACGTGCCCATCCTGGTGCTCGCCGTTCTCGCGGGGGGCTTCGCGATCTTCTCGGTCGCCATCGCTCCCTTCACCGGTCCCAAGCGCTGGAACCGCGCCAAGCTCGACGCGTACGAATGCGGTATCGAGCCGACGCCCCAGCCAGTCGGTGGCGGACGGTTCCCGCTGAAATACATGGTCACGGCGATGCTCTTCATCGTCTTCGACATCGAGATCATCTTTCTCTACCCGTGGGCCGTCTCGTTCGCGCCGCTCACCAACGACGCCGGCCAGGTGATCGCCTCTGGCCTGGGCGTGTTCGCGCTCGTGGAGATGCTGCTGTTCATCGTCACCGTCCTGGTCGCCTACGCGTACGTATGGCGCCGTAAGGGTCTGGAGTGGGACTGACATGGGACTCGAAGAGAAACTCCCCAGCGGGTTCATCCTCAGCACGGTCGAGCAGGCCGCCGGCTGGGCACGCAAGAACTCGGTGTGGCCGGCCACGTTCGGCCTCGCCTGCTGCGCCATCGAGCTGATGGCCACCGGCGCCTCCCACTACGACCTCGCGCGCTTCGGCATGGAGCGCGCTTCGGCGACTCCGCGGCAGGCCGACCTGATGATCGTCGCCGGCCGGGTGTCGCAGAAGATGGCGCCGGTGCTGCGGCAGATCTACGACCAGATGGCCGAGCCCAAGTGGGTCATCGCGATGGGCGTGTGCGCCTCCAGCGGCGGCATGTTCAACAACTACGCGATCGTCCAGGGCGTCGACCACGTCGTGCCCGTCGACATCTACCTGCCGGGCTGCCCGCCGCGGCCGGAGATGCTCATCGACGCGATCGTCAAGCTGCACGACAAGATCCAGAACATGAAGTTCGGCGCGCACCGCGCCCAGCAGATCGAGGACCTCGAACTGCGGGCGCTCCGTACGCTGCCGCTGATCGACCAGGGGGCGACCAAGTGACTTCGCCCGACAACCTCCCCGAGGTCCCCGACGCGAAGGTGCCCGACGAGGCACAGGCGCCTGAGCCGGTCGAGGCGCCCGTCGTCCGGCGCGGCATGTTCGGCGTCCACGATTCCGGCGACACCTCCGGCTTCGGCGGGCTGGTCGTCCGCCGCCAGCCGCGGCTGTCCACCCCGCGCCCGTACGGGGGCTACTTCGACGAGATCGTCGACGCACTCGGCATGGACGACGCCATCGAGCGCGTGGTCGTCGACCGCGGCGAGCTGACCCTGCACGTCAAGCGGGAGCGGCTGGTCGAGGTGTGCCAGAAGCTCCGCGACGACCCGGAGCTCCGCTTCGAGCTGTCGCTCGGCGTCTCCGGGGTGCACTACCCACACCTCGAGGGTGAGGAGCTGCACTCCCTCATCCACCTGTGCTCGATGACCCACAACCGCCGGGTGCGCGTCGAGACGAGCTGCCCCGACGCCGACCCGCACATCCCGTCGACCGTCGGCGTCTACCCGACCCACGACTGGCACGAGCGCGAGGCGTACGACTTCTTCGGGATCGTCTACGACGGTCACCCCGCGCTGACCCGGATCATGATGCCCGACGACTGGGACGGCCACCCGCAGCGCAAGGACTACCCGCTGGGCGGCATCCCGGTCGAGTACCGCGGCGCCACGATCCCTTCGCCGGATCACAGGAGGTCATACTCATGAGCACCGCCTACGACGAGGCGACAGAAGGCAAGGTCTACTCGGTCACCGGGGGCGACTGGGACGACGTCGTCACCGGCGTCCGCGAGGGCGACGACGAGCGCCTGGTCGTCAACATGGGCCCGCAGCACCCGTCGACCCACGGCGTGCTCCGGCTGGTCCTCACCCTCGACGGCGAGACGGTCACCGAGGCGCGCAGCGTCATCGGCTACCTCCACACCGGCATCGAGAAGAACATGGAGTACCGCACGTGGACCCAGGGGACCACGTTCGTCACTCGCATGGACTACCTGTCGCCGATCTTCAACGAGACGGCCTACTGCCTGAGCGTCGAGAAGCTGCTGGGCATCGAGGACCGGGTGCCCGACCGGGCCCAGGCGATCCGCGTGATGATGATGGAGCTCAACCGCATCTCCTCTCACCTGGTCGCGATGGGCACGTTCGGCATGGAGCTGGGCGCCACCACGCCGTTCCTGTTCGGCTACCGTGACCGCGAGATGGTCATGGACCTGTTCGAGTACATCACCGGCCTGCGCATGAACCACGCCTACGTGCGGCCCGGCGGCGTGAGCGTCGACCTGCCCGCGGGCGCGGTCGACAAGGTCGGCGAGCTCCTCAAGGAGATGCCCAAGCGGATCAAGGACATCCGCAAGCTCCTCGACGAGAACCCCGTCTACCTGCGCCGCACCCAGGACGTGGCCTACCTCGACCTGACCGGCTGCATGGCGCTCGGCATCACCGGGCCGATCCTGCGGGCCTCGGGCCTGCCGTGGGACCTGCGTAAGACGCAGCCCTACTGCGGCTACGAGAACTACGAGTTCGACGTCGCGGTCCAGAAGGGCTGCGACGTGTACTCCCGCTACCTCGTCCGCATGCAGGAGATGGAAGAGTCCCTCAAGATCATCGAGCAGGCCCTGGACCGCATCGCCGGTCCGCTCAAGGGCGACCCGGTGATGATCGAGGACAAGAAGATCGGCTGGCCGGCGCAGCTCGCGCTCGGCCCCGACGGGCTCGGCAACTCGCCCGACCACATCGCGCACATCATGGGCAGCTCGATGGAGGCCCTCATCCACCACTTCAAGCTGGTGACCGAGGGCTTCCGGGTGCCCGCCGGGCAGGCGTACGCGCCGATCGAGTCGCCCAAGGGCGAGCTCGGCGCGCTCGTCGTCAGCGACGGCGGCACCCGCCCCTACCGCGTCCACTTCCGCGAGCCGTCCTTCAACAACCTGCAGGCCATCCCCGCCATGTCGGAGGGCGGGCAGGTCGCAGACGTGATCGCCGCGGTGGCATCAATCGACCCCGTCATGGGAGGTGTGGACCGGTGAGCTACGCACCGGAAGTCCGGGAGCGTCTGGAGAAGGACGCCAAGGAGATCATCGGCCGCTACCCGAAGGCTCGTTCGGCGCTGCTGCCGCTGCTCCACCTCGTGCAGTCGGAAGACGGCTACGTCTCCGACGACGGCCACGAGTTCTGCGCGGAGATCCTCGGCGTCAGCAAGGCCGAGGTCGTCGGCGTGTCGACGTTCTACACGATGTACAAGCGCAAGCCGGCCGGCGACTACCACGTCGGCGTGTGCATCAACGCGCTCTGCGCGGTCATGGGCGGCGACCAGATCTGGGAGGAGCTGACCGAGCACACCGGCATCGGCCACGACGAGACCACCCCTGACGGCAAGGTCTCGCTGGAGCGCCTGGAGTGCAACGCGGCCTGCGACTTCGCCCCGGTCATGATGGTCAACTGGGAGTTCTTCGACAACCAGACCCCCGAGTCGGCCAAGCAGCTCGTCGACGACCTGCGCGACGGCAAGGACATCCGCCCGACCCGCGGGCCGAAGCGGCTGTGCTCGTTCAAGGAGGCCTCGCGCGTGCTGGCCGGGCTGCCCGACGACCAGGCGGGCGAAGGCCCCTCGGCCGCCGGCGCCTCGCTGGAAGGCCTGAAGGTCGCCAAGGCCAACGGATGGAAGGCCCCAGAGGCATGAGTACTACCCTTACTCCGGTCCTGACCGCGAGCTGGGACAGGCCCGACTCCTTCACCATCGACGGCTACGGCCCGTACGAGGCCGCCAAGAAGGCGCTGGGCATGGACCCCGACGCCGTCATCCAGGCCGTCAAGGACTCGGGTCTGCGCGGCCGCGGCGGCGCGGGCTTCCCCACCGGCATGAAGTGGGGCTTCATCCCGCAGGGCGACGGCAAGCCCCACTATCTCGTCGTCAACGCCGACGAGTCGGAGCCGGGCACCTGCAAGGACATCCCGCTGATGATGGCCAACCCGCACTCGCTCATCGAGGGCGTCATCATCACCTCGTACGCGATCCGGGCCAACCACGCCTTCATCTACGTGCGGGGCGAGGTGCTGCACGTGATCAGGCGGCTGCACGCGGCCGTGCGCGAGGCGTACGAGAAGGGTTATCTCGGCACCGACGTCTTCGGCTCCGGCTATGACCTGGAGCTCGTCGTGCACAGCGGCGCGGGCGCCTACATCTGCGGCGAGGAGACCGCGCTGCTCGACTCGCTGGAGGGCTTCAGGGGTCAACCGCGTCTCAAGCCTCCGTTCCCGGCGGTGGCGGGGCTGTACGCCTCGCCGACTGTTGTGAACAACGTGGAGTCTGTGGCGAGTGTTCCCAGCATCATCGCCAACGGCGCCGACTGGTTCGCCTCCATGGGCACCGAGAAGTCCAAGGGCTTCGGCATCTTCTCGCTGAGCGGCCATGTCACGCGGCCCGGCCAGTTCGAGGCGCCGCTCGGCATCACGCTGCGCGAACTGCTCGACATGGCGGGCGGCATCCGCGAGGGACACCGGATCAAGTTCTGGACCCCCGGCGGCTCGTCCACGCCGATCTTCACCGACGAGCACCTCGACGTCCCGCTGGACTTCGAGGCCGTCGGCGCGAAGGGCTCCATGCTCGGCACCCGCGCCCTGCAGATCTTCGACGAGACCACCTGCGTGGTCCGCACCGTGCTGCGCTGGACGGAGTTCTACGCCCACGAGTCGTGCGGCAAGTGCACGCCGTGCCGCGAGGGCACCTACTGGCTCAAGCAGGTGCTCAAGCGCCTGGAGGCCGGCCAGGGCACCGAGGAGGACCTGTCCACGATCACCGACATCGCGGACAACATCCTCGGCCGCTCGTTCTGCGCGCTCGGCGACGGCGCGACCAGCCCGATCCACTCGTCTGTGAAGTACTTCCGCGAGGAGTACCTCAAGCACTTCGAGGTCGGCGGCTGCCCGTTCGACCCGAAGAAGTCCACTCTGTGGGGTGACCGGTGACCACGACCGCTGTAGAGACCAACCTGGTGACCTGCACGATCGACGGGTTCCAGATCAGCGTCCCCAAGGGCACGCTGATCATCCGGGCGGCCGAGCTGCTGGGCATCCAGATCCCCAGGTTCTGCGACCACCCGCTGCTCGACCCGGCGGCCAACTGCCGTCAGTGCCTGGTCGACATCCCCGACGCCGGCAACGGCCGCGGCTTCCCGAAGCCGCAGCCGTCCTGCGCGATCGAGGTCGCCCAGGGCATGGTGGTGCAGACCCAGCTCACCTCGCCCGTCGCCGAGAAGGCGCAGCGCGGGGCGATGGAGTTCCTGCTCATCAACCACCCGCTCGACTGCCCGATGTGCGACAAGGGCGGCGAGTGCCCGCTGCAGAACCAGGCCATGTCCAACGGCCAGGGCGAGTCCCGCTTCCAGGAGAAGAAGCGGACCTTCGCCAAGCCGCTGCCGCTCTCGACGCAGGTGCTGCTCGACCGCGAGCGCTGCATCCAGTGCGCGCGCTGCATCCGGTTCTCCGACCAGATCGCCGGCGACCCGTTCATCGACTTCTTCGAGCGGGGCGCCAAGGAGCAGGTCGGCGTGGCCGACGGCGAGCCTTTCCAGTCCTACTTCTCCGGCAACACGGTGCAGATCTGCCCGGTGGGCGCGCTGACCGGCGCCGCCTACCGGTTCCGGGCCCGCCCGTTCGACCTGGTGTCCACGCCGAGCGCGTGCGAACACTGCGCCTCCGGCTGCGCGCAGCGCACCGACCACCGGCGCGGCAAGGTCACCCGCCGCCTGGCGGGCAACGACCCGCAGGTCAACGAGGAGTGGAACTGCGACAAGGGCCGCTGGGCGTTCACCTACGCCACCCAGCCCGACCGGCTCAGGACGCCGCTGGTCCGCGACGAGGAGGGCGTGCTCGTGCCCACCTCGTGGCCGGAGGCGCTGAGCGTGGCCGCGCAGGGCCTGGCCGCCGCCCGCGGCAAGGCGGGCGTGCTGCTCGGCGGCCGGCTCACGGTCGAGGACGCCTACGCCTACGCCAAGTTCGCCCGCATCGCGCTCGGCAGCAATGACATCGACTTCCGTGCCCGGCCGCACTCGCCCGAGGAGGCCCGCTTCCTCGCGCACGCGGTCGCCGGCACCGGCATCGAGATCTCCTTCACCGACCTGGAGAACGCGCCCGCCGTGGTGCTCGCCGGGTTCGAGCCCGAGGAGGAGTCGCCGAGCGTCTTCCTGCGGCTGCGCAAGGCGTGGCGCAAGCGGGGGCTCCCGGTCACCTCGATCGCCCCGTTCGCCACCAAGAGCCTGGCCAAGATGGGCGGCACGCTCGTCCGCACCGCTCCCGGCGGCGAGGCCGACGCGCTCGGCGAGCTCGCCGGCACGCTGGCCGAGGGCACGATCGTGCTGGCCGGCGAGCGGCTGGCCACGGTCCCCGGCGCGCTGTCCGCCCTGGTGCGGCTGGCCGCCTCGGGGGCCAGGGTCGCCTGGATCCCGCGCCGGGCCGGTGAGCGCGGCGCCGTCGAGGCGGGCGCGCTGCCCAACCTGCTGCCGATCGGCCGGCCGGTCGAGGACGCCACCGCCAGGGCCGAGGTCGCCAGGGCGTGGGGCGTCGCCTCGCTGCCGGAGACGCCGGGCCTCGACACCTCGGGCATCCTCGCCGCCGCCCGTGACGGCGAGCTCGACGCCCTGGTCGTGGCCGGGGTGGACCCGTACGACCTGCCGGACCCGGCGCTGGCGCTGGAGGCGCTGGAGCGGATGCCGTTCATCGTCAGCCTGGAGATCCGCGCGAGCGCGGTCACCGACCGGGCCGACGTGGTGCTGCCGGTCGCCGCCGTCCAGGAGAAGGCCGGCACGTTCGTCAACTGGGAAGGCAGGGGCCGCTCGTTCGAGGCGCCGATCAAGGTGCCCGGCATGCAGAGCGACCTGGCCGTGATCGGCAACCTGGCCGACCGGATGGACGTCCACCTGGGGCTGCCCGACGCGCAGGCCGCCCGCCGCGAGCTGACGTCGATCGGCGCCTGGCGCGGCGACCGCGTCGCCGCCCCGTCCGTCGCCACCCGCGCCCTGCCCGCACCCGCCGCGGGCCAGGCCCTGCTGGCGACCTGGCACCTGCTGCTCGACGACGGCCGTCTGCAGGACGGCGAGCCGTACCTCGCGGGCACCGCCCGCGCGGCCGAGGCGCTGGTCTCGGCGAGCACGGCGGCGGAGATCGGCGTCGCCGACGGTGACAAGGTCGTCGTCGGCGGGGCCGGCCCCACCGCCGTCACGCTGCCCGTCCGCATCGCCGACCTGCCGGACCGTGTGGTCTGGGTGCCGTCGAACTCGGGCGGCTGCTCGGTCACCCGCGATCTGGGCGCGGTGGCCGGCGACATCGTCACGATCGGGAGCGCCTCATGACCTACGTTCTCGCGGCCGATCCGACCCTTGCCGACTTCGGCAAGGACCCGCTCTGGATCACCATCATCAAGGCCGTGATGCTCTTCGCCTTCATCATGGTCGGCATCCTGCTCGGCGTCTGGTTCGAGCGGAAGCTGATCTCCAGGATGCAGCACCGCTACGGCCCGAACCGCGCGGGCAAGTTCGGCATCCTGCAGTCCGTCGCCGACGGCCTGAAGATGGGGCTCAAGGAGGACCTGACCCCGCGGACGGTGGACAAGGCGCTCTACCTGATGGCCCCGATCATCATGGTGGTGCCGGCCTTCCTGGCCTTCTCCGTCATGCCGTTCGGGCCGATGGTCAACCTGTTCGGCGTGCAGACGCCGCTGCAGCTGCTCGACCTGCCGGTGGCGGTGCTGTTCGTGCTCGCCATGGGCGCCGTGTCGGTCTACGGCGTGGTGCTCGCCGGATGGTCCTCGCGCTCGCCGTACGCGCTGCTCGGCGGTCTGCGCTCGGCGGCCCAGGTGGTCTCGTACGAGATCGCGATGGGCCTGTCGTTCGTGGCCATCTTCCTGTTCGCCGGCACGCTGTCCACCTCGGAGATCGTCGCGGCGCAGCAGCAGACCTGGTTCGCGGTGCTGCTCATCCCGTCGTTCCTGATCTACGTGGTCACCATGTTCGGCGAGGCGGCCCGCATCCCGTTCGACCTGCCCGAGAGTGAGGGTGAGCTGGTCGGCGGCTTCCAGACGGAGTACTCCTCGTCGCTGAAGTTCGCGCTGATCATGATGGGCGAGTACGTCCACACCTTCACCGCCTCCGGCATCGCCGTGACGCTGTTCCTCGGCGGCTGGCGGGCGCCGTTCCCCATCTCGCTGTGGGAGGGCGCCAACGTCGGCTGGTTGCCGGTGCTGTGGTTCATCATCAAGTTCATCCTGGTGTTCTGCTTCATCGTGTGGGTGCGGGCCTCGCTGCCGCGCATCCGCTACGACCAGCTGATGTCGCTCGGCTGGAAGGTGCTGATCCCGGTCAACCTGGCGTGGATCCTGCTCGTCGCCGCCGTGCGCAACGTGATCTTCGTCCGCAACGGCACCTTCGACGGCGACATCTACATCTCCGCGGGGATGGGCGTGATCATCGTGATCGGCGCGCTGGCGATCTGGATGCGGTTCGACACCGTCAACCAACGGCGCAAGGAAGCCAAGAAGGCGGAGGTCGAGGCCGAGTTCGAGGAACTGTCCAAGGAGCCGGCAGCCGGTGGCTTCCCTGTGCCGCCGCTTGATCTGCCGCACTACCACGGGGCGCAGCACAAGGAGATTCCCAGTGGGACTAACTGATTGGCTGAACCCCGTCAAGGGCTTCGGGGTCACCTTCCACACGATGTTCAAGAAGCCCGTCACGACCAACTACCCGGAGGTCAAGAAGCCGACGGCTCCTCGCTTCCACGGTCGCCACCAGCTCAACCGCTGGCCCGACGGCCTGGAGAAGTGCGTGGGGTGCGAGCTGTGCGCCTGGGCGTGTCCGGCCGACGCGATCTACGTCGAAGGCGCGGACAACACCGAGGACGAGCGCTACTCTCCGGGCGAGCGTTACGGGCGCACGTACCAGATCAACTACCTGCGGTGCATCCTCTGCGGGCTGTGCATCGAGGCGTGCCCGACCCGGGCGCTCACGATGACGAACGAGTACGAACTCGCCGACGGCAGCCGTGAGGCGCTGATCTTCACCAAGGAGATGCTCCTGGCCCCGCTCACGCAGGGCATGGAGCAGCCGCCGCACCCGATGCGCCTGGGCGAGACGGAAGAGGACTACTACCGGCTGGGACGGACCAATGGGTGAGACCATCACTTTCTGGGTGCTCGCCGTCGTGTCCGTCGGCGCGGCTCTCGGCGTGGTCTTCAACCGGAAGGCCGTCTACTCGGCGCTGATGCTCGGCACCGTGATGCTCTGCCTGGCGGTCCTGTACGCGGTGCAGGAAGCGCCGTTCCTGGCCGCGGTGCAGATCATCGTCTACACCGGCGCCGTCATGATGCTGTTCCTGTTCACGCTCATGCTGGTCGGGGTCGACACCTCCGACTCGCTGGTCGAGACACTGCGGGGGCAGCGGTTCTGGGCGATCGTCGCCGGGATCGGCTTCGCCGGGCTGATCGTGCTGGCCCTCGGCAACGCGGTCTTCAGCTCGCAGGCGGGGCTCGCCGCCGCCACCGCGCAGGGCGGATACATCCGCTCGATCGCGCTGCTGCTGTTCACCAAGTACGTGTTCGCGTTCGAGGTCACCTCGGCGCTGCTCATCACCGCCGCGCTCGCCGCGATGGTGCTGGCGCACCGCGAGCGGGTCGCCAAGAAGGCCACGCAGAAGGACCTGTCCAAGGCGCGCTTCCTCGGCGACCGGCCGACGCCGCTGCCGGGGCCCGGCACGTACGCCAGGAACAACGCGGTCGACATGCCGGCGCTGCTGCCCGACGGCTCGGTCTCCGAGGAGTCGGTCAACCCGTACATCGCCCGCTACGACGTCGAGCAGGACCGGCTGCCTAAGGACCCGAAGTTCGCCGAGGCCATCCGGCAACGGGCCGAGGAGGAGTCCGAGTGACCACGAATTACCTCATCCTGTCGGGCCTGCTGTTCTCGATCGGCGCGGTCGGCGTGCTGATCCGGCGCAACGCGATCGTGGTGTTCATGTGCATTGAGCTCATGCTCAACGCCTGCAACCTCGCCTTCGTCACGTTCGCGAGGCAGGTCGGCAACCTGGAAGGCCAGATCGTCGCGTTCTTCGTGATGGTGGTGGCCGCGGCCGAGGTCGTGGTCGGCCTGGCCATCATCGTGACGATCTTCCGAACCCGCAGGTCCGCGTCCGTCGACGACGCGAACCTGCTGAAGTACTAAGAGGTGACTGGTGGATCCCGTTGAGATCATCCAGCACACCACCGGTGGCGTGATCGGGCTGTCCTGGCTGATGATCGCCTTCCCCTTGGTGGGGGCGACCATCCTGCTGGTGTTCAACCGCTACACCAACCGGTGGGGCCATCTGCTGGGCGTGGCCATGTCCCTCGCCTCGTTCGTCGTGGCGGTGCTGGCGTTCGTCGAACTGCTCGGGCTCCCCGAGGCGCAGCGCCGCCAGGCGGTGCACCTGTGGGAGTTCATCCCGGGCATGGTGGACATGGGGTTGCTCATCGACCCCCTGTCGATCGCTTTCGCGCTGCTGATCACCGGTGTCGGATCGCTGATCCACATCTACTCGATCGGCTACATGTCGCACGACCCAGACCGGCGCAGGTTTTTCGCCTACCTGAACCTGTTCGTCGCGGCCATGCTCCTGCTGGTGCTGGCCGACAACTATGTCGGCCTGTTCATCGGCTGGGAGGGCGTCGGCCTGGCGTCCTACCTGCTGATCGGGTTCTGGCAGTTCAAGCCGTCGGCCGCGGTCGCGGCCAAGAAGGCGTTCGTGGTCAACCGCGTGGGTGACTTCGGGCTGCTGGTCGGCATGTTCCTGATCTGGACCACGTTCGGCACGCTCGCCTTCGCCGAGCTGAAGCCCATCACGGCGGAGAACCCGACCACGCTGGCCATCGGCCTGCTCCTGCTGCTCGGCGCGTGCGGCAAGTCCGCCCAGCTCCCGCTGCAGTCGTGGCTCCTGGACGCGATGGAGGGCCCGACCCCGGTCTCGGCCCTCATCCACGCGGCGACCATGGTCACCGCCGGCGTCTACCTCGTGGTCCGCTCCGGCGCGTTCTTCTTCCCCGAGGGGTCGGGCGCGGCGCTCGCCGTCGCCGTCGTCGGTGCGGCCACGCTGCTGGCCGGTGCGATCATCGGGTGCGCGAAGGACGACATCAAGAAGGGCCTCGCCGGCTCCACGATGTCGCAGATCGGCTACATGATGCTGGGCGCGGGTCTCGGCCCGGTGGGCTACGCCTTCGCCATCGGCCACCTGATCACGCACGGCTTCTTCAAGGCAGACCTGTTCCTCGGCGCCGGCTCGGTCATGCACGGCATGAACGACGAGGTGAACATGCGCAAGTACGGCGGGCTCCGCACGTACATGCCGGTCACCTTCGCCACGTTCTTCATCGGCTACCTGGCGATCATCGGGTTCCCGCTGCTTTCCGGCTACTTCACCAAGGAAGGCATCATCGAGACCGCGGTGCACGCGCAGCCGATCCTCGGCTGGCTGGCCGTGGCCGGCGCCGGCATCACCGGCTTCTACATGTCGCGGATGGTCTTCATGACCTTCTTCGGCGAGAAGCGCTGGGAGAAGGACGCCCACCCGCACGAGTCGCCGACCGTCATGACGGTGCCGCTCATCGTGCTGTCGATCGGGTCGATCTTCCTGGGCGGCTACCTGATCCTGAGCAACCGGCTCATGGACTGGCTGGCCCCCGCGGTCGGCGCTCCCGCCGCGAGGCCGGAGTTCCACTTCACCAGCACCACCGGCCTCGCCACGCTGGCGCTGGTCGCGGTCGGCGCGGCGTTCGCCTGGTACAAGTACGGGCGCGCCGAGGTGCCCGCCGTGCAGCCGCGCGGCTCGTTCCTCACCACGTTCGCCCGGCGCGACCTGTACGGTGACGCGATCAACGAGTCGCTGATCATGCGTCCCGGCCAGTGGCTGACCCGCCTCGCGGTGTTCTTCGACAACCGCGGCATCGACGGCGTGGTCAACGGGCTGGCCGCGGGAATCGGCGGCAGCTCCGGGCGCCTGCGCAGGCTCCAGACGGGCTTCGCCAGAACCTACGCGCTGTCCATCCTGTTCGGTGCCGCCATCCTGACCGGCGCCCTGCTCCTCGTAGGGAACATCTGATGTCGTCACTCTGGCTCCCGATACTCATGGCGGTGCCCGTCCTGGGCGCCATCGTGGTGGCCCTGCTCCCGAAGGGCAGCACCACCCTGGCCAAGCAGGTCACGCTGCTGGTCTCCCTGGTGGTGCTGGCCCTGACGCTGGTGATGGCGTTCCAGTTCCCGAACGCCGCCGGTGAGCGCTTCAAGTTCGAGGCCACGTACGACTGGATCCCGAGCTTCGGGGTGCACTTCGGCGTCGGCGTCGACGGCATCGCGCTGGTGCTGATCGCGCTGTCGGCGGTGCTGGTGCCGATCGTGGTGCTGGCCTCCTGGCACGACGCCGACGGGGTCAAGGCCGCCGACGGCACCGTGGTCGCGCCCAAGCGCTCGGTGAAGACGTACTTCTCGCTGCTGCTCGTGCTCGAGGCGATGATGATCGGCGTCTTCGCGGCGACCGACGTCTTCCTGTTCTACGTCTTCTTCGAAGCCATGCTGATCCCGATGTACTTCATGATCGGGTCGTACGGCGGGGCCCAGCGGTCCTACGCGGCCGTCAAGTTCCTGCTGTACTCGCTCTTCGGCGGCCTGCTCATGCTGGTCGCGGTCATCGGGCTGTACGTGGTCGCGGGCCAGGGGACGTTCATGTTCCCCGAGCTCGTCGGCGCCATCCAGGACCCGGCCACGCAGAAGTGGCTGTTCGCCGGGTTCTTCATCGCCTTCGCCATCAAGGCGCCGCTCTGGCCGGTGCACACCTGGCTGCCCGACGCGGCGGCCCAGGCGCCCGCCGGCGCCGCGGTGCTGCTGGTCGGCGTGCTCGACAAGGTGGGCACGTTCGGCATGCTCCGCTTCTGCCTGGAGCTGTTCCCGGACGCGGCCAAGGCGTTCACCACGCCGATCATCGTGCTCGCGGTCATCAGCATCATCTACGGCGCGATCGTGGCCATCGGGCAGACCGACATGAAGCGGCTCATCGCCTACACGTCGATCTCCCACTTCGGGTTCATCGTCATGGGCGTGTTCGCGATGTCCCAGGTCGCCCAGGCCGGGGCCGCGCTCTACATGGTCAACCACGGTTTCGCGACCGGGGCGCTGTTCCTGGCGGCCGGGTTCCTCATCGCCAGGCGCGGCTCGCCGCACATCGCCGACTACGGCGGCGTCCAGAAGGTCACGCCGGTGCTCGCCGGCTTCTTCCTGGTCGCCGGTCTGGCCGGGCTCTCCCTGCCGGGGCTGTCGTCGTTCGTCAGCGAGTTCATGGTGATGATCGGCACCTACTCCAGCGAGGCGTTCGGCTCCGGCGCGCTGGCCGCGGCGGCGATCGTCTCCGCGCTGGCCGTCATCCTGGCCGCCGTCTACATCCTGTGGATGGTGCAGCGGGCGCTGAACGGCCCCACCGCCGAGCCGGTCAAGGCGTTCAAGGACCTGAACGCCCGCGAGGTGTGGGTCCTGGCGCCGCTCGTCGCGCTGATCATCGGCTTCGGGTTCTTCCCCAAGCCGCTGCTGGACGTGATCAACCCGGCCGTGACCTCCACCCTGGTCAACGTCCAGGTGCACAACCCGGGCGTCGCTGAGAAGGGAGCCGGGCAGTGAACCCGACCATCGAGTTCCCGACGATCGAGTACGCCACGCTGGCGCCGCTGCTGTTGGTCTTCGGCGCGGCGATCCTCGGCGTGCTCGTGGAGGCGTTCGCGCCTCGCTACCTGCGCAAGTCGTTCCAGGTGCCGCTCACCCTGCTCTCCCTGATCGGCGCGTTCGCGCTGGTCATCGTGCAGGTCGTCAGGGGTGACCTGCCGACCGCGCCGGTCGCCATGGGCGCGCTCGCCATCGACGGGCCCACGCTGTTCATCTGGGGCGTCATCCTCGTCCTGTCCGCCGTCTGCGTGCTGCTGATCAACGACGAGGGCCACTTCGTCGCCTCGGCCGCGTCCGTGCCCGGCAGCGCCGACGAGGAGGGGGCCGAGCGGGCCGGCCACGAGCACACCGAGGTCTACCCGCTGGCGCTGTTCGCGGTGGGCGGCATGCTCATGTTCCCCGCCGCGAACGACCTGCTGACGATGTTCGTCGGCCTGGAAGTCATGTCCCTGCCGCTCTACCTGCTGTGCGGCCTGGCCCGCCGGCGCCGTCTGCTGTCGCAGGAGGCGTCGATGAAGTACTTCCTGCTCGGCGCGTTCTCCTCGGCGTTCTTCCTGTACGGCGCCGCCATGGTCTACGGCTACGCCGGCACCGTGTCCTTCGCCGGCATCAGCCAGGCGATGGCGCAGGGCGCGCTGCTCGACCCGCTGCTGCTGCTCGGGTTCTCGCTGCTCGGCGTCGGCCTGCTGTTCAAGATCGGTGCAGCCCCGTTCCAGGCCTGGAAGCCGGACGTCTACCAGGGCGCGCCGACGCCGATCACCGCGCTCATGGCCTCCGGCACGCTCGTGTCGGCCGTCGGCGCCCTGCTGCGGGTGTTCTGGGTCGGCCTGGGCAACCTCGACTGGAACTGGCGTCCGGTGCTGTGGGTCGTCGCCGCGCTGACGATGATGGTCGGCGCCGTGATCGCCATCACGCAGACCGACATCAAGCGGATGCTCGCCTACTCCTCCATCGCGCACGCCGGCTTCCTGCTGGTGGGCGTGCTGGCGACGTACGACACCGGGGCGGGCAACGCCGTCTCGCTGCAGGCGATCCTGTTCTACCTGCTGGTGTACGGCGTCGCGACCGTGGGCGCGTTCGCCATCGTCACGCTCGTGCGCGACCCCGGCGGCGAGGCGAACCACCTGTCGCGCTGGGCGGGCCTGGGCAAGCGGGCGCCGATCCTGTCCGGGGTGTTCGCCTTCTTCCTGCTGGCCTTCGCCGGGATCCCGCTCACCAGCGGGTTCTTCGGCAAGTACGCGCTGTTCACGGCGGCCATCGGGAGCGGCCAGGAGGCCGGCGACTCGCTGGGAGCCTGGATGACCGGGCTGGTCGTGGTGGGCGTCATCGCCTCGGCGATCGCGGCGTTCTTCTACGTCCGCGTGATCGTGCTGATGTTCTTCAACGAGCCGGCGGCCGACGGCCCGGCCATCGCGGTGCCGAGTACGGGCACTGTGACCGTCATCACGCTCTCGCTGCTGGTTACCGTAGGAGTCGGGGTGTTCCCGGAGCCCGTGCTCCAGCTCGCCAACACGGCTGCTTCCAGCCTTTTCATTAGATAAGGGGAAACATATGTCCGCGCCTCCCGTTGTTGACCTTCCTATCGAAGACGAGCGGCTGGCGCAGGACGTGGCCAATGGTCTGGCCGCGGTCGAGAAGCTGCTGCGCTCGTCGGTGGAGAGCGAGGACGCCTTCGTCACGGAGGCGTCCAAGCACCTCATCGAGGCCGGCGGCAAGCGCTTCCGCACGTTGATGGTGCTGCTGGCCGCGCAGTTCGGCGACCCGTCGGCGCCGGGCGTGGTGCCCGGCGCCGTGGTCATCGAGCTGACCCACCTCGGCTCGCTCTACCACGACGACGTCATGGACGAGGCGCGGGTGCGCCGCGGCTCGCCGTCGGCCAACGCGCGGTGGGACAACACCGTGGCGATCCTGACCGGCGACTACCTGTTCGCCCAGGCCTCCGACCTGCTCGCCGACCTCGGGCCCGAGCTGATCAGGATCCAGGCGCAGACGTTCTCCCGCCTGGTGCGCGGGCAGATCCGCGAGACCGTCGGGGCCCGCGCGGGCGACGACGCGGTCGCCCACTACATCCAGGTGCTCGGCGACAAGACCGGCTCGCTCATCGCGGCGGCCGGCCGGTTCGGCGCGCTGCTGTCGGGCGCGCCGGCGGACGTCGAGGAGCGGCTCAGCCGGGCCTGCGAGGCCATCGGGGTGGCATGGCAGCTCGGCGACGACCTGCTGGACGTGGCCTCGTCCTCCCGGCAGTCGGGCAAGACGCCCGGCACCGACCTGCGCGAGGGCATCAGGACCCTGCCGGTGCTCTACGTGCTGGCCGACGACCCGTCGTCGCGGCTGGGAGAGCTGCTCTCCGGGCCGGTGGCGGAGGACGACCTGGACGAGGCGCTGACGCTGCTGCGGGCCCACCCGGCGATGGCGCGGGCCCGGGGCGACCTGGACGCCTGGGTGGACCGGGCTCGGGCTGACATCAGCGGCCTTCCCGACATCCCGGCCAAGGCCGCATTTTTGACGCTATGTGACTACGTGGTCGAGCGTTCTGGCTGACCTGCCGATGCGGGCGGCCCGCGCCGCCCGCAAGCTGTCGTACGTGAAGATGGCCAGCGCCAGCCAGACGATCGAGAACCCGATCCACCGGCTCGGCGGCATCGTCTCCTTCGCGATCAGCACCCCGCACAGGAACTGCAGCACCGGCGCGATGTACTGCAGCAGCCCGATCGTGCTGAGCGGCACCCGGATGGCCGAGGCGGTGAAGCACAGCAGCGGCACCGCCGTGATCACCCCCGCGCCGACCATCAGCACCACGTGCCACGGCCCCAGGTCCACGAACGTCCCCTGCCCCGAGGCCTCCAGGAACCCGATGTACGCGACCGCGGGCACCAGCAGCAGCAGCGTCTCCACCGTCAGGCTCTCGGCCGCGCCCACGTTCGCCTGCTTCTTGATCAGCCCGTACAGACCGAACGAGAAGGCGAGCACCAGCGCCAGATACGGCAGCCTGCCGTAGTTCGTCGTCAGCACGATCACGGCCAGCGCGCCGAACCCCACCGCCGTCCACTGCAGCGGCCGCAGCCGCTCGCGCAGCAGCACCACCCCGAACAGCACGCTCACCAGCGGGTTGATGAAGTATCCGAGCGCGGCCTCCACCACGTGACCGGTGTTGACCGCGTAGATGTAGGTCCCCCAGTTGACCGTGATGATCAGGGCGGCCAGGGCCAGCAGGGCGAGCTTGCGCGGCTGCCGGACGATCTCCTTGATCCACGACCAGTACCTGCGCACGGCCAGCACCGCGACCACGGTGATCAGCGACCACACCATCCGGTGGGCCAGGATCTCGACGGCCCCGGCGGGCTTGAGCAGCGGCCAGTAGAGGGGGAACAGGCCCCACATCGCATACGCGGCCACGCCATACAAGACACCGCGCCGTAGTTCAGGCATGAAACACATCTTCGGGCATGACTACCTTTGAGCACAAATGCGAGGATCTTCACGGAAATATGTAGCGATGGTTAACCGTTGCAGCGTCTGTACAGTGGACTGCGGAGGTGCATTCTGATGGGCTGGCTGTTCGGAACCAAGGCGACCATGGTCACTCCCGACGAGGCCCTGACGGGCCGCCCGGAGCCGATCCCCGTCCCGGCCCGCCACGCGGTCCTGGACGCCCCCCTCGCCCCGCCCTATCCCGACGGCTACGAGATCGCCGACTTCGGCCTCGGCTGCTTCTGGGGCGCCGAGCGCAAGTTCTGGCAGACTCCCGGCGTCTACACCACCGCCGCCGGCTACCAGGGCGGCTACACGCCCAACCCCACGTACGAAGAGGTCTGCTCCGGGCGCACCGGGCACACCGAGGTCGTCCGGGTCGTCTACAACCCGGCCGAGATCTCGTACGAGCAACTGCTGAAGGTCTTCTGGGAGTCCCACGACCCGACGCAGGGCATGCGCCAGGGCAACGACGTCGGCACCCAGTACCGCTCGGCGATCTACTACCACGGGGCGTCGCAGCAGGCGGCCGCGGAGGCATCGCGGGACGCGTACGGGAAGGTGCTGGCCCAGGCGGGGTACGGGGGGATCACGACGGAGCTGGCCGAGGCCGGTCCGTTCTACTTCGCCGAGGATTATCACCAGCAGTATCTCCACCGCAACAAGAACGGGTACTGCGGGATCGGTGGAACCGGGGTGGCCTGCCCGGTGGGTCTGACGTCCGGCGAGGCGTAGACCTGCGGAGATAGCTAGATTCTGGCCCATGGTCGCCCGGTACGCGTGGCGTCGATCATGGGCCAGAGCCGTTCTCGGCGACAACCTTCCTTACAGGTGCAAGGGCGTGCCGCCTGCGGCGGCCCGCCGCGCGTCGGGCGGTCGCTGGCCGCGCTGCGGCCTGGGGGCCGGTCGCGGCCAGCACCGCCACGCGCTGAATCCGTGCCTCGCTCTATCAGAAAACCTCGCGGTAGACGGCCAAGGGCGTCACGGAGATCGATGGGTAAGTTGGGCCTTCGGCCAATCCGAAGTCCTCGATGTACTTGAGGAGCGCAACTCCTACTCGTTCCATGGCGATCCTGTCCATGCGTCCATTCGAGACCAGGTCGCCGTCGATCTGGAAGCCCGAACCAGACGCAACAGGCTTTGAAGGGATTCTCGCGATCTGGGCGATCATCGTCCAGTTGTCGAGGGTGTAGCCATAGCGGCTGTAGAGCTCTTCGCGTTCGTTCTGCATGTACTCGCTGCGGCTCAGCAAAGAGCCCGAAAGGTTGAACTCGCGGTGGTTGTCTCCGAGGGGGAACGCTCGGAGTGTTACAGCGTCGTTGGCGAGCGATGAGACAAGCTCTTTAATTTCCGCGACCTTCTCGGGGCTCAGTCCCTGAAGCATCTCCTGGATGAGTCGTGCCTTAAGTTCCGCACGGACCTGCCCGCTATCTCTCGCCCGACTCCCTGGCGATGTACGTCCTCCCTGGCGAGTCGGTGGCGTAGCGGCTTGAGCTTCCTGCTCCGCCATTGTGATCCCAACGAAGGCCGAGACGAAGCGTTGGAACTGATCAACGCGTTGACCGAAGAAGGATGGGTCGTGGACGTCGAGGGAGCCAGTGAAGCGGACGAGTTGCCCCTCATACAGTTCGCTGTGGACTCGTCCTGTGGCCCACGCCTCTCGATCCGAGAGCAGTACACCGACCTCGTGGATCAGCGACTCGCGGTCGCAGATCTCTTCGAAGATCACGGCACTCAGCTCGTGTAGAGACCTGGTCTCCTCTCGCGCTGTGCCTGACTCTCGGGAGCCGCTGGGACCAAATCCCATGAGCTTGGCCTGTGCTTCGCCTTTGCTAGTCTTGGTCTCTTTGGAAACAATGCCTTCGATGACTCCTCTGTTCAGTTGAGCGTAATACGATCGCACTCGTTGAAGGTCCACGTAGAAGTATTCGCGGATCTTGCGAACGGTGTATTTTTCCCGCTCGTTAACGACGTCGAGTTGTATTGGTTGCCCTGATGCTTGAAGATCGATATGTGCCGGATCTTTGGTCATCCTGAAATGATGACATGAGTCGATGGAGTAGGGTGCACTTTCAGTGATTAGTCCAATTTGCAACGATTGGGAGGTTTGTGGGGAGATGATGAGTGGAGCTCTGTGATCGGACCTTAGGCACGGGAAAGCTCTGCCGCCCGCTGCCGGTGCTCGGGCCTGGAGTCCCTGCGCTCCGGGTCGGGTTGCCATCGAATTACCTGCCTACCGCTGATTGCCGTGACTTCTGGTGCCTGAGCTCAGCCTGTAGATGCCCGGCCAGTTCCTCCAAGGTCTCTCCGCAACGGACGTTGGAGAGTCCGCTGATCTTGGGCATGAAGTTGATTCGCATGGCGACCCAGCCTCCGGACATATCGATGATCTGCCAGCCGGGGAATCTGTTGAGCACTTGCTGCACGGTCAGGGGCACGACTGCGCTCCGGCGATCAGTGACGAGAGCGGATGCGACATGCGCAGTTGCGTGTAGCGGAGGGTGACTCGGTGGGCGGCGCGGGCCGGCTGGGTGAAAGGGTGGCTTGCGTAGATCGGTCGGTGTCTGCGTGGGTTCCAGCCGGTGCGCCACCAATACGTGTCGTCTGCGCAACAAACGATCAGACCGACCCAGACTGACACCAGGGGCGCGCCGAAGTCGTGATGGACGTCGGCAGTGATTCCCCCTTCTGCAAGGGCAACGGCCAGTTGTTGTGCGGCGGCCAAGGGGTGGGGCGGCAGTTCGTTCATGTACTGAGCGTTGCCGTCAGGAAACCGCAGGTGAACGGCCTAGTGCTGCTGGTGGTACGGGTATTCCCGTCACGAATATCGGTACGGCTGAGGGCGGCGGCTTAACCTAGCGTTGTGACCCAGATACCGCCGCAGTTCTGGTCCGGGCCAGTTGTGGCCGCCGCTCTCGCCGAGTGCGATATACCGACCATTCTCGAAGAGGTGCGGCGGGCGAACGGTTGGACGCAGGGTCAGTTGGCTGAGGCGGTCGGCTACTCCCAGAGCTGGGTGTCCAAGGTGTTGCGTGGTCGTCAGCCGCTCACTGTGGACCAGGTTCGGGAGATATCCATCCAGATCGGGGTGCCGCTTCACTTGCTCCGATTCGGAGCTCGAGGGGATGACGATCCGACGAAGCGCAGGGATTTCGGCAAGGCCGTGGCGTTGACCGCGCTGGCGGGGGTGGCCCTGCCCAAGCGTCCCGATGTGGATGAGACGACGGCCGCCACGCTGACCAGCATCACCGGCGCCCAGCGTCGGTTGGAGGCCGTCACGCCTGCTCGTGAACTTGCTCGGCCGGCTGTGGCGCAGGTCGATCTCGCGAGCCGTGTTCTCGGCCGCGCGTCGCGATCTCCGCATGCAGACGAGGTCCGGGCCGGTCTGAGCGAGGCGGCTGGCTTCGCGGCCTGGGTGCATGCCGACATGCAGGACACCGGCTCGGCGCGCTTCTACTACCGTCGGGCGATCGACAGCGCGCGGCAGGCCAACCAGGCCTTGCTGGCGGCGTACATGATCGGCAGTCTGGCTGCCTTCGAGATCGATGCCGACGATCCGCTAATCGGACTGAATCTTCTGGCTGGGGCGCGGCGGGAGATCGGGGAGCGGCCACCGGCCATCGCTCGCGCGTGGTTGTCGAGCCTCGAAGCGCTCGGCCACGCGACGGCACGGGACGAGGCGGCGGCGCTTCAGGCGTTGAGCGCGGCTGAGGCTGCGGTACGGGCTGGTGAGAGGGCCGTCGCGCCGCCGTGGCCATGGGTATTCCCGTTCGATCCTGCGAAGCTGGCGGGTTATCGCGCCCTGGTGATGGTGCGGCTCAAGAGACCGGCCGAAGCCGTGGCCGCCTTCAACGAGTCGCTGTCGTCGGCCCAACCTGGTGCGAAGCAGCGGGGTGTGCTCATGACGGAGGTGGCGGCGGCTGAGGCCATGTCGGAGCGTTACGACGAGGCGCTGTATCTGGCGTCCAACGCCCTCACTGTCGCGACGACGTACGGCTCCGAGCGAGTCCTGCACCGCGTCAAGAAGTTCCGCCGAGCGTATGCCGGTCCGTCGTCCAGCGCCCTGCGCTCGTTCGACGAGCGTCTTCACGCCACTCTGATCTAGGGGGATCATGGTTCGCATCGCTGTGTCAGGCCATCGGGGCTTGCCGGAGGAGACCGCCGCGCTGATCGACGGGGCGGTACGTGAGGCGCTCGCGGAGTACCTCCCCGGCGTCACCGGGTTGTCCTGCTTGGCGGATGGAGCCGATCAGGTCTTCGCTCGCGCGGTGCTCGATCTCGGTGGGGTGCTGGAGGTTGTGGTCCCGGCCAAGGAGTACCGGGAGGGGCTGCCGGGGGAGTGTCATGCGGCGTACGACGAGTTGCTGGGTCGGGCGGTCCGGACTCACAGGCTGGAGTTCGTGGAGTCCACCTCGGAGTCGCACATGGCGGCCAGTGCGCGGATGTTGGACGACGCCGATGTGCTGTTCGCCGTCTGGGACGGGCAGCCCGCCCGAGGCTATGGCGGCACCGCTGACGTGGTGGCCGAGGCTCGACAGCGGGAGGTGCCCGTCCGGGTGATCTGGCCCGATGGAGCCCAGCGAGGCTAGGAGCCTCTAGGCGCTAGATACCTGGTCAGGCGGCTGATGGGCCTCTAGAAGATCCTCTAGACCTAGAGGATGGCCTCTCTAGGTCTAGAGGGAGTGACTACCTGTCCTCGCTGGCTTGATCTCGGGCGATCTTGCGGGCGGTGGCGATCCGTTGGCGTGCTAGCTCCGCCCAGAACGCCTCTCCGTGGCGATGGCCGGTTCCTGCATAGTGCCATTCGCTCACCGTCACGGTTGTCTCCTGGGCGAGAGGCGGAGTGCCCTTGACCAGGCGCGCATGCTCGGCACGGAAGTCGGCGCGGGCCTGTCGTAGGTCTCCGAGTCTGATCGAGTAGCGGCGCGACTTGGTGGAGAAGTGGCCTCCATAGCCGAGCATGTGGGCCCACTGTCGCAGTGGCAGGTGCCGGTACGGCGGCAGGTCGGCGAGGCTGAAACAGGTGTAGATCATCCGGCGGGCATGTTCCGTGGCCTTCAGCCCAGAGATCTCCCATGTGTGTCGAATCGGACGATCGACCGTGCCAGCCGACTCGGCACCCTTGGTGGCGTATTTGGCCACGTACCTGGCAACGCGCTGATCGCTCATACCGTCCAATTCGGCCGAGACGTAGACCGGTCGTACGTCGAGCTGATCACCCCACCGGACCGGCGAGGGCGCTCCGTCCTCTATTCGGACCGCGACCTGACCGGAGGTCCGGCGTATGGCCCGGTCGAGCAGGTCGATCGTGATGTGGTCCGGCGGGCGGTCGGCGGGTCCGTCCGGTCCGTCGAGTCTGACGACGGCATGGAAGTGGACCAGGCCGCGAGCTTGATACTCGGCGACCTTGGCGTACGAAAGGCGGACCATCCGGCGTAGCTGCAATCGGGTGATGCCGAGCAGACGGGCCAGGACGCTCGGCATGGTCTTGGTGAACTCTCGCCAGAGCGTGCCCGCGTGAGCGTTCCACAGGACAGCCCCGATGTAGTCGTAGCAGTCCACGCACAAGGGTTGTCCGACCTGGACGTCATCGCGCTCATGACGCAAGCCGCAGCCCTTCGGTCGACCGTGCTCGCAGACGGGACGGTCCCGGCGTGGACGGCATGGGAGTGTCCGGCCTGACTGCTCGCGGTGGGCGTGGACGGCACCGAAGGATGGGGCGGTGAAAGTGACGAACGCGCGGGGATGCTGGCTGGCATCCTCCGGAACGCCCTTGCCACCACGTAGGCCAGTGATGATCAGGTGGTACGTGTCGTCCTTGTAGACCGCCGAGCAGGCCGGGCATCGGGACGCGCGCCGGTTGCCGCACGCTGTGAGCAGGAAGCCGGTCGGCTCGTCGGCGGTCCGATACACGTCGAGGACTTCGCCCGTCCGGCTGTCCAGCGTGTATCTCTCGCCGTGCAGCCGGACCGGTTGGGCACAGCCGCCCGTGGCGTAGACCATCTGTTGCCAGCGGGCGAAGTCGGGCATGGCCGCTCGCTGCATCACGGCCAGCATCTCGGGTGACGGGTGAGGACCCTCGCTCACGTGGCATCGCTCCCGGACGTGCCATCGGGCGGGGTCCCGCGGGCGACGCATACGCCGAGCACGGTCGCGATGCGCTGCCATTTCTCTTCTGACCAGCGAGGGGATCGGGCGGCTTGCTGCTTGCCCCACTTCTGGGCGGACAGCTCGTTCGGTTGGTTCAGGTGGCCTCCTCGGTTCGAGGGTGGGAGCCACCGCCGTACCTAACGAGCACGACCAGAGGCCGGCGCCGAGGCAGCCCAAGGACAGCCTTCGGCGGCGGTACCAGCAGCGAAGGGACAGGAATGGAGTGCGGCGAGAAGGTGAATGGCGCGCTCTGTGTGGACACCTGCCGTCGGGCCGGGTCTATCCGACGGGCCATCAGTGGTCGTGGATGTGCTTGCCCGGAATCGTGTATGCGCCTTGAGGTGATTCGCCGAGATGTTCGCTGCGGTCGTGCTGTAGAGGGGCGGTGGCTCTTGGTGTGAGTACGTTGTACCACTTGAGAAACGCGTTTATGCAGGTCGGAGTTCCTATGGCGACGAGTGTGCAGACGTCCGGCGCGTACCGTAGACGTCCGGTTGTGGCCGTAGAAGTCCGGCTGTCACCAGTGCTTGGGGGCAAAGTAAGAAGGCTGTCCCCCTTGAGTAAGGGGGACAGCCTTCCGCGGGACGTCCTGGACGTCTTGAGGGTTCAGCCCTCTCGCCAGATCGGCTCAAGTAGGTCCGGGTTGAACTTCCTGCGTCCCTTGCCGGAGGGGTAGATGATCACGGCCAGGAGGGCTTCACGGATGTAGGACCGTTTGATGGTGAGGGGCAGTCCGTCTTCCTCCTCCGGCAGGTACCAGCGTCGGCGGATCCCGGTGATGTCGGTGTCGGAACGGGCTTGGCGGCGCTGCGTGGCAGCGGTGAAGCCTTGCGCCTCGGTGCGAAGGCGGGCGATCCGCTTCTCAAGATCCGGCGCTGTTGAGAAGAACAGCTCGTTCGTGATGTTGCCCGCCGTCCACTGCACGCGCAGCTCCTCCAGGCGGGTCTTCGCTCCCTCGTACTCTGCCTGACCCGGCCACTCGGCGGGAGCGGCGGACGCGGCGAGCTGGACCTGCTCCAGCTTGGCCAGCACCGCTTCCGAGATGAAGAGATCGACCATGTCACCGCGCCGTCCGAGTCCGCCGCAGCCGCCGACGGTCTTGCCCGGGCAGATGTAGATGTGCTGGACGCAGTCCTTGCTATGGGTGACGCGCAGCGAGGTGTTGCAGAGGGAACCGTCCGGCTTGGCGCGCCCGCAGCGGAGGAAGCCGGTGAGCAGGTAGTTCGGTTCGCGGAAGTCCGGTGTGAGGATGTGCCCGATGCGCCCGTCACGGTGGATGTAGTGGCCTCTGCGGGCATCGAAGATGTTCTTGACGGCCATCCACTGCTCTGGCGTCACGATCGGTTCCCACTGGCCGACCACGGGGTTGCCCGCGGGGTCACGGACGAGTTCGCCGTTGATCTCCCGCCAGCCGCAGATGCGGGGGTTCTGCACGTTGAGCTTGAGCGAGGGGGTTGTCCACTCGTTGCCCAGCGAGGTCTTCGCGCCCTCCCGACGCCACTGGTTCGTGATGGAGTGGAGCGAGCGGCCTGCGATGAGGTCCAGCACTGCTTGTCGTACGAGACGTGCCTCCTCGGGGTCGAGGGTGAGACGGTCAGGCTTCCAACCAAAGGGACGCGTACCTCCGACAGGAAGACCTTGTTCGGCGCGCGTACGGTGCGAGCGACGCATGCGACGTTGCATCTTGCGGACCTCCATCTTGGAGATCACGGCACCGAAGAGGCCCATGCTCTCGGTGTCCTCGCTGTAAAGGTCCTTCGTGCCGCGAGCGTCGGCGAACACGCGACCATCCTGGTACGTGATCGCTTCGACGAAGCGTTCGTAATCGCCGGGACGCCGGGCCAGGCGATCTTCGGCGACGATCACGACGCCTTGCACAGCCGTACCGTCGGGAAGCTCGCCGGCCCGCAGAGCCCGTAGCATGGCCTCGAAGTCATCGCGTACGACGTCGGCCTTCGCTGCTGACTTGTCGTTGTCCGTGTACTCATGGACGACCGCCCACCCGTGCCGTTCCGCCGTCTCCCGGTTGAGGCGGTGCTGGTCCTGCACCCCGTGCTCATCCCGCCTGATGTCAGCGGATATGCGAGCGTAAGAGACGACTGGGACATTGGTCATGTAACTCTCCTCGCATGAATTGTTGCGGAGAGTTAAGTTCTACCACCAGCAGTATTTGTACAAAGTGCCCAATGGGTACTGCGGGATCGGCGGCACCGGGGTTTCCTGTCCGGTGGGTGTTGCTCCCGCTGGTGAGTGAGCAGGGCTGTCTATGCGCGATGCGTGATCCGTAGGACGTGGGCGAGGGCGTCGACTGCGGCCGGGTAGGTGCGCTCGCTCGGTGTTCCGTAGCCCACGATGATGCCCTGCGGGTGGTCTCCGGGGGCATGCCAGTGATCGCCCAGGTGTCCCACGCCCACGTCGTTGGCTGCGGCGGTGCGGAGTATCTGCTGCTCGGTCGGGCCTTCAGCCGGCAAGCTGATCAGGACGTGCAGGCCGGCGGCGATCCCGTGGACGGAGAAACCGGTCGGCAGGGGGCCCGGCTGAGCGTGGAGGCGGGCCAGCAGCAGGTCGCGCCGGCGTTGGTAGCGCAACCGGCCTGCGCGGACGTGCCGGTCGTAAGCATGGCAGGCGATGAAGTCCGCCAGCGTCAGTTGGCCGATGGTCTCGGTGTGACGGTCATTGTGGCGCTTGGCTTCGATCAGCGGCTCCAGGAGGTGATGGGGTAGCACGATCCAGCCCAGACGCAGGGCGGGACTGAGGGCCTTGGAGACGGTTCCGACGTAGGCGACATGGTCGGGCGCTGTGCCCTGGATCGCGCCGATGGGTTGGCGGTCGTAGCGGAACTCGCCGTCGTAATCATTCTCGATGATCAGAGCGCCGCTGGAACGCGCCCAGCCGATGAGCGTCCGGCGGCGTCGCGGGTCGAGGGTGTGTCCTGTCGGATGCTGATGGGCCGGGGTCACCTCCACGGCGTCAACCGACGGGAAACCGGGGGCGCCGAGCAGGTCGGTGCGGGCGCCGCGCTCGTCCACGGCGAGCGGGACGACCGCCGAGCCGTTGCGACGGATCACCTCCCGGTGGAAGGCGACTCCCGGATCCTCCGTCGCGATGGTGGCCGTGCCGGTCTCGCTGAGTACGCGGCTGAGCAGTGCCAGGGCCTGGACGTACCCGTTTGTGATCATGATGAGGTCTGGGTGGGCGAGGACGCCACGGGTGCGTCCGAGGTATTCGGCCAGTGCGGTACGCAGTTCGATCCGGCCGCGCGGGTCGTCATGGGCGTACGCGTCGGCTGCGGCGGAGCCCAGTGCCCGGCGGGTGGACCGCAACCATGCCGCCGTGGGGAAGGCGGAGACATCTGGGCGGCCCGGGCGGAGATCGTGCCGAGGGCCGGGCGATGCCAGGTCATGCCGGCCGGCTGTGCTGTCCGTGTGGCGCTGGGGGAGCGCGGCCACCGCCGTGCCCGATCCCTGGCGGGCGGTCAGGTATCCCTCGGCGATGAGTTGGTCGTACGCGGCCCTGACGGTTCCGCGGGACAGCCCGAGTTCGGCGGCGAGATTGCGGCTGGCAGGCAGCCGGGCATGGGGTGCCAGCCGCCCAGTTTGGATCGCGGCCCGTAACGCCTGCTCCAGAGCGGCGCGGCGGCCAGTGGCCGGGTCGAGTTCCAGATGCAGATCGATACCGGAAGTGGGCCAAGAATTCGACATGTTGGTGGATCTTAATTCAGGCCCATTACTCTCGTAGCGTCGCTTCGGTGACCATCGAGAGGCGCCCGTCGTGTACGGGTCAGGCCGTCCACGCTCCAGGCCATCAGGTATGGCTGCTGGCGGTGAGCTACGGGGTGACCATAGCCAACCTCTATTACTGCCAGCCGCTGCTTCCTGACATGGCACGGTCGTACCCATCGGCCTTGGAGGTCGGGTACCTGCCTGCCGTCGGGCAACTGGGCTATGCGCTGGGGCTGGTCCTGGTCGTGCCGCTCGGCGACATCGTCCGTCGACGCCCGCTGGTCTGCCTGCTCCTGCTCGTCGAAGTCGTGGCGCTCGTCGTGACCAGCACGGCGCCCACCGTAGCCGTACTGCTGGCCGCGGGGGCGGTGATCGGCTTGGCCGGCGCGAGTGTGGTGAACATCCTCATCCCCTACGCCGCCGCCCTCGCCGGCGAGCACGAGCGTGGCCGCGTCATCGCGACGGTGCTCAGCGGTGGCCTGGTGGGCATTCTGCTCTCCCGGACGATCGCCGGCCCGACTGCCGAGGCGTTCGGCTGGCGTGCGCTCTTCCTGGGCGCCGCGGTTGTGACGCTCCTGCTCACCGGCGCGCTGGCACGCACCCTGCCGTCGGCCCCTGCCGAGATGGCGATCGGCTACGCCGCGCAGTTCCGGGCGACCGTCAAGCTTGCGGCGAGTGAGCCGCTGCTCAGGAGACGCTCGCTGATCGGTGCCTGTACCTTCGGCGCGTTCGGGGTGTTCTGGGCGACCGTGGCGTTCCTGCTGTCAGGACCTTCGTATCGATACGGCGAAGCTGAGATCGGCCTGTTCGCGTTGGTCGGCGTCGCGGGTGCGATCGCGGCACAGGCGGTCGGTCGTGCTGTGGACAGGGGATGGCAACGCCAGTTGACCGGAATTCTCCTCATCGTAGGCGTGGCCTCGTTCGGAGTGATGGCGATCGGAACGCAGGGCCTGGTATGGCTCGTCGTCGGGCTCCTGGCGATGGACCTGGCGGTACAAGGCACACACCTGGTGAACATGAGCGTGGTCTATGGCCTTGTTCGCATGGCACGTTCACGGATCGCTTCCGTATACATGACCATCTACACCCTTGGGGGCGTGGCCGGCACCGCTGCAGGCACGACGGCGTATCGGCTCGGCGGATGGGCTGCGGTCTCGGCGGTCGGCGCCGTGTTCATGGTCTTGGGACTGATCGTGTGGGCGCGGGACAATCATGGAGGTTTTCATGCAAGCTGACACGCCGACTCCTCTTCTGGTGCTCTGGGACATCGATCACACGCTGATCGACGCCGGTACGGTCGCGCGCCAGGCCTATGCCGAAGCGTTCCGTAAGGCGACAAACCTGACGCTGGAGCAGCCCTGGCAGTTCGACGGCCGCACCGAACTGGCCGCCGCTACTGATGCGCTGAGGGCTCACGGCCTGGATCCCGACGCCGACCTGCTGGACGCCTTCACGGATCTGCTGATCGCGGAACACCTGGACCGTGCGGGCGACCTGGTCGCTGACGGGCGTGCGCTGCCAGGTGCGGCCGATGCGCTGACGGCTGTGGGGGCCGTCCCAGGAGTGCGTCAGTCAGTACTGACCGGCAACCTGTATTCGCTCGCGGTGTTGAAGTTGGAAGTGTTCGGACTCGACCGCCACATCGACTTCCGTCTCGGTGCGTATGGAGGCGACGCCTTCGAACGCGCCGACCTGCCGGCACACGCCTTCAAGCGCACCGAGCGGCATCTCGGCCACCGACACAGCGGCGCCGACACTGTCATCATCGGCGACACCCTCCGTGACATCGCCACCGCCCACGCGGCCGGGGCCAGGATCGTCGCGGTCGCAACCGGAACCGACAGCGTCGCCGAACTACGAGCGGCGGGCGCGGATATCGTGCTGCCGGATCTCACGGACACCTGCGCCGTCCAGCGCGCTGTTACCGAAGGGAGGCGGCCCAGCTGAACCGCGGGGTAGGACCCGGCGGTGTGGTGGCAAGTGGTGTGAATGCAACTCGGGCACGATGCTATTGAGCTGAGCGTCACCGCAGCGGCCCAGCGAGGCGTTGTGCGCCTGGCGGCTCGACCATTTGGAGGAAGCTGCGCCCGATCTGCGTGATTTGGCGCTTGTCCTTGCTCGGTCGGTCACGGATACGGGGGAGCGAGTCGGGCACACCCCGTGAGTCGCTCGCCGCCATCCCGGACGACGAATAACCCGTGTCAGACGTGGAAGTCTATGCCGAGGCGACGGCGAGGGTACGCGAGGCGGATGCCCGCCGTCCAGAGGTTCATCCAGCTCGGCCAGGTGATCGAGCGCCTTGTACTCTCGCCGATCACATTCGTGTGGAGTAGACGCCGCTTAGAGAGCCTGGTCCGGATCGGCTTGCGGACCGACTGATCTACACAGTGGGGGATGGCTCGCGAGAACGTCGCCGCTCTTGATTCCGAGAGGCCGTCGACATGTGGGCTGAGTACCGGTCGAAGCTCTGCTGAGCAGCACATCTATGACCTGAAGCCAAGCGCTACCACCTTCTCAAGGTGCCGTATGGGTACTGCGGGACCGGTGTGGCTTGCCCCGTTGATGGCCGTCTTCGACCGTACGTGCCACCGAGCCGCCAGCGGTTCCGCTTGCGTTTATTTCGTTTGTTGCGGATACTGCGAAGAGGGGTGACGTCATGACTGACGTGCAGGCCAAGCGAGTTCAGCCGGGGAGCATCGATGCCGAGGTAGCCGGTCGCGCGGTACGCCGGATCAAGGATTACCTCATGCGGTATCCCGAGCAGCCGACCGTCCGGGTCGCCGGAGAGCACGGGGGTGAGGATCCGTTGATCCTGCCTCGCGAAGGTGTGAGTCTGCTCGCCTTCATCCTTGCCCAAGCAGCCGAAGGGCGCGGAGTCACGGTGATTCCGTCGCATGCTGAGCTGACGACACAGCAAGCGGCGGACATGCTGAACGTGTCGCGCCCGTACTTGATCAAGCTTCTGGAGACGGGAGAGATCCCCTTCCGATTGATCGGCAAGCACCGCCGAATCAAGTACGAGGATCTTCAGGAATACAAGCGTCGCGATGACGCCAAGCGCCGGACCGCGGCCGATGAGCTCGCTGCGCTTGGGCAAGAGCTGGGTATCTGAACCATGACATTCGTGGTGGTCTACGACGCCAACGTGTAGTACGGCAACACCCTGCGTGACCTGCTCAGGGTTGCAAGCCGCTGATCGAAGGGCTGAAGCTTCCTGACGCCGATGATCGGGGTGAAGTCGCCCGACGACTTCGTGCTGGACCGAATTGACCTGGACGGAAGGGGCGTTGGGGCTTGTGTGCAGTAGATCGCGGACTCACGGACCAGCCCGCCGGAGAGTGCTCGACGCTTTGGAGGCGGCGGGCAAGGTCCCGAATGGGCGCTGCGGGTCTAGTCCCCGCTCGCTCGTATGATCATCTGTCGGCCTCCTGGTTCCACTTCTCCGAGGGTGTTCCGTTCTCGCACCGAAGTGATCAGTGCGCGGAACGCGTGTGGCAGGGTGTCAGGCTTGTGCCGTAAGGCTGTTTCAAGGCGTACGAGAAAGGCGAGAAGCTCGGGGTCCGAAACAGAGAGGGCATGCTCTCTCAGTCGGTCCACATCGCGGAATACCTTGGCATCGTCGTCCAGAGGTTTTATGGTGACCAGGTTCCTGGCCATGGCCATGATGAGGTCGCCGACAGGAAGCGGCCGTCCCGTTGCTTCGACCTGCCTGGCCAGGCCGCCTGCCCACTGCAGGTTGGCCCATAGTCGTGACACCAGTGCTTCCTCCAGCCACGCTCGCACCTGCTCCCGGACCGCGATCTGCTGACCGGTCAGCGTGCGCGTGGAGATGGTCAACTCCACGATCGCGGCCAAGGCGGTGAGGGCGACGCCCAGAGTGAGTGAGCTGCTCAGATCGTCTGTGAAGACCTGGGTGGTGACCGCGGCCGTGCCGCCCGCGCTGATGGCTCTCGCCGAACTCCTCCAGCGCTGGTGACGCCGTCTGATTTCGCTGTCCGGGACGTAGCGGTGGATCTCGGCGGCCATCTCCCATCGGGCGGCGCCTGGAGATTCGCCTTCGCGCGCTTCTATCAGCACGCCGTGTGCTTCGTTGAGAACCGCTTCCGCGAACAGCGCGCTACGTCCTTCTTGCTTCACATGGTATTGGGCGAAATCAAGTGCTCTCTGTCCCATGGGGCTTTCGGCGGCGTCCTCTATCCAGGCTTTCAGTCGGTCATCGAACGTCAAGCTGAGCCGACCGCGATAATCCGGAAAGCGAACGCCCCACGTTACCTTTTCTCTGGCCCAGCGGCTCATGCGCCTGAACACACCGGAACGGTCCTGGTCGATCGGAAATTCTGTGATGTCGAGTGCGTCGCAGAAGGCGGTAGCCGCTTGTCCCACTCTCTCTGAGAGGATGGTGTCGTCCTCGCTGAGGGCGCGGGAGACGGCCTGCCAGCGCAGGTATTTGAGCCAATTTCTCCTTTCTATCGTCTTCTTTCCGATCTGATACCAACGCACGCTTTTGCCGACGTAGCTGGCGACTGGGGGATGTGTCGACATGCCGCTATGTTACAGAGAGGGTCTGTGGGTATGGTGCATTAGCTGTTATGTCTCAACTCGTACGGATTATTTCGCTTGTCCAGCAATCGAAGAGAGACCGCTCCGTGTGCCAGGGGTCGTCTGGGAAGGTCGCTATTACTACAGGTCCCGTAGTTACATGATCGTCGCCGAAATGACTCCTGCCGCGTTGCCTTCCCGGGCGACCCTCGTACCTAGGGAAACGCACCGTAACGGGGAGAATTACAGTGAAACGCGTCCTGGCGCTGTTATGTGCCTTCTTCGTCACGCTCGTCATCATGCCGCCGACGCCGGCACACGCGTCGGCGTCCACCAGCACTGTCAAGCTCGCTTGGACCTACGTCGCCCAGGCCGATCCGAAGGCCTCCCACTGGAACAGCGCGGACGGCGCGCTCGTGGGGACGGGCGTCCAGCCTCCTGGCGTGTTCCGCTCCTTCTTCCGCATGGACATCAGCCCGATGCACGGCAAGAAGCTGCTCCACGCCACCTTTTCGGGCTATCTCAAAAGCGGCGCCTGTGACCCCACCGTCGAGCTCTGGGCGACCGGGCAGATCGGCCCGGAGACCACCTGGCGCAACCAGCCGGCCTGGAAGCGGAATCTCGGCACCGGGACCGTCGCCGACGGCTTCGACTCCTGCTTCTTCGGCTGGCGGATCGGTGACCTCGTGCGGGATGCCGTCGCACGCGGTGAGAGGCACCTGACCTTCGGGATGCGTGCGGCCAGTGAGGTCGGGCCGCGCAACCTGCGGGTCTTCGAGACCGATCAGGTCAACCACCCGTACTGGGGTCGCTTCGACACGCCGGCGCTGCGCTTCTGGTACAACACCGTGCCTGAGGTGCCCACGGATCCGGCCATCAGCCTCGACGACTTCTGCGGGCCCGGATCGCGCCCGGCGACGAAGTTCGTCCCTACCACAACGCCCACCCTGGGCGCCGAAGTCGTCAACGCCGACCGGCAGCACGGCGATCAGATGTCGGCGCGCTTCGAGTGGGCGGACTCCTCCGGCACCGTTCTGGGCTCGGCGACCTCCTACCCCCAGCAGGAGGGCAGGCACTGCACCGAGGTCCCCGAAGGGCTACTCGTCGATGGCCAGACCTACCAGTGGCGGGTGCGCGCCGAGGACCACTACCAGGAGCCGGAGACCTTGGAGATGCTCAGCGACGTCAGCGACTGGACGGCCTGGCAGGAGTTCACCGTCGACGTGACCCGGCCCATGCTGCCGGTGATCGCCTCCGAGACCTATCCGGCGAACGCGACGGGCGGGCTGGTCGGCACGTCAGGCGTGTTCACCTTCGCCCCCGGTGAGTCCACCGACGTCGTGTCCTACAAGTACCGGCTCACACCGGGCGGTCCCTTGGCCGGGCAGGTGACGGCCGATGCCGAGGGACGGGCCAGCGTGTCGCTCACCCCTACGGTCTCCTTCCGCCACACCCTGTATGTCGCAGCGGTCGACCGGGCCGGTAACGCCGGGCCGGAACGCGCCTACTCCTTCACCCCAGGGCGGAACCCGGCGCCGTCGGTCGTCTCGACTGTCTACCCGGAGAACACACCCGGCGGCGGCGCGGGCGTGCCAGGCGAGTTCACCTTCTCGCCCAACGGCGCACAGGACGTCGTCGCGTACGGTTACCGCCTGGACTCCGGTGAGACGCTCCAGACCTCCGCCGACACGCCCACCGTGACCATCACGCCCGAAAGTGCCGGTCCTCACACGCTGTCGGTGTGGAGCATCGATGCGCGCGGCTACTTGAGCTGGGCACGTGACTACGACTTCATGGTGAACTGAGCGATTTGCCGAAAGTGTCGCGCGTGGGCGTGAGATCCGGGCGCGGACAGGCATAGAGCAGAAGCCTCGCCGAGGGTCGGGTCGAAGGTGACCACAACGCCCACCCTCGGCGAGGTCCGTGGTCAGTACGCGCCTGCGTCGTCCTCACGACGTCGGGGTCGAGCCCTGTGTGAGATTGGTGCGTTCCAAGGCCTGCAGGAGATCAGCGGCCAGCAGAGACGTTGCCAAAGCGACTGTCTCGGGCTCGCCGATTCCCTCTTCCGCGCGTCCGGCCATCGTTGAGCCGAGCGCGTCCGGTCCAGCCGCGAACAGTGCCGCCAGATGTTCGACGGCCTGCTCGGTGATCTCGCTGCTGATGGGGTCACGAGCCAGGAGCCTGAACGTGGCGGCCAGTTCAGCGGTGTCGGCGTCGACAAGGATGCGGTACATGTCGTGTGCGTCCTTGTCATTCAGCCGGTGGGGGCTGAAACCCGTTCGGCGATCTTGTGGACCTTGGCCACCAGCAAGGCTGCGGGTCCGGCGACTCTGACGTCATATACGCGGGCATCGGCCGGGTCAAGAGCGGTGACGTCCATCACCGTGTTGTCAATGACAGCGGCTTCGAGGCCTCGAGCACGGCGGGTGGCACGGCGATCATGTGGTGGGATGCGGGCTCCCCGCGTGTTCCTCGTACCTGCTCCTGCAAGGGCCTCGGGCACCAGCAGATCCACAGGAATGCCCGCGGGGTTCAGCCACGCTCCGGGTTGTCCGCCGATGGGGTCACGGTAGAACCCCGCGCGGCCCATGGCTTCTTCCAGAAGCGGATCGTCCTCCAGGACTCTCGGGTCGAGTACGAGGTCGCTGTCCTTGGTCGTCTCGGCGAGCGCGACAGGGCTTCGTGTGGTCCGCAGGTAGACGGCCTGTGCTCCGATCACGATCACAGCGTCGCGATGGGCGTCCAACGCGGCCAATGCATCGAGAAGCGCGGACCGAGATCGGACGAGGATGTCACTACTGCTTACGCCAGGAGGATTCATGCCGTGCCATCCAGTCAAGGAGTTCTTCGGCTTCGGAGGGGCTGCGTCCAGGGCCTGTCATCAAATCGACGGCGACCTGGGGTGGCGCGGCGATCGTGAGACCGGAAGCGTCGGTAAGGGTACGGACGAAGACGACGTCGTTCTCCGGCTCGGCCAACATCACATTTGCTCCGGCATCAGCGGGGCGAAGGTCCCAGAGCTGGGCGGTGTGCTCGGCATCCGTCGTGTAGATCATGGCGGAGCGGGCTGGAGCATAGGGGGCCCAGGTGGCTGCGGCCAACGTCCCGGTGATGGCGTACTGGGTGGGATTATCACCCGCCCGTCGCATGAGATCAGGCAGCCCTCTCGGGGCTATCCACCGTGTGACTCGACTGCTTCGTACGAACCCGTAGTCTTCGCTCCAACGCCTCAGCAGCGGGACCCAGTCGGGAACTACGACCGCACCCGAACTGGTCCGCGTTGCCAGGTTCTCGCTCTCCAGAAACTCGATCACCCGGTAGGTCGACCCGGTGGATACGTCAGCGACGTCGATCAGTTCACGGATCGCCCACGATCTTTCGTGGTCCAACAGCGCACGGACGATTTTCGCAGCGGGAGCGCCCTTCAACGTTCCGCGCGGTCTTCCAGGACCGCGCCACGGATCATGGTCAGCCCCTCGATCGGCAATGTAGAGACCGGGCTGAGAGACGTTCAGGTTGATGTTCCCCGTCGCGTCTATGTAGGACAGGCCGGCCTCAGAGAGCCGCTTACGCACGGGTGGTGACAGGTATCGGGCGGCGACGACCCCACGGCTGCCCGGATGTTCGTCCGCGGCGGCATTCAACTGCTGGAGGAGTGTGGCGGTGTCACGTCTCTCCACCACGCGCTTGGCTTCCACGACCAGCACGACCGAGGTTCCGTCCGGTGCTGTCACCTTCCAGAGAGCGTCGAAGCGAGCATCGGGCGGTCTGCGGCTCAGGGGTTGGACGTCCCATCCGGGTGGCAGCCGGTCACCTAGCACAGCCATTCCGGCTCGCAGAACTTCGACCTCGTTCTGTGGCTGTGGTCTCGCCTCCATCGGTGCTCTCCAAGTCGCTCGGTGTTCAGGAAAAATCCTAACTCCGCTGACGACGGAAGGAGGGGATTTCCCGAACAACGCCGGAGACGGTTGCTGGGATGGGTCTCTGATACCGCTCCGCCAGCTTCTCGGCGCTCAATGGGGCGTCGGTGTGTCATGCGTCAAGGCGTAGGAGCGTTCGATCAGGCTGGTCATCGCTTGTTGGAAGTCGAGACGCCGCTGCTCGCTCCAGCCGTCGGTCAGTCGGTCGAAGACCTGCTCCTGCCAGCGGTGCGCGTCCTCCAGCAGCGCGTGGCCTGACGAGGTCACCGTCGCATGGCGTCGGCGTCCGTCCGCCGCCGAGGTCCGCATCTTCAGGTATCCGGCGTCTGTCGCGCTCTTCACCAGCCGGGACGCTCCGCTCTGGTCGATGCCGATCTCGTCGGCGATGGCGTTGACCGTCGCTTCCCAGCCGTGCCGGGTGAGGGCGAAGACCGCCTCGGTGACGAGGACGAGCCGGCCTTGCTCAGTGGCTCGATGGTCCACGCTCCTGCGTGACCAGTGGCGTACGAACTGGAACAGGACCTGTCCCGGGCCGCTCATTCGGTGGCCGCCATCTCACGGCAGATGTAGGCCAGTTCGAGCGCTGACCTGAGGTCGGGCAGTCGGAGGGCGGCGGACACCTTCTGCCCGGTCACTCGGAAGACCGTGGCCACCCTGGTCGGGGTCTCGCTCCCGGGCCAGGTGGCGTCCTCCTCCACGACCATGAGCCTGTCGCTGATGGGGTGCCACGACCGCGGGGTCATCGTGATCCCGGAGCGCTCGACCCACTCCGCGAACTGCCCGGGGGTGATCGGACCCGCGCCCTTCGGGCCCAGGACGACGACCGGATCGCTGACCGCCTTCGCCGCACGCTCCAGGTCGCCGCCGTTCACGCTCGCGTGCCACTCGTCGATGGTCTCTTCCAGAGCTGACTCCATGAGCGAAGTGTATGCGAAACGCATGCATCTCTGGGCGCGGCGATCCGAGCAGCGACACCCCCGCGCGCGGCATGGGCTAGGCTCCGCCCGATGTCTTCCCCATCTCCCCGCCGACAGCCGAAGCGACCCAAAGCACCTGCGGCCCCCAAACTGCCCTCGCCGCTCGTCATGGCGGAACTTCCCCGGCATGCTCTGGAGGACGACGGCACCTACCGCGGCCTGGAGTTCAAAGGCGGCGACCTGACCTCTCGCCAGGCTGACGCGGTGGACTACGAGGGCTGCCGGTTCGTCACCACCAGCTTCGCGGGCACCCAGTTGCGTCGAGCCGGGTTCGTCGACGTGGAGCTGGAACGCTGCGACCTGTCCAACATGACGGCCAGAACGTCGGGCATGCATCGGACCCGGACGTCGGCGACCCGGCTGACCGGCATGACCTGGACCGAATGCACGTTCCGTGACGTGCTCTTCGACGCATGCCGCGCCGATCTGACCGGGTTTCGATTCTCGACGTTCAAGAACGCCGTCTTCCGCGACTGCGTCATGCGGGAGGCCAATTTCCAGAACGCCGACCTGCGGGGAGTCCGCTTCGAGCGTTGCGATCTGAGCGGGGCCCAGTTCTCGCAGGCGCAGATGGACGGCGCGCACTTCTCCGACTGCGTGCTGCTGGGGATCGGCGGTGTCACCAGTCTCAAGGGCGCGATCGTGGCCGGCCGTGACGCGCAAGGACTGGCTCTCGCCCTGGCCGGCGCGTTGGGCATCCTCATCGAGGAGTAGCGCATCCCCGCGGTAGGCCGATGTGCTGCTCGCCGCGTACGAGTGATCTGCCGTCTCGGTCAGCGCTCGCGACGGGGCCGTGGCTTGCCCGTCACCCCGCCGAACAGCGCCAGGCCCTTCACCACGAGCACCGGCGCCGACGGGTCGACGTCAGGGCCGCCGTGCACGTCGAAGCCGCCGAAGATGCCGACGCCCTCGCAGCGCACCTCCATCCCCTCGGGAATGAGGATCTCGGCCCCGCCGAAGATCGCCGTGATCCTGATCTCGACTTCCCTCGCCTCGAACTCGGCATTGGTCAGGTCGAATCGCGCGCCACCGAAAAGGGCGAGCGCCCTGGTCCGGCGCCGTACTCGCCAGCGGCCCTTGCGGTCGGCGCCGCTGAAGATCGCGATGATGTTCTCGGGCTCGGAGTTCGTGGCCGAGGGGTTGGAGACCAGGTTCGGGGTGACCGGGTGGCGCTGGTCGATCTGGAGGTCATGGGTGAGGAGTTGGAGTTCTCCCACGGTCTTGGCCTGGTAGAGCTTGTCCAGGCGCTCGGAGTACTCCTCATGGCTCAGCTGACCGGTGCTCATCGCTTCACCGAGCACGGCGGCGATCTGCTCCCTGTTGCTGTCCGAGGCACGCAGATGCGACCGCTGGGAGTCCATGGGCGAGGGGCGGTTTTCCATACCAGTCACGATAGTTCTCGTTCATCCCTGGAGGGAGCCCGCACGGGTCCAAGGTGACCCGCGTGATCGTCCGCCTGTGCCTGCCGAACGGCTACGGGCGGCTACGTGACGTGGATGCTTGTGCCTCCACAAGTGCCGCAGGCGATCCTGCCGCGAGTTCTGGCCTCGTCCAGATCGACGTTGTCGATATCCGCAGTTCGTAACCTTGGGCCAGGCCGCCTTCTTGTCCGGCTTTCAGCGCCAAGCAGTCCGGAGAGGCGTGGTAGCGGTCGCCTGCTCCGGTCATCCATACGAGGGTCATGGCGCTTCCTCTCCGAATCCACATGAACACGAACGGTAGGTGGGACGCTGCGGTGCGCTGAAGAGTTCGCGGATCCACGGTGTCGATTTTGTGTCGGCCATGTCGACGGACCAGGTGATGAAGGCGCGGACGGGCTCATCCGCCAAGAGTCGAGCGCGACGCCGGCGACCGGACGGTACTGCGGCCGTATTACGCCGAGAAGGTTCCATCTCGGAACATCGGGAGGCCGGAGACCGTCATGGCGCATTCCCGAGGAAGCTCAGGTCGTCGCCGTGGAGCGTGAGTAGTTCGTCGTCGGGGCCGCGCGTCTCGATCTCCTCTCCGACGTGCACGAGGAACAGTTGCAGGGCGCCGATGGGTGGCGGGGCGTCGGGGAAGACCTCGGCGCCGTCGCCTTCCAGGGCGTGGAGGTGGCGTTCGAGGCTTGACGCGTCGATGGCCAGGCGCACGGGCGGGACGAGGGGCGCTCCCTCCCAACGGGTGATCTCGATGAACTCCCCACCGGGATCAGCGGCCGCGCGGGAGTCGAATCCGTTGAGTCGTCGGACGAACTCGTCGAACAATTCGCTCCGGTCCATGGGCGTCATGGTAGCGGGTGCCGATGATTCAGACGCCCTTTCAACGCTGGGCGACGGGATAGGCCGTGATGATGTTCTTCGTTTTCGCGGCGATGACGACGACCGGCCTGTAGCGGGCCCTGACCTTGTTTTTCTCGTCCCGGATTTGTATAGGCGTACGGTAGGCATAGGTGTCGTTGTTCTGACGGTACGCCGGTGCGGAGTCGGGTGCTTTCAGCGTCTGTTCGATGGCCCAGTCCGCGAAGCTGCGCCAGTCCTGGCCGAGGTAGTTCGCGACGGCCTGCCAGTCGTCCCGGTGCCTGTCCTTGATGTGCCGGTAGCCCCATTTGGCCGACCCGCACAGCAGCTTGGACCTGGTGCCTCTGGGCGCCGGCCGGAACTCCTTGCGTGTGAACGTACGGACCAGCTTGCCGTTCGGGGCCTTGGCGCCGCACGCCTGCCAGACGTCCCGCGATTGCTCGGGCGACGTGAATCGGTGCGAACCGGAGGTGGCCATGAAGACGACAGGTTCCGGGTCGCTCTGCGTGACGAAGAGGGGCGACGCGAGGATGACTGCCGCCGTTACCGTCTTGACCGAGATGATCATTTTTCCCCTGCGCATTCGACTGGTTATGCGAAGGCGGCTCATTGTGAAAGGCCCAGGCGGCAGGACTTTTCGACGAGTTCGACGCTACAGCCGGTTCAGGAAAAGGGAACACGTCATTCCTGGAAGGTATCGGCGGTCTCCCGTGCGGTCGCCTCGTGTCCGAAACTGTGCGCATCGTGGCGTTTCAGACGCTCGTGCCGGCCGGCGGCCGCCGCCAGGATGATCCCCAGCGGACATCTGAGGACAGTAGGAGAGCTGATGGGCACGGCTGTGGTGGTCTACGGTGCGTACGGGCACACGGGGCGGTTCGTGGTGGCGGAGCTGAGGGAGCGGGGGTTCGTCCCGGTGCTGTCCGGGCGTGACGAAGGCAAGCTGCGGGCGGTGGCTGAGCCGGGGGACGACGTCAGGCCGGCGTCGGTCGACGATGCGGCGGCGCTCGGCCGGGCGCTGGCCGGGGCGGCGGCGGTGGTCAACTGCGCCGGGCCGTTCGCCACGACGGCCGCCCCGGTGATCGAGGCGGCGTTGCGGGCCGGGATCCCCTATGTGGACGTGGCGGCCGAGATCGAGGCGAACGCCGACACGTTCGCGCGGTTCGCGGACCGGGCCCGCGAGGCCGGAGCCGTGGTCGTCCCCGCGATGGCGTTCTACGGCGGTCTGGCCGATCTGCTGGCCACCGCGGCGATGGGCGACTGGACGGCGGCCGACGAGGCGCACGTCGCCTACGGCCTGAGCAGCTGGCACCCCACCGCCGGGACGCGCGTCGCGGGCCAGGTCTCCGGGCGGCGGCGGGACGGTCGGCGGGTCCGGTTCACGAAGGGGCGGCTGGAGTACCACGGGGACGACCTGCCGACGCTGCGGTGGTCCTTCCCCGAGCCGATGGGCGCCAGGGACGTGATCGGGGAGTTCACCATGGCCGACGTCGTCACGATCCCCAGCCACCTGTCCATCCCCGAGGTGCGCTCGTACATGGCGGCCGAGGCGGCCAGGGACCTGTCGGCGCCGGACACGCCGGCGCCGGTCGCGGCGGACGAGCGCGGGCGCTCCGGGCAGACGTTCCTCGTGGACGTCGTCGTACGCTCCGGCGGGGAGGAGCGGCGGGCGGTGGCGAGCGGGCAGGACATCTACGCGGTCTCCGCGCCGCTGGCGGTGGAGGCGGTCCACCGGATCCTGACCGGCCAGACCAGGACCGTCGGTGTCGCGTCCGCCGGGGAGATCTTCGACGCGGCCGACTTCCTCCGCGCGCTGTCGCCGGACGTCACGTTCGAGCTGGTTTCTCCTCGGCAGAACGCTGGAGCAGCAGGGTGACGAAGCCCAGGACCTTCCGGTAGCCGTGCAGCCACGTGTCGCGGTGTTCGAGGGCGGCCGCGCGGGCGGCGTCGGCGTCCGGGCCGGGGTGCTCGTTGGCCCAGCGCAGCAGCGTGCCCGTCCAAGCCCACTCGTAGTCGTCCCATTCGGACAGGTCGCTGGTGTACGCGTAGACGGTGTCGAATCCGGCGGACTCGGCCGCGGCGACGGTTCCGGGCAGGTCGAGGAGGTCCGACGGGCCGGCGCCGAGGCCGGCGAGCGCTTCCGGCGTCGGTTCGCGCTCCCAGAAGCCCTCGCCGATGAGCGCCAGCCCGTTCGGCTTGAGGTAGCGGCGCACGTGTCCGGCGGTGGGGCCGAGGCCGCCGAACGCATGGGTCGCCCCGACACAGAGCACCAGGTCGTACTTCTCGGCGACCGGGAAGTCGGCGGCCGGCTTCTCGTGCAGCCGGATGCGCTCCCAGACGCCCTGGACCTCGGCGTGCGCCTCGGCCGCCTTGAGCGCCTCGGCGGAGACGTCGACGCCGTCGGCGGTCGCGTCCTCGTACAGCGCCAGCGCGCGGAGCGTCCACGCGGCCTCGCCGCAGCCGAGATCGAGGATCCTCGCCCCCTCGGGCAGCCGGGCCCGGCGCAGCAGCCGGGTCACGTGCGCGCCGGAGACCGGAGCGGCGATGGGGTGGTCGCGGTGGGCGAGATGGCTGATGAGCCGGCGTTCCATGGACCCATCCAAGCCGAGTGATCAGATCTTGACGACCACTTTTCCGGACGCGTGCCCCATTTCCTGATAGCGGACGGCGGCCGGGATCTCCTCGAAGGGGTAGGTACGGTCGATCACCGGGGTGACCTTGCCGGCCTCGATGAGCTCGGTCAGCGCCAGCAGGTTCCGCTTGTTCTCGGTGCAGCCCACCACGTCGGCCGTGGTCATCGTCTGCGACACGAACAGCGACAACAGGGGCGCCGCGACCACGTGGGGCATGGGACGCAGCCACCGGCCGCCCTTGCCGCCGACGACCACGTAGGTGCCCTTGCGGGTCATCACCCGCCTGCAGGCCAGGGCCGAGTGGCTGCCGGCGCAGTCCAGGACGACGTCGTAGCGCCGGCCCCGCCGGGTGAAGTCCTCCTTGGCGTAGTCGACGACGTCGTCCGCGCCGATCGAGCGGACCAGGTCGACGTTGCGCGGGCCGCAGACGCCGGTGACCTGCGCGCCGAACGCCTTGGCGATCTGTACGCCGAACGTGCCCACGCCTCCTGAGGCGCCGATCACGAGCACGCTCTGGCCCGGCTGGACCGGGGCCCGGTCGCGCAGGGCGATCAGGGCGGTGTTGGCCGCCAGGGGCACCGCCGCGGCCTGCTCGAACGTCAGGTTCTCCGGCTTGGGGGCCAGCTCGTCCGCCCGTACGAGGGCGTACTGGCCGAAGCCGCCCTGCTTGGACATCGCGTACACCTCGTCACCCGGGCGGAACTCGGTCACGCCCTCGCCGACCGCCTCGACCTGGCCTGCCACGTCGGCGCCGAGGATGGAGATCTTCGGCCGGCGAACCCCCAGGGGGCCGCCCATCAGGCGTGAGACGCGCGGCTCGCCTCTCATGAGGTGCCAGTCGTACGGCTGGACGGAGGTGGCGCGCACCCGGACCAGCACGTCGCCGCGGCCCGGCACGGGCCGGTCGAGGGTGGTGAGTTCGAGCGCGTCGGGTGAGCCGTACGAGCGCAGGACGAAAGCCTTCATCGTTTTCTCCTCGGGAGATCCGGAATCGTGCAATCAGCGTAAAAATCCTGCTCAAGGGGGTCATCAGCCGAAAGTACGCCTGATTGACGGACGATCGGCCAGCTCAACACCGGCCCTTCTGCTGATGAGCCACCACCCGCTCCACCGTCACGATCGGGGCATGACAGACAAGATTGCGACGCGGCGGGGCCGGGCAGGGTGGACCGTGGCCGCGCTGATCGGACTCGGCCTCATCCCGGTGATCGCCGGCGGCATCCGCATGGCCGAGCTGACCGGCGGCGCGGCGGTCACGCCGGACAACGCGCGGTTCCTGGCCTCGCCCGTCCCGATCGTGCTGCACATCGTCGGGGTGACCGTCTACACCGTGCTCGGGGCGTTCCAGTTCGTCCCCCGGTTACGCCGCAGGAAGGTCGGCTGGCATCGCAGAGCCGGGCGGCTGCTGGCCCCGTGCGGGCTCGTCGCGGCGGTCAGCGGGATGTGGATGGCCGTGTTCTACGCCCTGCCCGAGCATGACGGGCCGCTCCTGGCCGCCTTCCGGCTGGTGTTCGGCACGGCCATGGCCGCCTCGATCGTGCTCGGCCTGGCGGCGATCCGGCGGCGCGACTTCACCGCGCACCGCGCCTGGATGATCCGCGGTTACGCGATCGGCCTGGGCGCGGGCACGCAGGCGTTCGTGCTGGCGCCCTACTACGGGATCGCCGGCCCGCCCGACCAGCTCGCCAGGGCGCTGCTCCTGGGCGCCGGTTGGCTGATCAACCTGATCGTGGCCGAGGTGATCATCCAGAGGTGGCCGGTCAGGTTCAGCTCCTGACCCGGTTCGTCTCGTACGCCCACATCGCGATCTCCACGCGGTTACGCGCGCCGAGCTTGGCCATCAGGCTCGCGATGTGGGACTTGACGGTGCTGAGCGAGATGTGGAACTCGTCGGCGATCTCCCCGTTGGTGCGCCCGCGCGCCACCGTCAGCAGGATCTCCTCCTCCCGGCCGGTGAGCGCCTCCACGGGACGGGCCGGCGGTTCGGCGGGGCCGGTGCGGGCGAAGGTGTCGAGCAGCCGAGCGGTGATGCTCGGCGCGATCAGCGCGTCGCCGCCCGCCGCGGCGTGCACCGCCTGGGAGAGCAGCTGGGCGCCGGCGTTCTTCAGCAGGAAGCCCCGGGCGCCGGCCCGCAGCGCGGCGTAGACGTACTCGTCGAGGTCGAACGTGGTGATGACGACGACCGCGAGGGGGTCGGCGACGTCCGGCCCGGCGAGGGCGCGGGTGGCGGCGATCCCGTCGAGGCCGGGCATGCGGATGTCGAACAGGCACACGTCGGGGCGCAGCCGCCGGGCCAGCTCGACGGCCCGCCGCCCGTCGGCGGCCTCGCCGACGACCTCGATGCCGGGCTGGGCGTCGAGGATCATCACCAGGCCGGTACGCACGATCTCCTGGTCGTCGGCGACCAGCACCCTGACGCTCACGTCGCCGCCCCCGTCCGCGGCAGCACGGCCGTCACGGTCCAGCCCCTGCCGGGGTTGGGACCGGCCACGCACGTGCCGCCCAGCAGGCCGGCGCGTTCGATCATGCCGACCAGCCCGTAGCCGGGCGACGCGTTCAGCCGCGCGAGCCCGTCGTCGCTCACCCGCAGGTGCACCGACTTGTCGTCGGCGTCGACGCGGACCTCGATGCGGGTGGCGTGGCGGGCGTGCCGCCGGGCGTTGGTGACCGACTCCTGGGCGAGCCGGTAGACGGCGGCGCCGACCGAGGGGGAGAGCCCGTCGAGGTCGCCGGAGACCTCCACGTCCACGGCCGGGCCGGACGGGCTCCCGGCCGCGAGCTGCTGGAGGTCGGCGATGCCCCGGCCGGGCTGCTCGTCATGGCGCAGGACGTGGACCATGGCCCGCATCTCGTCCAGGGCCCGCGCCGCCTCGGCCTCGATCACCCGCAGCGCGTCGGTCGCGGCCTCCGGTCGTGACGCCGCGGTGGCGAGGCCCGCCTGCGCCCGGATCGCCATGGCCGAGATGTGATGGGCGACGGTGTCGTGCAGGTCGCGCGCGAGCCGCTCGCGTTCGAGCAGCTTGACCTGGTCGAGCTCGCGCGCCCGCGCCCCGGCGCGGAACCGGAACGCCGCGCCCAGCGCGAGGGCCGCGAACATGACGGCGAGCCCGCCGACCGCGTCGGCGGACGCGAGGCGGCCGGCGGCCATCGAGTGGAAGAGCGAGCCGAGCATGATCGGCAGCCCGATCACGACCTCGCGCCCGGACCCCCACCGGGTCAGCGAGTAGACCAGGATCAGCAGGTAGGCCAGCGTGTTCGTCTCCGCGGACTCGCCGGACGTGACCAGCGTGGCCAGGTTCGTGACGCCGAAGGCGATCACGAGCATGAGCAGCGGACGGGTGCGGCGCCACAGCAGCGTGGGGATCAGCCCGAGGGTGATGAGCACCGCGACGGTCCGCCACGGGAGGTCCGTCCGCAGGGCCCCTTCGAGCACCGCGACCGGCACGAGCACCGCCACGAGCACCCAGTCGCGCCACACCCGCGCGGGCGGGCCGGGGGGCCGCGGCTCATTCCACATGGAGCGGATGAGACCGATCACCTGCTCATCGTACGAGAGCGCCCCGCCGATCGGTCAGGACGATTCTCCGGATGTACGGGCACCTCGAGAACCGTGGCGTGCCGGCCGTCGGCGTCCACGAGGTGTTCTTCCAGGGTGGGGCCGTCGACGGCCAGATGGTGGCGGCGCAGCCAGCCGAACAGTTCGTGACCGGCCGGGACGACCCCCGCCGAGGGCGGCACGACGGCGCGCACGACGGTGCGGGCGGGCAGGGTGAGCTGCTCGCCGGCGCGGCCGGTGGTCACGGCGCAGGTGAAGCCGTCAGCCGGTGGCCCGTCCAGCCAGGTCAGCAGGGCGGCCGGTGCCGCCGGTGCCGCCGGGCAGAGGGCGGCCAGCTCCGACGGGTGGCGCACCCGCGTGCGGCGGACGCGCAGGCGGCGCGGGCCCACGGCGGCCTGCTGGGGCAGGATCGACATCGGGGCGTCGAGGTGGTCCTGGGCGCGTGCCGCGGTCGCGGCCAGCGTGGCGATGTCGCGCCGGATGCCCGTCATGGTCTCGGCCAGCGCCTGGCGGAGCTGGGCCTCGGGCGCGTCCAGCAGGTCGGCGATCAGGCGCAGCGGCAGGCCGAGGCGCTGCAGGCCGCGGATGCGTTCGAGCCGGGACAACTCGGTGACGCCGTACCAGCGGTAGCCGGTGACGCCGTCGACCGCGGCGGGGGCGAGCAGGCCGATGTCGTCGTAGTGGCGCAGCGTGCGTTCGGACACGCCGGTCATGCGTGCCAGTTGCCCGATCCGCCACATGCCGCCCCCTCTGTGTGGACGTGTTGACCTTGCCGCGGCGGCAGGGTTCTACCTTCCCGCCATGACTGATCAGAAGAGCCGGTCGCTCACCGGCGTGCTCCTGCTCGCCTCGCTGGTAGCCATGGTCGCCGCCGCGGCCATCGTGGTGCCATCGGGGTTGACCCTGAATCCCGCTGATCCCGCCGCCGCGCTCGCCGCGGTGCGCGAGCGGACCGGCCTGCATCTGACCGAGCTGGCCCTGGACGTGCTGGGCTGGCTGGGCCTGACCGCCGCGGGGCTGGCCATGGCCGTCCGCCGGGCGGTCATGGCCGGCGGTCTGCTCGCCGCCGCCGGGCTGGCGGGGCTCCTGCACGATGCCGGCAACCTGGCGGTGACGCAGCTGGCCGCCGACCCCGCCGCCGTGACGGTGGCCTCGGCGGTCCTGCTCACCGCCAAGTGGATGGTCAACCTGGCCGGGCTGCTGTGGGTGGCCGCCACCGTCGCGGCCGCGGCCGGCGTCCCCGGTCGTCTCCGTACCGCCGGCCTGGTCGCGGCGCTGTCCGGGCTGGTCGCGGTGGCGCTCCCGTGGACGACCGGGACGGACGGGCCGACGGCGGCGATGGAACAGCTCGGGTACGCGCTCCATCTGCCGATCATGGTCTGGTACGGCATCCTGGGCCGGCGGTTCCTGCGGAGTTCGTGAGCGCCGTCAGCCCAGGTTCTGCTTACGGCAGTCGAAGGTCTCCGGGCGGTCCGGGTCGAGGGCGATCTGCCGGATCATGGTGGCCTCCATCGAGATGCGGAACGTCTCCTGGTTCCGGCAGTCGTAGAAGGTGTAGACGCCGTTGCTCTCGCCCAGCAGCATCAGCTTGGCGCCGCCGCGCAGTTGCTTGCCGCTCGCGCGGTCGGCGGCCACCACCCACTGGTCCTGGACCCCGACGCCGGCCAGCCAGAGGCTCGGCTGGCCGGTGGTGGCGAGCCGGTGGGCGTCGCTCTCCATCTGGCCCATCAGGGCGAAGCCGAGGCCGATGCCGGTGAAGGCGCCCACCACGATCTTCATGCCCGCTCTGCCGACCTTGCGGGAGCGGAGCAGCCTGAACGGGACGAGGAAGGCCAGCACGCCGATGACCGAGGCGACGATCACGACGGTGGCCAGGGTCGCGCCCTCGTCCAGGTCCAGGTAGCCGAGGAAGCCCCAGTAGGTCGCGCCGCACCAGAGGGCGCCGAGCAGCGCGGCCACCCAGGGCCTGGCGCGGATGGCGCGGACGAGACGGGCGGCGTGGCCGAAGGTGACCTTGTCCAGCAGCCACCCGAGCGCGACGACCGGTCCGAGCAGGATCGCGCCGAGGAGGATGAGCAGGACCAGGGTGCCCACCAGGCGGGCGAAGATCGTCGCCTGGTCGATGCCCACCTGTTCCGGGCTGACGTTGAAGACGCCGTAGACCTCCTGGATGCCCAGGTAGAGCAGCGCGTACAGCCCAATGGCGATCGGCACCGCGACGGAGCCGGTCCGTTCGAGCATGCCGACGACGCCGGGGGTGGGTTCTTCGTTCTTGTCGGGTTCGGCGCTCTCCTGCGTGTCGGAGCGCCGGTCGACCTCTGTGACGGTCATGGGAACTTTCGTGTGGATCAACGCGGAATGGGGGCAAGAGCGTATCCGACTGGCACCGCGCTGATCGGGCCGTTCCGTCTAGTCCTCTCGCGGGTGGATGCGGAACACGGGGTGCCGGGGCGCGATCCGGTGGAACTCCGGCAGCGGCGCCGTCGGCCTCAGCCCCACGTGAGGTCGCGCACCGGGTGCGATGGCGAGGTAGCGGCGGAGGATCTCGGCCCGATGCTCGGACGGGATCTCCTCCAGCAGGATCGGGGTGTCACGCCCACGTCGGCGGAGCGTGGCCCTGCCACCCGCGGCCCGGACGTTGCGCACCCAGTTCGCGTCCGGCCCGAGCATCGAGACGAGGAACTCGGCGTCGCGGTGGCGGGCGACCGCGACGGGAACCGACGTGACCTTCCCGCTGCGGCGCCCTTCCACCTTCAGCACGGCGGTCCGGCGCGGTGACAGCCGCCGAGCCCCGTAGACCAGGACGTCGAGCCGGTTCATGAGCCGCATGAGCGCGTTCGGCCGCCCTCCGCGGTACATCGCGCGTTTCAGGGCCGCGAGCCCGCGTACGATCACTCAGTCCTCCTCCACAACGCGACCGCGGCCAGACCGGGAACGCACGGAAGGACCAGCAGCCAGCCCAGCAGCGGCGCCAGGCCGACGTCGCCCGAGGTGTCCCGGACGGTCAGCGCGGCGACCGCGACGCAGAGCCCGGACACGAGCAGCGCGATCGCCGTCGAGAAGGTCCAGCGCTTGCCGGCGCGGGCCGCCCAGATCGTGCCGGCCCAGCCGAGGAGCCCCAGCGCCCCGACCGCGGCCAGGATCACCAGGTACGCGGTGACGGCGGCGTCGATCTCACCGGGCGCGTAGGCCGGGTAGCCCGCCCTGATGTGATCCGCCAGGACGGTCCGGTCGACGAACGGGAACAGGGCGGCGACCACGGTGAGCCCTGCCCCCGTGTACATCAGCGATCTCCGTTTCATGGCCTTCCGATCTGGTTGAGAAAGTGACTGTCTCCAGCGAGTGACTCTAGGCAGCCGCTTTCAGACAGTCAATGTCTCTACGACAGCCGTATGCTTGAGAAAGTGACTTTCTGGTACGGTGAGGCATGAGCGGACTTCGTGAGCGCTGGCGGCTCAAGGCCATGCGCGCCATCCAGGAGCACGCCCTCGACCTGTTCGACGAGCGAGGGTTCGGCGCGGTCACGATCGAGGAGATCGCGGCGGCGGCGGAGGTCTCGCCGTCGTCGGTCTACCGCATCTTCGGCACCAAGGAAGGCATCGTGGTCGCCGACGAGTTCGACCACATGAGCCCGGAGACGCTCGAAAGCCTCCTCGACCCCGCCGACCCCGTCGGCAGCCTGGTCCGGGCCGTCCGCGCCTACGAATCCAGCCCCGGTCCGGGCGAAGGCCCGCAGACCGGGAGAGGCCCGTGGCGCAGGGTCCGCTACTTCTTCGCCGAGCCGTCGGTGCGCATGGCCGTCTGCGCCACGCTCGACCGCGCAGGCCGGCGGATCTCACCGCTGATCGCGGCCACCGGAGAGGTCAGCGAAACGCAGGCCCGCGTGATCGCGAACGCCCTCGCCTTCGGCTACTTCGCCGCACTGGAGCAGTGGTACCTCGACGGCGGCGACCGCCCCATCGCCGACTACGTCGAGGAGGGCATGCGCCCTCTGCGCGCCATCTGGAGCACACCCGCCGGGCGCGACCACCCCGAACCGCTCAGTGGCCGACGCTCTGGTAGTGGGTGAGCTGGCGGCGCCAGATGAGGTAGGCAGGCCAGACCAGGAGCACGCCCAGCAGCGGGGCGGCCAGGGCCCAGGGGGTGTCGAGCTTGCCCAGCACGACGCTCGACGGGATGTAGGCCACGAAGGCGACCGGCAGCACGTAGGTGAGCAGCCACTCGGTCACGCCGCCGAAGATCTTCATCGGGTACGAGCCGAACTTGCTGAAGACGTCGTCCAGGAAGACCCGCAGGGCGAAGGTGTCGATCATGCGCAGCGACAGCGAGCAGAGCGCCAGGAAGAAGGCGGCCTCGATGAGGGCGCCGCCGACGATCGCCAGGGCGCAGAAGGCGACCAGGCTGAGGCTCCAGTCGACCTGGGCGTTCTGGGAGGCGACGGCGAGCAGCGCCACGCCCACCAGCAGGTCGCCGAACTGGGCCAGGCCCATCCGGTTGCCCATGAGCTGGACGAGCGGGTTCAGCGGGCGCAGCAGGAAGCGGTCGAACTCCCCGTTGCGCACCACCCAGTGGATGTCGTGCACGCTCATCATGGGGATCATCGCCAGGGCGTGGGCCGTCAGGCGCATGCCGTACAGGAAGGCGATCTCCGCCAGGCCCCAGCCCGCGAGCGAGGGAAAGGTGTGCATCACCACCCAGATGAAGGCGAACCCGGTGCCCTGCCAGATCGCGCCGCAGAGGACGCCGATCGCGGTGTTGAGGCGGTACTGCATGGCGCCGCGGGCGGAGGCGCGCTGGAGCAGGACGTACAGGCGCAGGGCGCGGACGACCTCAGCCACCCTGGATCACCACCCTCCGATGCGTGCGTGACCAGGCGAGCGCGAGCAGGGCCCACAGCCCTGCGACCCAGGCGAGCTCGACCAGCAGAGGTCCGGAGATGTCGGAGATGTGGCCGACGTAGATCGCCGCGGGAACGTACCCCATGTACTTGAACGGCAGCACCTCGGCCAGCGTGCCCAGGAAGCCGGGGAAGAAGGCGAGCGGCACCATCGTCCCCGCGAAGAACTGGCTGACCAGCTGGTAGAGCAGCGAGACCGCGCCGATCTCCAGCATCCAGAAGCCCAGAAGGCTGATCAGCAGCGCCAGCTGCACGGCGATCACGTACCCGAGCACCAGCGTGACCACGTAGCCGAGCCCGTTGACCGGCGCCGTGATCGAGCCGACCAGCAGCACCACCGGGACGACCGGGGCGAGCAGCAGCAGGCTGCCCGCGGTGTTGCCGGCCTGGAAGGCGGCCATCTGCCGCAGATAACCGATCGGCCGGGCCAGGTCGAAGAAGACCGTCCCGCTGCGGATGCGGTGGTGGATGACGCGGGAGACGAGGGTCTGGGTGGCGAAGGACTGCAGGTTGGCCAGGGTGAGGTAGGCGAGCAGGGCTTCGAGGGTGAGCCCCGCGGCCTCGGCCCGCGACCCGTAGACCGCGGTCCAGATCATGCGCAGCAGGAACACCTGGGCGACCAGCGTCACGCAGGTCATGACGATGGAGCTGCGGTAGGCCAGGGCGAAGAGGAAGCCGACGCGGGTCACCGGGCGTAGATCCCTTTGATCACGCTCTCCAGGTCCGGTTCCTCGATCGACAGGTCGCGGATCGTGTGCTCGGCGGAGATCGAGGCGATCATGGCGGGCAGGTCGCCGTGGATGTCGAAGACGTGGCGGCCCTGGTCGTCGCGCGACACCCCGCGCACCTCCTCGGGCGCGGACTCCAGCAGCACCACCAGCCGCCTGGGCTGGTCGACCAGCGCGTCGATCGGGCCGTCGAAGAGCACCTTGCCGTGGTCGATGAGGATGATCCGCTTGCACAGCGCCTCGACGTCGGCCAGGTCGTGCGTGGTCAGGATGACGGTGGTGCGCCCGGTCCGGTTGGTCTCCACGATGAACTCGCGCACCGCCTCCTTGGCCAGCACGTCGAGCCCGACGGTCGGCTCGTCCAGGTAGAGCAGCGGCGGCTCGTACAGCACGGCCGCGGCCAGGTCGCCGCGCATCCGCTGGCCCAGGCTGAGCTGGCGGACCGGGGTGTCGAGGAACTCGTCCAGCCCGAGCAGGTCACGCAGCTTCTTCAGCGAGGCGTCGAAGCGCGCGGCGGGCATGTCGTAGAGCGAGCCCACCAGGCGCAGGGACTCGATCAGGGGGAGGTCCCACCATAATTGGCTGCGCTGGCCGAAGACGACGCCGACCCGGCGGGCGTTGGCCGACCGGTCGCGCCACGGCACCAGCCCGTTGACCCGCACGGTGCCGGCGGTGGGGGTGAGGATGCCGGTGAGGATCTTGATGGTGGTCGACTTGCCGGCGCCGTTGGGCCCGAGATAGCCGATGACCTCGCCCTCGCCGATGTCGAAGCTGACGTCGTCGACGGCGGTCTTCTCCTCGTACTGGCGGGTCACGAGGGTGCGCAGCGCCCCGAAGGGCCCGGAGAAGGTACGCGGGCGGCGGAAGACCTTGGTTAACCCCTCGACCCGGATCATGACGGAATTTTTTCGGTACGAGTCGAGTGCTGCAAGTTGTTTTCAGGGCTTCATCGGCGACGCGCCACCGGGGTGAAGGCGACGGGCAGCGACTCCAGGGCGCGGATCCACAGGGTGCGGCGCCACCGCAGTTCGCTGGGCGTACTGGGCGATCAGGTCGGCCCGGCCGTCGACCACGAACGCGTCGGCGGTCTGGTCGGCGACCTTCTCGCAGAGCAGGGTCAGCTCGATGCGGTCGATCTCGTCCAGCGCGTCGCCGACGGCGCCGCCGCGCCGCCGCTCCTCGCCCTCGCTGCATACCAGCGACGACTGGTAGAGCACGTACGGCAGCGACGGCCAGTCCGGCGGGACGTGTTCGCGCAGGTTCCAGCGCCTGGGGTCGCGGCCGAACAGCCCGCTCTGGCCGGTGACGTGGTGCAGCTCCCGGTAGCCGAGGACGAGCCAGGCGGGCAGGTCGGCGTCGAGCAGCACCGGCACGACCGGGCCGTGCTCGCGGCGCCTGCTCACCTGCCCATGGTGGGGGTGAAGGCGACCGGGAGGGCCGACAGCATGCGGTTCCAGATGTTGCGGCGCCAGCGCAGCTCCTCAGGCGCGACCGCCAGGTGCACGTCCGGCAGGCGGTCCAGGAGGACCTCGATGGCCGTCTTGGAGATGATCTCCGCGAGTTCGGGGGCGGGGAAGGGGCAGCCGTACTCGCCGTGGCCGAACGCCATGTGCGCCCGGTTGGCCGCGGTGTGACCCTGCTGCACCTGCGGGTCGGCGTTCGCGCCGACCAGGCTGATCACGATCATGTCGCCGCGCCGGATGCGGTGGCCGGCCAGCTCGCAGTCCTGCGCGGCGTAGCGTGACGGCAGGTTCTGGGCCGGCGGGTCCTTCCACAGCACCTGGTTGAGCGCCTCGGCCACGCTGCTCCGGCCGCCCTGCAGGTCCATCTGGAAGTGGTCGTCCACGAGCATCAGGCGCAGCGTGTTGCCGATCCAGCCGGCGCAGTTGTCCTGCGAGGCGATCAGCAGCGACAGCATGTCGTAGACGACCTCGGGATCGGTGAGCCGGGCGTCGTGCGTCACCAGCCGGGAGGCGAGGTCGTGGCCCGGCCGGGCGCGCTTGCCGGCGACCAGGCGGCCCATGAGCTCGCCGACCTGCATCTCCGCCTCGTCGCGGTTCGCCGGGTCGTTCATGGCCTGGAAGATGGCGCGCAGCAGGGTGCCGACGTCCGGCTCCGGCAGCCCGAACAACCGGGCGATGACCTGGGCCGGCATCCGGTGGGCGTACTGGGGGACCAGGTCGGCCTGGCCGTCGCCGGAGAACAGGTCGATGGCGGCGTCGGCGACCTTCTCGCAGAGCTGGGTCAGCTCGATGCGGTCGATCTCGTCCAGCGCGTCGCCGATGGCGCCGCCGCGCCGCCGCCGCTCCTCGCCCTCGGTGAACACCACCGACGGCTGGTACGTGACGTGCGGCCGGGCCGGCCAGTCCGGCGGCACCAGGTCATGCTGGTTCCAGCGGCGCGGGTCACGGGCGAACAGCTGCGGCTGGCTCGTCACGTGGTGCAGCTCGCGGTACCCGAGGACGAGCCAGGCGGGCAGGTCGCCGTCGAGCAGCACCGGCACGACCGGGCCGTGCTTGCGGCGCAGCTCCTCCAGGAACGCGGCCGGGTCGTCGAGGACCTCCGGCTCGTACAGCCGGACGGCGCCGGCGTGCTCGGGATGTCCGGGGTTCGTCACGGCTGCCCCGCAGGGGTCCGGTCGTACAGGCGGGTGAGATGCTCGACGAGCGTGATCAGCACGTGCTTGCACGACTGCCGCTCCCGCGCGTCGCAGTCGACCAGCGGGATGCCGGGCGACAGGTCCAGCGCCTCGCGCACGGCGTCCAGCGACGGGCCGCCCGCGAAGCGGTTGACCGCGACCACGAACGGCATGTTGTGGTGTTCCAGCCGGTCGATCGAGTAGAACGAGTCCTCCAGGCGGCGGGTGTCGACCAGCACGACCGCCCCCAGGCTGCCGGCGAACAGCTGGTCCCAGACGAACCAGAACCGCTCCTGGCCGGGCGCCCCGAACAGGTAGAGCACGGTGCTGTCGCTGACCGTGATGCGCCCGAAGTCGAAGGCCACCGTGGTGGTGGTCTTGGTGCGGACCCGGCTCGCGTCGTCGATGCCCACGCTCGCCTCGGTCATCACCTCTTCGGTGCTCAGCGGGCGGATCTCGCTGACCGAGCCCACCATGGTGGTCTTGCCCACGCCGAACCCGCCCACGACCACGATCTTCATCGCGTCCGCGGCGGAGTCGCGCAGCGGCGTCCGCACGGGGGTCTCGTCAGAGGTTGTTGAGCGCAACGAGCACCTGCCTCAGGATGTCCGGATCCGGCTTGCCCGCCGTGGCGCCGGCGGAGGGGTGGCGTACGGTGATGCGGCCCGTGTCGAGCAGGTCGCGCAGCAGGATCTTCACCACGCTGACCGGCAGCCCCAGCTCCGCGGAGATCTCCACCACGGCCGTCGGGCGGCGGGCCAGCTGGAGGATCTTGACATGCTCCGACTGCATGCCCGGGACCGGCTCGCACTCGCTGACGATGAGCGAGACCGAGTCGAACGCGGTCTCGTCGGCGCGGGTGCGGCCCCCGGTGACCGTGTAGAGGCGGTCCGGGCTCTCCCGGTCGATCGGGCGCCGGTTCACGAGGCGTCGCCCTCGGCCGGTCTGGGCGCCGCGGTGAGGTACACCCCGATCTGCTCGACCAGCTCGTTCATGTTGTGCGCGATCAGCCCGACCTCGCCGTCCTCCTCGGCGACCACCGCCAGGTGGGCGCCCTCTCCGGCGGGCACGATGAGCAGCAGCCCACCGGCGAACTCCACCATCGCCTGCCCGGCGCCGATCGCGTCGCCGAACTCGGCCGAGGCGCTCAGCGACAGGCTCTGGATCCCGGCGGACAGCGCCGAGAGCTGGTCGGCCCTGTCCCTGGTGAGGCCGCTGCTGTAGCTCATCTTGAGCCCGTCCCTGGTCAGGACCAGGACGTACCTGATGCCGGGGGTCCGGTCCTTGAGGCTCTCCAGCAGCCCGTCAATGGTGCGATCCGTGGTACGCGATGCGTCGATAGTGCTCATCGAAACGCGGGGCGTCCGCCCGGGGGCGGCCCCTGCCTCCTATCTGAGATCCAAGTGGTCCGGTGCTCGCTGCGCCCGGGGGTCTAGGAGTCGCCGGAGGCCGGATCGGCGGGACGCCCGCGACCGCCCGCCTGGCGGAACGCGGCGAACCTGGCCGCCGCCTCGCGCCCGTCGCGTTGCGGCTTGACCGCCGTCGCCGGTCGCGACCCGGTGGCCTCGGCGAGCGTCTGGCCGCGCCGCCGCCGCGGCAGCGACTCCTCGGCCTCCTCGGCGGGCGCGGCCTGGGCGGGCACGGCCGCGGCCACCAGGGCGGGGCGGGCCTGCCGCACGATCGCGGCCGGCGGCTCGGGGGCGGTCCTGGGCTGGGTGATGAGCACGCGGGGGATCAGCATCACGACACCGGTGCCGCCTCTGGCCGACGGACGGAAGCTGACCGTGAGGCCGTACTTGTCGACCAGCCGGCCCACCACGGCCAGGCCCAGCCGGGTGCCGGACAGCGTGCGCAGGTCGAGCGGCTCGGAGACGAGCTTGGCGGCGTGCTGGCGCTCGCGGGGGCGCATGCCGAGGCCGCTGTCCTCGATCGTGACCACCATGCCGGCGTCCTCCTCGTCCACGTACACGTGCACCTCGGTGCCGTGCGCGGAGAAGGTGGCGGCGTTGTCCATGAGCTCGGCCAGCGCGTGCATCACGCCTTCGGCCGCGTACCCGACCACGGCGGCCGTGCTGGTGGAGTGGACGCGGACGCGCTGGTAGGCGCTGATGCGGCCCATCGCGCCGCGCAGGACGCTCTCCATCACGATCGGCCGGGTCCACCTGCGGCCGGAGCGGCCGCCGCTGAGCAGGGCGATGTTGTCGGCCAGCCGGCCGAGCTGGGAGACGCGGTGGTCCAGGTCGAGCAGGTCGGCGAAGACCTCCTCCTGGTCGCCGTACTGCTCCTCCAGGTCGCGCAGCTGCGCCAGCAGGCTGGTGGCCTGGGCCTGCACCCGGGCCGCGGCCCCGGCGCAGGCGGCCATCACGGCGGCGCCCCTGCGGTCGCCCTCGGAGAGCTGCTGGGCCGTCTCGGCGAGCAGGTCGCGCAGCGGGGCGTGCACGGGCTGGCGCACCTCGGCGAGCGCGGAGGTGACCGGCTTGCGCTCCACCTGGATCTGCCTGACCAGCTCGGGCAGCGTGTCGCGGGTGAGGGTGACGATCTCCGACTCGGTGGCCGAGCGGGACGCGTGCGCGATGGCCCGCTCGCGTTCGAGCCCGTCGAGCTCGTTCGCGGTGGCCTTCAGTAGTTGTTGCAACGGTCCATCGGGAGGCTGCGGCAGGCGGGAGAGCGCGTCGGGGACGGACCCGCCGCCGCGCATCTGGCGGCCGAGCGCGGGCAGCGTGTCCTCGGCCACCCGGGCGATCTCGCGCTCCAGCCGGGCGACCCGGGCGGCGGCGGCCCTGGCCTGCTCGCGCAGCCGGCGGCCGGTGGCGACATGGTGGGCGATCACGGCGGCGGCGGCGGCCAGCAGCACCGCGCAGAGCCCGCCCGTGATCGCCATCACCCCGCGGGCGTCGGCCGGCGTGGCGAACACGGCCCACAGCCACAGGCAAGCCACCACGACCATGGTGCCCAGGGCGGTGACCACCATGAGCTCTCGCGGGGCAAGATCGCGTCGCGTTCGAAGAGGTACGTCTGCTGGCATCCGCGGTCCTCGGGGGGTCGTACTGCTGCTCCCCGTGCAGCAGAGGCTTACTGTTACCGCTCCGTAACAGAGTGCGAACGGGAACAGGCGCTTACCGTAGCACCAGGAGTATCAGAGACAACAGGCAAAACGCCCGCTTCACTTCAACCCACCAGTAGTCAACTCAAAAGTTGAGATATCGGGCCGATGGCTTCCCTCCGCCCGGCGAGTCCTCCTCGGCTCCCGCATCTCGCCGACCGAGGCGGCGCTGTCGCCGATGATCCCGCGCGTCGTCCTGCCGGCCGGCGGGTAGCGGTCAGCGGTCGAACCAGCGCGCGGCGGCGGGCGTGAACAGCATGGCGACGACGAACGTGGGGATGAGCACGTTCAACGACAGGAACGACAGGGTGCCGAGCTTGGCGTCGGCCCACTCCACCACCAGCCAGCCCGCGATCAGGACCGCCTGGAGCGCCGCCGCGCCCCATCGCACCCGCCGCTCCCGCCTGGGGAACCGCGCCATCACCCACCCGGTCAGCCCCAGGATCACCGCTGCCACGGCGACGAGGCCCCAGAACTGAGGGAGCATCATGGCCAGCGCCCCGCCGAAGCCCACGGCCAGCCCGATCAACCCGAACGCCATCTGGAGCGTCAACCCGACATACGCGGCCTGCACGGTGAACGGCCAGCCCGTGGACTTGGCGTCGGTCATGCTGATCACTCTAGACAGGCGGGGTCCCTTCTGCGGGAAATGGCCAGCGGGCCAACTTGGCGTCGGTCATGTCGATCACCCTGAACGGGCAGGGGCCGCCGATCGAAATAGAGAGACTTCTCTAGCCCGCCACCGCGATGGCGCAACTGGTCACCAGGTCCTCGGCGTAGGCGGGGAGCGGGGTGCCGGCGGACTGGTGGCGGCGGACGGTGGCGTAGGGGATGTCGACGGCCGCCAGCGTCAGGCGTTCGAGGTCGTACGGGGAGCTCCTGCCCAGGCGGGCGGCCAGGGCGTGCAGGGCGGCGGTGACCCGGCCGTTCGCGGCGGCGAGCTGGGCGCGGGCCTCCCCGGGCCAGTGCGGGTGGTCGAAGTCGGCCGGTCCGTAGAGCAGGACGCGGGCCTCGTGCGGGTGGGCGCGGGACCAGGCGATCACGTGGCGTGCCGCGGCGGGGGCGGCCTGCGCGGGCGGGTCGGTGTCGAGCGCGGCGAGGAATCCCCGCTGGAAGCGGCCGACCGTGCGCAGCCAGAGCGCCGCCAGGAGGGCGGGGCGGCCGGGGAATCGGTGGTAGACCGAGCCGCTCGGGGCGCCGGCGGCGCGGGCCACTGCGGTCATGGTGACGGCGCCGGGGCCGCCGGTCGTCACCAGCTCGGCTGCGGCGTCCAGTAGCCGGTCCACGTCATGGCGAGGCGGTCGTCCCATGGCGTCGAGCGTAGCCGCGCGTTATTGTAGAGAGAAGTCTCTAAAAAGGAGGGCGCATGCTGTCGACGCTCATGGAACGGGCCGACTTCGTGGACGAGGTCGCCGTCGAAGGAGGGGGCGGGTTGCGCGCGTTCGCCGCCGGGGCGCTGGGCTGGGAGCCGTGGTGGGTGCGCGGGCTCTTCAGGGCGCGGTCGGTGTTCGCGCGGCTGCTCCGCACGGCACACCCCGACGTGCGGCCCGGATCGGGCGGGATGCGACCCGAGGAGATCCCGTTCACGCCGGGGCGCAGGATCGGGTTCTTCACCGTGATCGGCGGTGAGGAAGGCCGCGAGCTGGTGCTGGAGGCGAGCGACTCGCACCTCGCGGCCTTCCTGGCGATCGTCGCCGACGACGCGGGCGGCGGACGGACCAGGTTCCGCATGATCACCGTGGCGCGCTGCCACGGGTGGACGGGCCGGATCTACCTCACGGTGATCCGGCCCGTCCACTACGTGGTGGTACGCGGCATGGCACGCGCGGGCCTCGCCGCCTCGGCGACCACCCCTTGACCACGGCGGCGGCCGGACCGGCAGGAAATGTCGGGGGCGTTTGGTACACAGGGACCCATGGGTGTGAGCGTCGACGAGTTTCTCGAGCTGCTGAAGAGCCTGCCTGAAGTGCGCACGAGCGACGGGCCCGGCTGGGTCGCGATCAAGGTGCGGGGCAAGGGCTTCGGTTACCTGTGGGAGGACACCGAGACCGTCGGGCTCAAGTCGACGATCGAGGAGCAGCTGGCGCTGGTGGCCGAGCGGCCCGAGGTGTTCGAGGTGCAGTTCACCGCGGGGCGGTTCGGGTGGGTCGTGGTCCACCTCGACAAGATCGACTACGACGAGCTGTTCGAGCTGACCGCCGAGGCGTGGTGCCTGACCGCGCCGAAGCAGCTCGTCACCGCGTTCGAGGCCGCCCATAAAATAGGCGGTTAATGGCACAGATCAGACTACGGAAGTGGCGGGAGGATGACGCCCCGGTCGTGCTGCGTGCCTTCCGGGCGCCCGACCTGAGGCGGCAGAGCTCGTGGCCCGTCGTCACGCCGCAGGACGCGGTGGGGTGGATCGCCTCCTGGGAGGGCGCCGGCCACGCCTTCGCCGTCACCCTCGACGGGCGGGTCGTCGGCAACGTCGCGGTGACCCGGATCGACGACCACGACACCGGCTGGGTGTCCTACTGGACGGTCCCCGAGGCGCGCGGGCGCGGGATCGCGGCTTCGGCCACCGACGAGCTGGCGCGCTGGGCGTTCGGCGAGCGCGGCCTGCACCGGCTGGAGCTGAGCCACCGCCTCGACAACCCCGCCTCGTGCCGGGTCGCGATCAAGGCGGGCTTCCTCCCGGAGGGCGTCGAACGCGGCAGGCTCCGCCACGACGGCGTCCGCTACGACGTCGAACGCCACGCCCGCCTCGCCACCGACCCACCCGCCTGACCCCCGCCCCACCACACCCACCGACCCTGTGGGGTCAGCCATGGCCGCCCCGCGCCTTCGTCCACCCCGATTCAGGTCGGCCCCGTAGGGCTGGGTGCGTCCCCCTGATCCGTGTCGGCCCGTGAGGGTTTGGGTGTGTCCACCCCGATCCGGTCGGTCCCGTGGGGGCCTGGGTGGTCATGGGGACAGAGGGTGATCTACGCTGGGCGGGTGGACGGCGAGAGCCTGGCCGCGGCCGCCCTGCTGGCGGCCCTGGGCCGGGCGGCGGGGATCCTGTCCGAGTTACGGCATCCGTTCGTGCGCGGCCGTCCCTTCTCCTATGTGGTGCCGCCCGCCGGCGTGCGCACCGGCGCCGCCTTCATGTTGCCCGACGGGCGCGAGGTGACGTTCGCCGTGCTCGTCGCGGCGTCGGGGAACGGGTTCCGCGTCGAGGGCGGCGTGACCGTGGAGGACGAGGCGCTGGTCGAGCTGCCCGCCAGACATGTCCCCGAGGTGCGCGGGGCGCTGGCGCTGCTGGACGAGTACGCGGCCGAGGTGGGGGAGCGGGCCGGGGCGCTCCTCGATAACCTGTTGGACGAAATTGTATAGTTGTCAGACAATGTCTGGCATGAAGAATGGCCCGCTCTCCGTCGTCGCGGCCGCCGTGCTCTGGGGGACCGCCGGCACCGCGGGCCTGCTCGTCTCGGCCGACTCCGTCGCCCTGGCCGCCGCCCGGCTGGTCATCGGCGGGGCCGCGCTGGCGTTGCTCGCCCGGTCCGGGCTCAGGACGGCGCTCCGCCCGGGGCTGCTGCTGGCCGCCGTGGCCGTGGCCGCCTACCAGCTCTGCTTCTTCGCCGCCGTCGCGCGCACCGGCGTGGCGATCGGCACGGTGGTGGCGATCGGCAGCGGGCCCGTCTTAACCGGGCTGCTCTCCTGGGCGCTGCACCGGCACCGGCCCAGCCCGCGCTGGGCTGCGGCCACCGCCGCGGCCGTGGCCGGATGCGTCGCGCTGATCGTCGGCGGCGGGGCCGAGGCGGGCGGTCAGGTCGTGTCCGGGGTGCTGCTGGCGCTGCTCGGCGGGCTGCTCTACGCGTTCTACGCGGTCAGCGCGGCCGGCGCGATCGGCGCGGGCGCGGAGTCGAACGCGGTCATGGGAGTGCTGTTCGGCGGGGCTGCGGTGATCATGCTGCCGGTCCTGCTCTGGCAGGGCGTGGGCTGGCTCGGGGAGCCCCGCGGCCTGCTCGCCGCCCTCTACCTGGGGGTGGGGACGACCGCGCTGTCCTACTTCCTGTACGGGAGAGGGCTGCGGACCACGCCGGTTGCCACGGCCGCCACGCTGGCGCTGGCCGAGCCGGCCGTGGCGGCGCTGCTCGGCCTGGTGGTGCTGGGCGAGCGGCTGGCCCCGGTCTCGGTGGCGGGGCTGGCCCTGCTGGCGGTGAGCCTGGTGGCGGTGGCCCTGCCGGAGAGGCGGCGGGTGATCGTACGAGAGGGGTCGGAGGCCCCGGCGGGGCGTTAGAGTCGCACCCGTGCGGACCCCGATCAGACCCGTCTCCGCCGTCGGCGCGCTCGTCGACGCGCTGCGCGGCCGTGTGCTGTCCGGCGAGATCGAGCCCGGCACGCCGCTGCCCGAGCAGGAGATCGCCGCCGCCTACGGGGTGGCGCGGCCGACGGTGCGCGAGGCGCTGGCCCGGCTGGTCCACGAAGGGCTGCTCCGGCGGGAGCGCAACCGCAGCGCCTACGTCCCCGAGGTGACGCCGGCCGATCTGGACGACCTGATGTTCGTGCGGCGGCCGTTGGAGGGCCTGATGGCGGACGCGCTGGCCGGGCGGCGGGTGGCCGAGGCCGACGCGGCGCTCGACAGGATGGCCGCGCTCGACCCCGGCGCGCCGTGGTCGGAGTCGGTGGCGGAGCACATGGCGCTGCACGAGGCGCTGATCGAGGCGGTGGGCAGCCCCCGGCTGGTGCGGCTCTACGGCGCGCTGGCGGCCGAGACCCGGCTCGGGCTGGTGCGGCTGCGCCGGGTCTACGAAGACAGGGACGTGCTGGTGCGCGAGCACCGCGAGCTGCTCGACGCCATCGCGACCGGCCCGGCCGACGCCGCCCGCGCGGCCGTGGCGGCGCACCTCTCCCATACCTGGGGTGCCTGAGCAGGCGGCCCGGTACGCGCGAACCCTTGCGGGACAGCCCCCGAACTCGCAAGAATCGCGGCCATGCACGGCAATCCGATGCCGGACTCCTACGTGTACGTCACGGAAGAGGGCGTCACCCGTCACTACGCCGACGGGAGCGTCGAGGCCCTCGCGTGGGAGGACGTGGTGGAGGTCCGTGTGGTCACCGAGACCGACTCCGACGTCCTTTACGTTCTCCTCGACCGCGACGGCGAGGGATGCGTGGTGCCGCGTTCGGCGACGGACGCGACATTTCTCGCCCGGTTACGTTACCTGCCCGATTTCGACCTCGACCGGTTGACGATGGCGAGCGACGCGCAGCACGACGGGGTTGTGGTCGTGTGGCGGAGCCCCGATCCGCCGTCCGCATTGCCGGATCTGGAATACGACTAGCGGTTTTGCCGCGCCGTAATTCCGCAGGAATATGGCCGTAATGCCATGATTTACCACCCTCAAGAGATCACTTGTGGATCGTTCCGTCAAGCCCTGACGGCCGGTGACCTTCGTCCGATTGTGGACATATCGCGATATTCCCCATCACTGGGTTGATCTTTACTCTTTAGTGGGGGCCGCCGCCCTTGATAATCATGGGACTTCCCGGACCCGTGAAAACAGTCAAGGAACATCTGGTGTTACGCGGTGTACGAAGATTCTGGGTGGTGCTATGAGGGTGGGGACTGGGGAGTCCGCTGTCGTGCTCCTCGAAGCCGTACCACGCCATGCGTCGAGCATCTGGACGCGCGCTTACCTGCGGCTCCTGTTATCCGGGGACACCGCCTGCGTGCTGCTGGCCTGCGCGGTGGTGCTCGGCATCCGGTTGCTCAACGGCGTCTACATCCCGGCGGAGGAGTTCCTCCTCGGGGTCGGGCTGGTCGCCGCCTGGCCGGTCGCGCTCGCGCTCGGCGGCGCCTACCGGCAGCGGGCCAACGGGGAAGGGACGGACGAGTTCAAGGCGGTGCTCAACGGCGGCGTCGGGCTGATGGCGGCCGTGGCCATCGGGGCCTACGCCACGCAGACGGTGATCGCGCGCAGCTTCGTGCTGGCGATGCTGCCGCTGGCGCTGATCGCCACGCTCTGCTTCCGCTACCGGATGCGTAAACGCCTGCACCGCAGGAGAGCGGTGGGCGAGTACATGCGCGAGGTCATCGCGGTCGGCCACCGGGAGTCGATCCTCGACCTGGTGATGCAGTTCCGCCGGCAGCCCTACCACGGGATGCGGGTCGTGGGCGCCTGCCTGCCGGCCGAGCGGCAGGACGACGACCTGGACGGGATTCCGATCCTGGGCACGTTCGCGGACGTCGCCGGCGTGGTGGCGCGCACCGGTGCGGACGCGGTCGCCGTGCTCGCCTGCCCCGAACTGGACGGGGCGGCGCTGCGCCGGCTGGCGTGGAGCCTGGAGACCGCACGCACCGACCTGTTCGTCGCCCCGGCGCTGCTCGACGTGGCCGGGCCGCGGATCAGCATCCGCCCGGTCGCCGGGATGCCGCTGCTGCACGTGGAGCACCCCGAGTTCGACGGGGCGAGACAGTTCGTCAAGAGCGTGTTCGACCGGCTGGTCGCGGTGGCGGCGCTGCTCGTGCTGGCCCTGCCGCTGCTCGCCATCGCGGTGCTGATCCGAGTCACGAGCGCCGGACCGGCGCTGTTCCACCAGACCAGGGTGGGCCGGCGCGGCAAGGAGTTCCGGCTGGTCAAGTTCCGGACCATGGTCACGGACGCGGAGCGGCTCAAGGACGGGCTGGCCGGCGCGAACGAGTTCGACAGCGTGCTGTTCAAGATGCGGAACGATCCAAGGATCACCGGGATCGGCGCTTTCCTGCGCCGCTACTCACTGGACGAGCTGCCGCAGCTGCTCAACGTGGTGCGCGGCGAGATGTCGCTGGTGGGCCCGCGGCCGCCGCTGCGCGAGGAGGTCGCCCAGTACGGCGCCGACGTGCGCCGCCGCCTAGTCGTCAAGCCGGGCCTGACCGGACTCTGGCAGGTCAGCGGCCGCTCCGACCTGACCTGGGAGGAGTCGGTCCGGCTCGATCTGCGGTACGTGGAGAACTGGTCGCTCGTCCTCGACCTGCAGATCCTGTGGAAGACCTGGTCCGTGGTGGCGCGTGGAGAAGGGGCGTACTGACGGTGAAAGCACTCGTGCTCGCCGGGGGGTCGGGCACACGGCTGAGGCCGATCACGCACACCTCGGCCAAGCAGCTCGTGCCGGTCGCGAACAAACCGGTGCTGTTCTACGGGCTGGAGGCGATCGCCGCCGCCGGGATCCGCGAGGCGGGGCTCGTGGTGGGCGACACCTGGGCGGAGATCGAGGCGGCCGTCGGCGACGGCTCCGCCTTCGGGCTGGAGGTCACCTACCTGCGCCAGGAGGCGCCGCTCGGGCTGGCGCACGGCGTGCTGATCGCCCGCGACTACCTGGGCGACGACGACTTCGTCATGTACCTGGGCGACAACTTCGTCGTGGGCGGCATCACCGGCCTGGTGGAGCGCTTCGCCAGTGAGCGGCCGGCGGCGCAGATCATGCTCACCCGGGTCGGCGATCCGAGACAGTTCGGGGTGGCCGAGCTGGACGCGGCCGGGCGGGTCGTCGGCCTGGAGGAGAAACCGGCGTCCCCGAAGAGCGACCTCGCGCTGGTCGGCGTCTACCTGTTCAGCCCGGCCGTGCACGCGGCGGTGGCCGAGCTGAAGCCGTCGTGGCGGGGCGAGCTGGAGATCACCGACGCGATCCAGTGGCTCCTGGAGACCGGGCTGCGGGTGGAGTCGTCGGTGATCACCGGGTACTGGAAGGACACCGGCAACGTCGCCGACATGCTGGAGGTCAACCGGCTCGTGCTGGAGTGGCTCGACGCGGGGACGTACGGCCGGGTCGACGCCGCCAGCGAGCTGATCGGCCGGGTGCGGGTCGAGGCGGGCGCCGTCGTGGAGCGGTCACGGCTGGTCGGCCCGGCGATCGTCGGGGCGGGCGCGGTTGTCCGCGACTCGTACGTGGGCCCGTACACCTCGATCGGGGCGGGCTGCGCGGTGACGCGGAGCGAGGTCGAGTACTCGATCCTGATGCCGAGGGCGTCGATCGACGGGGTGGGCCGGATCGAGCAGTCGCTCATCGGCCACGACGTCGAGGTCACCCGGGCGCCCGACACGCCGAGGGCCCACCGGCTCGTGCTGGGCGATCACAGCAAGGTACAGATCAGTTCATGAAGAGGATCCTGGTGACCGGCGGTGCGGGGTTCATCGGCTCGCACTTCGTCCACGGGCTCGCCGGCGCCGACGTGACGGTGCTGGACAAGCTCACGTACGCGGGCAACCGCGCCAACCTGGACGGCGCCGCGCACACGTTCGTGCACGGCGACGTCTGCGACGCGGGCCTGCTGGCCGAGGTGGTGCCGGGCCACGACCTGGTGGTCAACTTCGCGGCCGAGTCGCACGTCGACCGGTCGATCGACGGCGCGGCCGAGTTCGTCCGCACGAACGTGCTCGGCACGCAGACGCTGCTGCAGGCGTGCCTGGACGCGGGGGTGCCGCGGGTGGTGCAGGTCTCCACCGACGAGGTGTACGGGACGATCGACGAGGGGTCGTGGACGGAGGACGCGCCGCTGCGACCGCGTTCCCCCTACGCGGCGTCGAAGGCGGGCGGCGACCTCATCGCCCGGTCGTACGCGATCACGTACGGGCTGAACGTGTCGATCACCCGGTGCGGCAACAACTACGGCCCGCGCCAGTACCCGGAGAAGGTCATCCCGCTCTTCGTGACGAACCTGATGCGCGGCCGGAAGGTGCCGCTCTACGGCGACGGCGGGAACGTGCGCGACTGGATCCACGTCGAGGACCACTGCGCGGGCATCCGCCTGGTCGCAGAGGTGGGCGAACCGGGCGAGGTCTACCACATCGCGGGCACCGCCGAGCTGACGAACAGGGAGCTGACCGGCCGCCTTCTGGAGGCGTGCGGCAAGGGGTGGGACATGGTGGAACACGTCGAGGACCGCAAGGGGCACGACCGGCGGTACTCGCTGGACGACGGGAAGCTGCGCGGGCTCGGCTACCGGCCGCGGATCCCGTTCGAGCAAGGGCTGAAGGAGACCGTCCGCTGGTACGCGGCCAACCGCGACTGGTGGGCCGGCTTATGAGATGGCTGGTCACCGGCGGCCGGGGCATGCTGGCCGCCGACGTGCTGCACCGGATCGCCGTGACGGGGGAACCGGTGCTCGCGCTCGGCCGCGACGAGCTGGACCTGTGCGACGCCCGCGCGGTGCGCGACTTCGTCGGCGCCTACCGGCCGAGAGTGGTGGTCAACTGCGCCGGCTGGACGGCGGTCGACCTGGCCGAGACGCGCGAGACCGAGGCCATGGAGGTCAACGGCACGGCGGTGCGCACGCTGGCCCGGGTCTGCGAGCGGGCCGGGGCGCGGCTGGTGCACCTGTCGACGGACTACGTCTTCGACGGCACGGCCGCCGGGCCGTACCCGGAGGACGCGGAGCCCTCGCCGGTCAACGCCTACGGCCGGACGAAGCTGGCGGGTGAGCGGGCGGCGCTGGAGCACGGGCAGTACGTGGTCCGCACGGCCTGGCTCTACGGCGCGGGCGGGCCGAACTTCGTCCGCACGATGACGCGGCTGGCGGCCACCCGCCCCGTCGTGGACGTCGTGGACGACCAGCGCGGCCAGCCCACGTGGTCCGCTGACCTGGCCGACCACCTGGTCCGGCTGGCCCAGTCGGACCTGCCGCCGGGGGTCTACCACGCGGTCAGCGCCGGCGAGACCACCTGGTACGGGCTGGCCAGGGAGGTGTTCGCGCTGCTGGGCGAGGACCCGGACCGGGTCCGGCCGGTGCCTTCGACGGCCTTCCCCCGCCCGGCCCGGCGCCCCGCCACCAGCCTGCTCGCCGTCACGAGAGGCGAGCCGATCCGGCACTGGCGCGACGCCCTGCACGCCGCCTGGCCGGTGCTGACCGGGTGGGCGCCGCACGCCGGGCAGGCGGTCGGGAAGGTGGGCTGGTGAAGCCTCTCGGCATCGACGGCGCCTGGCTGCACACTCCGGTCGTGCATCACGACCCCCGGGGCGCGTTCGCGGAGGCCCTGCGCGCGGATCTGCTGCCCCGGGCGTTCGAGCTCGCCCAGGTCAACTGTTCCGTCTCGCGGCGCGGGGTGCTGCGGGGGTTGCACTTCGCGGACGTGCCGCCGGGGCAGGCGAAGTACGTGATGTGCGTGTCCGGGGCGATCCTGGACGTGGTGGTGGACCTGCGCGCGGGCTCGCCCACGTTCGGCCGGTGGGAGACGGCGGTGCTGGACGACGAGGAGCGCACCGCGACGCTGATCGCGGAGGGGCTCGGCCACGGGTTCATCACGCTGAGCGACCGGGCGACCGTCGTCTACCTGTGCACGGCACCGTACACCCCGGCCAGGGAGCACGGCGTGCACCCGCTCGACCCGGACCTCGGCATCGCCTGGCCCGCCGAGCTGGAGCCGGTGCTGTCGGACAAGGACGCGGCGGCGCCCTCGCTGAAGGAGGCGCTCGACGCCGGGCTGCTGCCCTCGTACGAGCGGTGCCGGGAGTTCTACAAGGGAGCGATGGCATGACGACCTGCCGCCTCTGCGGGGCCGGCGACCTGGCCTCGGTGGTGGACCTGGGGGCCACCCCGCCGTGCGAGCGGATACTCACCGCCGCGCAGCTCGACGAGCCCGAGGTCACCTACCCGCTGCACCTGCGGGTGTGCACCGCGTGCTGGCTGGCGCAGCTGCCGCCGCTGATCACGCCGGAGGAGACGTTCACCGACTACGCCTACTTCTCCTCCTACTCGACGTCGTGGGTGGAGCACGCGCGCGCGTTCGTGGCCGGGCTGCCGCTGCGGCCGGGCGCGTTCGTGGTGGAAGTGGCCAGCAACGACGGCTACCTGTTGCGGCACGTGGTCGAGCGGGGCGTGCGCTGCCTGGGCATCGAGCCGTCGGTGAACGTGGGCGAGGCCGCCCGCCGGGCCGGCGTGCCGACGGTGACCGCGTTCCTCACCCCCGAGACGGCCAGGGCGGTCGTGCGGGAGCACGGCAGGGCCGACCACGTGGTGGCTAACAACGTGTACGCGCACATCCCCGACGTGGTCGGCTTCACCGAAGGGCTGCGCACGCTGGTAGCCGACGACGGGTGGGTGTCGATCGAGGTGCAGCACCTGCTCACGCTGATCGAGCGCAACCAGTACGACACGATCTACCACGAGCACTTCCAGTACTACACGGTCGCCTCGGCCCAGCGGGCGTTGGCGAGCGGCGGGCTGACGCTGGTGGACGTCGAGCTGCTGCCCACCCACGGCGGCTCGATCCGGCTCTGGGCGCGGCCGGAGGGCACGCCGGGGCAGCGGGTGCGCGACGCGCTGGCCCTGGAGAAGGCCGCCGGGCTGCACGACCTGTCCGGCTACCTGGGCTTCGCGGCCCGGGTCGCCAAGGTCCGGCGCGACCTGCTCGGTTTCCTCGTCGGCGCGGCCGAGGCCGGCAGGACCGTGGTCGGCTACGGGGCGCCCGGCAAGGGCAACACGCTGCTCAACCACTGCGGCGTCCGGCCCGACCTGCTCGCCTACACGGTGGATCGCAACCCGTACAAGCACGGCAAGTTCACCCCCGGCGCGCGCATCCCGGTCTTCGAGCCCGGCAGGATCGCCGCCGACCGGCCCGACTACGTGCTCGTCCTGCCCTGGAACCTGCGGGACGAGCTGGTCGGGCAGCTCTCCTATGTCCACGACTGGGGCGGCCGGCTGGTCTTCCCCATCCCCGAGTTGGAGGTCGTGTGAAGGTCGTCCTCTTCTGCGGCGGGTACGGCACGCGGATGCGCACCGGCGCACCCGGGGACGCGCCCAAGCCCATGCAGCTCGTCGGCCCGAGACCGCTGATCTGGCACGTGATGCGCTACTACGCGCACTGGGGGCACAAGGAGTTCGTGCTCTGCCTCGGCTACGGGGCCCACCAGATCAAGGACTTCTTCCTCCATTACGAGGAGACCGCGTCCAACGACTTCGTGCTCCGGCAGGGCCGGGTCGAGCTGCTGGCCAACGACATCTCCGACTGGACGATCTCGTTCGTGCACACCGGCGTCGAGTCGTCCATCGGCGAGCGGCTGCGCCGGGTCCGCGAGCATCTCGGCGGGGACGAGATGTTCCTGGCCAACTACGCCGACGTGCTGAGCGATGCGCCGCTGCCGGACATGATCGACCGGTTCGCCCGGTCGGACGCGGGCGCCTCGCTGATGGTGGTGCCGCCGCCCGGCACCTTCCACTGCGTGGAGGTCGAGGAGGGCGGCCTGGTCGGGCAGATCACCGCCGTCACCGAGATGCCGTTATGGGTGAACGGCGGCTACTTCGTCCTGCGCCAGGAGATCTTCGACCACATCCCGGAGGGCGGTGACCTGCTCGTCGACGGCTGCCGGGAGCTGGCCAAGCGCGGCCGGCTGCTCGCGTACCCGTACCGCGGCTACTGGCGGCCCACCGACACCGTCAACCAGCGCGTCGAGCTGGACCGCGCCTACGCCCGCGGCGACCGGCCGTGGGCCGTCTGGGAGCCCGCCGCATGATCGACCTGGTGCCCGGCGAGCTGCGCCGGATCGCCGTACTCGGCGCGCACTGTGACGACGTCGCCATCGGCGCCGGCGGCACGCTGCTGACCCTCTGCGCCGCCCGTCCGGGGATCCGGGTGGAGGCGCTGGTGCTGTCGGGCGGCGGCACCCAGCGCGAGAGCGAGGAACGCGACGCGCTCGCGGCCTTCTGCCCCGGCGCCGACCTGCGCGTGACGGTCGGCAAGATGCCCGACGGGCGGCTGCCCGCGCACTGGGACGAGGCCAAGCGGGCGGTGGAGGACCTGCGCGTCAGGATCTCGCCCGACCTGATACTCGCGCCGCACCCCGGCGACGCCCACCAGGACCACCGGGGGCTGGCGGAGCTGGTGACCACCGCGTTCCGCGACCACCTGGTGCTCGGGTACGAGATCGTCAAGTGGGACGGCGACCTCGGCCGCCCGAACGCCTACCAGCCGCTCATGCCGGCGGTCGCCGAGGCCAAGGTCGCCCTGCTGTGGGAGCACTACCCGTCGCAGCGCCGCCGCTCCTGGTTCGACAGGGAGGCGTTCACCGGGCTGGCCAGGATCCGCGGGATCGAATGCCAGACGCGCTACGCCGAGGCCTTCTACCTGCGCAAACTCACTCTCGACCTCGCTGGAGGCTGATCCGCATGCGCGTTCTGCTCACCGGGCACCTGGGATACCTGGGCACCGTGATGGCGCCGGTGCTCGCCGCCGCCGGCCACGAGGTGACCGGGCTCGACTCCGGGCTGTTCGCCGACTGCGTGCTGGGCCCGGATCCCGCGGATCCGCCGGGCCACCGGACGGACCTGCGCGACGTGACCGCCGGGCTGCTCGACGGCTTCGACGCGGTGGTCCACCTGGCGGCGCTGTCGAACGACCCGCTGGGCGCGCTGGCCCCCGAGCTGACCTACGCCATCAACCACACGGCCTCCGTCCGGCTGGCCAGGCTGGCGCGGGACGCGGGCGTGCGCCGCTTCCTGTACGCCTCCACCTGCTCGGTGTACGGGGCCTCGGGCGGGGACGAGCTGCTGGGCGAGGACGCCCCGCTGCGGCCGGTCACCCCGTACGCGGAGTCCAAGGTGCGGGTGGAGGACGACCTGGCGGAGCTGGCCGACGACGACTTCTCGCCGGTCTACCTGCGCAACGCCACCGCGTTCGGGTTCTCGCCCCGGCTGCGGGCCGACATCGTGCTGAACAACCTGGTCGCGCACGCCCACCTGACCGGCACCGTGCGGGTCCTGTCGGACGGCACGCCGTGGCGGCCGCTGGTGCACGCGGCCGACATCGCCGAGGCGTTCGCCGCCGCGCTGGCCGCGCCGCGCGAGGCGGTGCACGACCGGGCGTTCAACGTCGGCTGGGAGCAGAACAACCTGACCGTCGCCGAGATCGCCGAGCACGTGGTGGAGGCGGTGCCCGGGGCCGAGCTGCTCATCACCGGTGAGAGCGGGGCCGACCCGCGCTCGTACCGGGTGGACTTCTCCCGCATCAGGGCCGCGCTGCCCGGCTTCCACGCCCGGTGGACGGTCAAGGCGGGGGCGGTCGAGCTGGCCGACGCCTACCGCGAGCACGGGCTGACCGCGCACGGCTTCGAACGGCGCTTCACCCGGCTGGCCAGGCTCGCCGACCGCCGCGCCGACGGCACCGTCACCCCGGAGCTGCGCGCGTGACCGGTGAGGAGATGCACGCCCTGGTCGAGCGGCTCTACCCGGTCTGCCGCTCCATCACCGGCGACGGCGTGCGCCGCACGCTGGAGATCGTCGGCGAGCACCTGCCGCTCGACGTGCACGAGGTGCCCACCGGGACGCAGGTGCTCGACTGGACGGTGCCCAAGGAGTGGAACATCCGCGACGCGTACGTCAAGGATCCCTCCGGGGCCAGGGTCATCGACTTCCGGCGGCTCAACCTGCACGTGGTGGGCTACAGCGTGCCGGTGCGCGGCACGTACACGCTGGAGGAGCTGCGGCCGCGGCTGCACACGCTGCCCGAGCAGCCGGACCTGGTGCCGTACCGGACCAGCTACTACAGCGAGACGTGGGGCTTCTGCCTCAGTCAGCGGACGCTCGACGGGCTCGGCGAGGGGCCGTACGAGGTGCTGATCGACGCCACGCTGGCCGACGGGCACCTCACCTACGGCGAGCACGTCGTGCGCGGCACCAGCGACGAGGAGGTGCTGATCTCCTGCCACGTGTGCCACCCGTCGCTGGCCAACGACAACCTGGCCGGGATCGCCGTCGCCGTCGCGCTCGCCGCCCGGCTGGAGGCGCCGCGGCTGACGTACCGGTTCGTGTTCGCGCCCGGCACGATCGGCGCGATCACCTGGCTGGCGCGCAACCGCGACCGGCTCGGCCGGATCGGGGCCGGGCTGACGCTCGCCTGCGCCGGCGACCCCGGCCCGCTCACCTACAAGCGCAGCAGGCGCGGCGACGCGGGCGTGGACCGCGCGCTGGCGCACGTGCTCGCCGGCCGGCCGCACACGATCCTCGACTTCTCCCCGTACGGGTACGACGAGCGTCAGTACTGCTCGCCCGGCTTCGACCTGCCGGTCGGCAGCCTCACGAGGACCCCGTACGCGGGCTACCCCGAGTACCACACCTCCGGCGACCACCCGGGCTTCGTCACCGCCGAAGCCATGGCCGACACGCTGGAGACGCTCTGGGAGGCGGTGCGCGTGCTCGAACGCGACGGCCGCTACCGGAACCTCAGCCCGTACGGCGAGCCGCAGCTCGGCAGACGCGGCCTGTACGGGTCGATCGGCGGGCGCAGTGACACGCGAGAGGCGCAGCTGGCGATGTTATGGGTGCTGAACCAGTCCGACGGCGGCCACAGCCTGCTGGACGTCGCGGACCGGTCGGGCTTGCCCTTCGACATGGTCGCCGACGCCGCCGCCGCGCTCGAAGGCGCCGGGCTGCTCAAACGGGAGGACTGATGGAGCTGCGTGTGGGCGACCTCGTCGAGGTCCGCGGCCGGGAGGAGATCCTGGCCACGCTGGACGAGCGGGGCGAGCTGGAGAACCTGCCGTTCATGCCGGAGATGCTGCGCTACTGCGGGCGGCGGCTGACCGTGCACAAGGTGGCGCACAAGCTCTGCGACACGATCAGCCGCAGCGGCATGCGCAAGATGGAGCGCGCCGTCCACCTCACCGGCGCCCGCTGCGACGGGGCCGCGCACGGCGGTTGCCAGACCGCCTGCTCGCTCTACTGGAAGGAGGCCTGGCTCAGGAAGGTCGAGCCGGGCGATCCGCCGCGGCCCGCCGCGTCGTCGCCGAGGCTGCTGCCGCTGCTCCAGGTCAACACCCGCAAGGGCGCGGACGCGTACTCCTGCCAGGCCACCGAGCTGCTCAGGGCCGCACCCACCTGCCTGCCGTTCCGCGACCTCGGCCAGTACGTCACCGACGTGCGCAGCGGGAACGCCGGGGCGCCCGCGGTGGCGCGGGCGTTCCTGGTCGGGCTGTTCAACCGGTTCCAGGAGGCGAGCAAGAAGATCCTGCCGCGCCGGCTGTGGATCAGGCGCGGGCTGCGCTGGGGGTTCGTCGAGGGGCGGGCCGGCCGGACCACGCCCACCGGCAAGCTCGACCTCCAGCCGGGCGAGCTGGTCAGGATCAGGCCCAAGGACGACATCCTCGCCACGCTCGACGACGGCCTGCTCAACCGGGGGCTCGGCTTCGAGGAGGAGATGGCACGCCACTGCGGCCGCACCGCCCGGGTGCGCGCCAGGGTGGAACGCTGCCTGGACGAGAAGACCGGGCGGATGCTGCACATGAAGAACCCCTGCATCATCCTCGACGACCTCGTCTGCGAAGGGGTCTACAACGCGAACTGCCCGCGCGAGTTCGTCCCGTTCTGGCGGGAGATCTGGCTGGAGAGGGTCGAGGACGGTACGTGAGCGACGTCGGCGAGGTCGGCCGCAAAGCGGGCCGCGGCCTGCGCTGGAGCCTGCTCGGCAACGTGGTCATGAAGGCCGGCTCGTTCGCGATGAGCCTGGTCCTGGCCCGGCTGCTGACGAACGACGACTTCGGCGTGTTCGCCATCGCGCTGGCGGCCAGCCAGTTCGTCATCCACGTCAACGACGCCGGGGTCATCGCCGCCACCGTGCAGTGGCGCGGCAGGCTGGAGGAGATCGCGCCGACCGCGACCGTCGTCGCCATCGCCTCCAGCCTCACCCTGTACGGGCTGTTCTGGGTGATCGCGCCCTTCTACGCGAGCTTCGCCGGCAACGAGGACGCCACCTGGGTGATCCGCATCCTCATGGCCACCAACGTCGTCTATGGGCTGACGGCGGTGCGCAGCGCCGCCCTGATGCGCCGCTTCGAGCAGGACAAGCTGGCCTGGGCCAACCTGGCCGGGTTCGGCGCCAACGCGGCCGTCTCCATCACCCTGGCCGCGGACGGCGCCGGGGCCTACAGCTTCGCCTGGGGGCAGCTCAGCGGGGCCGCGCTCACCGGCGTGCTGGTGCTGGTGCTCGCCCGGGTGCGGATCGCGTTCGGCTTCGACCGGGTGCTGGCCGCCCGGCTGCTCCGCTTCGGGCTGCCGCTCTGCGTCGGGCTCGGCATCGAAGGGCTGCTGCTCAACGTCGACGTGGTGATCGTCGGGGACACCCTCGGCACCGCCCAGCTCGGCTTCTACCTGCTCGCCTACAACATCGCGGCCTGGGTGCCGGGCATCATCGGCACCGCCCTGCGGTACGTGGCGCTGCCCAGCTTCTCGCGGCTGGCCGAGGAAGGGCCGGCCGCGATCCAGGAGGGGGTGCGGCGGGCGGTCCCGCTGCTGGGCTGCCTCGTGCTGCCGATCGCGGCGGTCATGTGCGTGCTCGCACCCGCGCTGGTGGAGTTCCTGTACGAGCCGCGCTGGCTGCCCTCGGCCCAGGTGCTGCGGTTCCTGGCGATCGTGATGGCCGTGCGGATGCTCAGCCTGCTGATCACCGACATCCTGGCCGGGCTGGGCATCACCAGGGCGACCCTGTGGGTGAACGTGTGCTGGGCGCTCGCGCTGGTGCCCGCCCTGCTCGTCGGCGCTCGTACGGGCGGCATCCAGGGGGCCGCGACGGCGCACGCGGTGGTCGCGGTGGTGCTGGCGCTGCCGCTGCTGGCGCTCGCGCTGCGCCGGGCCGGGGTGCCCGTCGGGCTGTTCGCCGCCGGGCTGGCCAGGCCGCTGCTCGCCGCCGTCCTCGCCGGGGTGGCCATGGCCGGGCTCGCCACCGTGGTCGACGGGGCGTTCCTGGAGCTGTGCGTCGCCGGCGGGGCCGGGCTGCTGCTGTTCGTGCTCGTCGCGGTGCCGCGCGCCGCGCTCCTGCATCTCGTACGCGGAGGGAGGGCCCATGTCGGCCGCTGATCTGGTCTCGATCGCGCTGCCGGTGCGCAACGGCGCCGACCGGCTGGAGGGGGTGATCGGGTCGGTGCTCGCCCAGGACCACCAGAACCTGGAGCTGGTCATCTCCGACAACGCCTCCACCGACGGCACGGAGGAGCTCTGCCGCGACCTGGCCGCCTCCGACTCCCGGATCGTCTACCACCGGCATCCGGAGAACGTCGGCCTGCTCAACAACTTCGTGCACGCCGCCCGCGTCTCGCGCGGCGCGTACGTGCGCTGGATCGGCGACGACGACCGGCTCGACCCGCCCTGCGTCTCCCGGGGGCTGGCCGCGTTCGCCGCGGACGAGCGGGTCGTGCTGGTCACCACCCAGGTCGCCTACACCGGCCCCGACGGCGTGCCGCGCACCGCCGCCTACGACGGCACCGCGCTGTCCTCCGGCGACCCGGTGACCCGCTTCGCCGAGCTGCTCAGGCTGCTGAACGAGAGCCACCTGCTGATCGACCCGCTGTACGGGATGCTGCGCCGCTCGGTGGCCACCGGGATCCCGCGCCGCAACATGCTGCGCGAGGACGAGGTGTTCGCCGCCAAACTGGCGCTCGCCGGGCCGTGGGCGCACGTGCCCGAGGTGCTGGCGCACCGCAACTGGCGGGTGGAGCGCATCTCGGGCGTGGCCAGGCGGCTCGGCGTGCCCGCCTGGCAGTCGCACCTGGCCAACACGCTGCAGTGCAGGGAACTGCTGTCCTGGCTGGGCCGGGCGGGCCTCACCGAGGACCAGCGGCGGCGGGCGCGCGTGGAGGTGCTCAAGATGTACGCGCGACGGCAGCGGCGGACGGTGACGCACCGTGGTCGACGAGTTGGCCGCAAGCTGCTCTCCCTCGCCCGCCTGGTGTAACACGCCGAATGAACCGTGCGATTTCCTCTTTGTACCGTTATATGCGACGGGGGCGGATGTAGTGGGCTTTTGGAAGACCGTTGTCGGCCTGGCCCTGAGGAAGTCCGTCGGGCCCCCGGTCGTGGTGGCGGCCGTCCTGCTGGCCCTGGCCGGCTGGCTCCTGGTCCCGGACCGGTACGTGTCGACCGCGTCCATGGTGCTCACCGTGCCCGCCAGCGGCGGCACGCTGGAGACCCTGCCCGAGTCCAAGCCAGGGCTGACCAACCCGCTGCTGCAGTTCAACGACGCGCTCCGGACCACGGCCGGCATCCTCATCCTGGCCACCAACACGCCCGAGGTCGCGGCCTCACTCGGGGTCACCGAGGGCGGGCCGACCTCGCTCACGATCAACGACGGGCGCACCAACCCCGACCTGCTGGGCATCAGCACCAACGGGCCGTTCGTGTACGTCGAGGTGGAGAGCACCTCGCCACGGGTGGTCAGGGAGGTCATGGCCAAGGCGCAGCAGCGGGTCAAGCTGGAGCTGGCCGAGCGGCAGGTGGCCCTGGACGCGCCGATCAGCACGCACATCGGCATCCTCGACGTCATGCCCGCCTCCGTGCCCAAGCCCATCGTCCAGGGCCGCCTGATGGCCGCCGCCGGCGGCGCCTTCGCCGGCGTCACGCTCGGCCTGGCCCTGGCCTTCGCGATCACCCGGCTCGGCGTCCCCTCCCGCCTCCGCCTGCCGGCCCCCGAGAGGGGCGACGCCTCTCCTGAGGGCTCCACGGGCGCGCTCGCGGCGGTAGGTGTCGCCTCTCCTAAGGGCTCCGCGGCCCCCGGAAGCGGTCACTCCGCCGGCGACGGAATCGGGGCGGGGGCCGAAGCGCCGCCGCGCCGCAACGGAACGCCCCTTGAACGGACCACGCTCCCGGCCTTCCCTCTTACGGTGGAGGAGCTGAGCTTGGGAGGCGATCCCCTCCCGGCCAAAGCTTCCGGCAAGGCCGAGGCTTCCGGCGAGGCCGAGGACGTCGGCGACACCCAGCAGTTCCGGGTCGTCGGCGGGGACACCGGGCCGATCGAGGTGGTGACCCGCGAGGGTCAGCCCGACTCCACCACCTGAGCGCACCGCCGGATCGCCGCCAGCCTGGACTCCATGGGCGTGTTCGACTTGGCCGAGATCATCATCCCCACCGCGTCGGCTCCCAGCCGGTCGGCGAAGGCCACCGCCGTCGCCTCGTCCCACGGCTCGTGGTTGTAGCTCAGATGGCAGATCGAGGTGTTCACCGGCGGCGCCGCCTTCAGCACCTCGTCCACGAAGACCCCGTACAGGATGAACTCGGAGACGTGCAGCTGCGCGTTGAAGGCGTCCAGCCAGTCCCGTCCCGTCACCTCGGTGATGCGCCGCTGCATGGCGCGCACGATCTGCGGGTCCCAGAACGTCAGCGCGGTCACGTAGTCGGGCAGCGGGGGCGGCGGCGGTGGCGGCAGCCCGAGCAGCTCGCGCGCGACGTGGTGCCAGAGCACGTGCCGCTCCATCGAGGCGGTGACGCCTTCTTCGAGGCGGTACAGGCACAGCCGGCCGTCCCGGGTGAACGACGTCGCGTCGGTCGGCCGTACCAGCACCGCGTCGGAGTCGACGATGAGCATCGCGTCGGCGTCGATCAGCCCGGCGGCGGCGATCTTGACGGTCTGCTGCATGACCCAGCCGCGCAGCGGCGGCCACGGGCGGCGGGAGTTGACGTACACGTCCGTGCCGGGCACTCGCAGGTAGCGGCGGGGCAGCAGTTCGGAGCGGACCCACACGTGGCAGCGCGGCCCCTGGTACGGGGCGAACAGTTCCTTGTCGCCGGGCGGCACGAACACGTGGTGGATGGTGTCCTCGGAGGTGTGCTCCAGCACCGACCGGTGCAGGAGGGCGAACAGTTCGGCGTCTTGGGCGTAGGACGGCGTGATGACCGCCAGCTTGCTCAAGGGGGGCTCCCATCGAGTCCGGTGACCTGGGCGCAGCGCTGGATGGCGGCCAGACGCGCCGCCACGGGGGTCCGCGACTTGGCGGAGATCATCATGCCGATCGCCCGGGGTCCCAGCCGTTCGGCGAAGGCCACGGCGCCGGCGTGGTCGAGCGGGGTGCGGTCCCACCGGCTGTGGCACATCGCGGTGTCGCCGGGCGGCGACGTCTTCAGCACCTCGTCGACGAAGACCCCGTACACGATGAACTCCGACACCCGCAGGTGGGCCGTGAAGGCGCCCAGCCAGTCGCGGCCGGTGGCCTCCTCGATCCGCGCGATCATGGCGCGCACCACGGCCGGGTCCCAGCAGGCCAGCGAGCTGACGTAGTCGGGCAGCGGCGGGGCGGCGGTGCCGGGCAGGCCGAGCAGGTCACGGGCGGCGCGGTGCCAGGTGACGTGCTCGGGCATGCCGTCGTGCACCGCGCCGTCGGCCCGGTACAGGACGGTCTGGCCGTCGCGGACGAAGTGCTCGGGCCCGGCGTCGCGGACCAGGACCACGTCGGAGTCGGCCACCAGCACCACCCGCGCGTCCAGCCGGGCCGTCACGGCGATCTTCGCCGCCTGCTGGACGACCCAGCCGCGCAGCGGCGGCCACGGCCGCGCCGGGTCGATCCAGAGCGCGGTGCCGGGCAGGTGGGTGATGCGGCGGGGGAGGATCTCGGGGTACGTCCACACCCGGCAGCGCGGCCCCGCGTACCCGGCGAACAGGGCACGGTCCGAGGCGGGCACGACCACGTGGTGGACGGTATCGCCGGAGGTGTGCTCCAGGACCGAGCGGTGCAGGTGGGCGAAGAGGTCGGCGTCGGGCCGGTAGGTGGGCGTGACGACGGCCAAATCGCTCATGAAGACCTCTCCAGTCCCCCGTGAAACGCCCTTATATCCATATCGCGGGCATTGGGGTGGTGTTACAGGGCCCGTGGAACCGCCGCCTGCCCGAGCGTCTCGGGCAGGCCGCCTGCGACCGACCCGCGGCGAAAAGGACGATCGGTCGAAAAACTCCACCAGCTGAATCCGGTCAGAAGGGACGGCCATCCCGTGAGTCATCGAGGCCAGGATGAACGGATGAACGTTTACGGGAATCAGGCCATGGAGCCAGGCTGAGGCGCAAGAATTTTAGTCAATGTAATCTCTACATAGCCAGCACCCTCTAGCCCATCTACCGGCAAATGTGCGCAGCCGCCAGGGATGCGTTCCGCTCGTACCTCCTCCAATGTAGATTCGTCATAGGTTACACAAAGCTTCCCGTCTCGGCAAAACCGAGGCACGGGCCAGCTTTGTCTATTCCAATTGGATAGACGGCCCAACACTTTCCATTTCTCCTGGATTAGGCCAAGGTCGCCGAAAAGGCATATCTTTAGTGCAACCTCCGAATTGAACCCTCCTTCTTCGACTGAATTGGGAATACAGTTCAGACGAGGTCCAAAAAAGTAGCCCAAGGTAATCCCTGAACGGCCCACTCGGGCGACGACGCCGAGAGCAAATCCACTGCCACGTAGTGGGACTGCGAATATATCGCCCTCGCCATACGGCTTTCGCTTGGATGTCATACTAACTAATCGAGCCCTTCGAGGTAATCTCTCGCCGCATCCATATAACTATCTCTCTTCTTATTCCTCGGGTCAATGGGCGCCGTTCTCCGAACACCCGACATCGTGGGACGCCCGTTTTGCTCCCAGATAACTTGCTCCAGCCCTCGCTGCTCGGCATATGTATCCGTCCGATATTCAACTTGGAATTTGTAATCAGATGTCTCCTCCTTACGTGCATGCTCTCTCCTTCGACGGTCAAGATCATTTGTTCTACCGGTCCGGACTACCTTACCGGTATCATCACGAAGCGTGTACACGCCTCCCTTGAAGCACGGGGTCGCATTGTGAACGAGGGCGTCTTGGTCGCCGACCGCTACGTGGTAGGTGTGAAAACCCGCAACCGATAGATTGAAGACACGCTGGTCGCTGCCCGACCATGAAGCGGTCGCCGAGAGTTGGACACGCGTCCCCGCCGATGTCCGCAGCCACATACCCTTCTGCAGATTGCCTGCTTCAATCCATTCATCCAGCTCCGGAACCCAGAACGGATGAGTTGCCGTTGCGGTCACTGTCCGAGAGAGTTCGCCATCATGATCGCCGGTCATCGCCGTAATCGTAATAAGGTTTTTGGCGCCCTTGCTTGCGATAGTCGATAGGACTGACTTGGCTGCGGTTCTGCCGGTCTTGGGGTCTGTGGCTATGATCGTGTCGCCGGCTCTGATGTCCTCGATGGGTTTGGTGGTGCCGTCGGCCATGAGGACTCGCGTGCCGGGTACGAAGCTGCTGCACGATTCACTGTCGATCGATCTACGGGTCTTGC
>NZ_JBFAPV010000015.1:0-242177 GCF_040676925.1 Nonomuraea sp. NPDC049486
ACGAACATGGGGTCCTGGCTCTCGCTCTGGCCGCCGTCGCCGATGCCGTAGTAGCGCTTCATGCCGCCGTCGAAGAACGTGCCGGCGTTGCGGGTGGTGGTCTGGTGCACGCTGCCGGTGTCGGACGGCCAGGCGCCGCTGCCGTCGCCGCCGCCGCTGGTGGGGGTGATGGTCGGCGTCGGGTCAGGGTCAGGGTTGCCGCCCCCGTTCGCGGGCCGCAGCGTCCACTGCTTGGTGGCGACCGAGTCGCAGCTGTTCTGCTGGAGCGCGGCGCCGGAGGAGGTGGAGTTGTCCTTGACGTTGAGGCACTTGGCGCTGTTGGCGTTGACGATCCGGTAGTTGCTGCCCGAGGTGGTGAACTGCCAGCTCTGGGAGGCGGCGGAGGTGCACGTCTCCTGCTGGACGGCCTTGCCCGCGCTGGTGGAGGCGTCCTTGACGCCGAGGCACCTGCCGCTGTGCGCCGCCTTGAGCTGGCCGCCGCTGAGGGTGAAGACCTGGCCGGCGGCGCCGGTGCAGGTGGCCTGGGTGAGCTGCACACCGTCGCCGGTGCTCGCGCCCGGCACGGCGGCGCACAGCCCGCTGCCCGCGTTGACCAGCGTGTAGGAGCCGTTGGACGGGGCCGCCGAGGCGGCGCCCGCCATCACGGCCACCAGCCCGCTGCTCGTCACGAGAGCGGCGGCCAGCGATAGCGCCAATCTTCTTTTTTCGCGCACGGAGAACTCCAGTTCGGTAGGGGGAGCACGGCGAGCGGGGTGGTAGTGGGTAAGCGCTTTCCCGTCAGTGCTTCGCAGTGAAGCACAGGCGGCCGAGGCCGGGAAGGCCCAGCCGGGCGAGCCGCCTGGTCCGCCTACCGTCTTGGCTGGTCAGCCGCCCTGGGGAGGGCGGTGGGAAGCGTGCGGACGATGAAACTTTCATCGATGCTCGTGCAAGGGGTTGCTGCGAGAGCACTCGCCTTTATCCGCCATATTCCAGCTGTCTCTGCAACCGGTTGCCACGTGCCTCGATAATTTTCCGGACGCCTTGAAGGATATTTTCGGACGAGAATGATTCATGAAAATATTTTAAATAGAGGGTGGCGAGACTATGGACGCGCCCCTGACAGGGGATGACAATCCGATCGACACACGAGATCGGGGCTACGTCAGGTAATCGTTTACCGGGCGACAACTGCTGCTCACCGACGGGCGAGGAACCTATGCGTGCAGTGCATGGCCTGATCACGACGGCGTTGATCACCGCGATCCTGGTAGTCCCCCCGCCGGAAGATGCGGGGGCCGGCCGTGTACAGGCCGTCGACCGCGGGTCGGCGGTCGAGCCGGAGCCCGCCGCGCTGGCGCGCGCCCAGCGCACCGGGAAGCGGGTCGAGGTCGAGTCGCTGCGCAGCGAGACCGCCCGGGTCTTCGCCCAGCCCGGCGGGACCTTCCTCCTGGAGCAGCACGTCCGCCCGGTGCGCGTGCGCGAGGGGGACGGCTGGGTGCCCGTCGACACCACGCTCCGCACGCGCCCCGACGGGGCGGTCGAACCGGTCGCCACGGCAGTCGACATGACGTTCTCCGGCGGTGGCACCGCCCCCCTCGCCCGGTTGGCCCGGGGCGGCAAGTCGATGGAGCTCGGCTGGCACGGCACACTGCCCAAGCCGGTGCTGGACGGTGACACCGCCACCTACCCCGAGGTCATGCCGGGCGTGGACCTCCAGGTCACCGCCGACGTGGACGGTTTCTCCCACATCCTGGTGGTCAAGTCGCGGGCCGCCGCGGCAGAACTGACCGAGCTCGCCTACCCGTTGTCGGCCGAGAGCCTGTCGCTGAAGACGGACGAGGTCGGCAACCTGGAGGCCGTCGACCGCAACGGCGGCACGATCTTCATCGCACCCACCCCCAAGATGTGGGACTCGGAGGGCGTCACCAGCCCGCGGGCGCTCAAGGAGGGACGCTCCCCGGACGCGCGCGAGGCCACCATGGGCGTCGAGCTCGTCGGCGGGAAACTGCTCCTCAAGCCGGACAAGAAATTGCTGACCGGCCCCGAGACGACGTTCCCCGTCTACCTGGACCCCTACTTCTCGGCCGCGCGTGGCTCGTGGACGGCGGTCTGGAAGAACCACGCCGGCAGCAACTACCTCAACGCCAGCGACATCGCCCGGGTGGGGAAGATCAGCAGTTCCCAGACGAACCGCTCGTTCTTCCAGTTCACCGTCGGCCCGACAGTCCACGGCAAGCAGATCATCAACGCGACCCTGCGCACGTACGAGACGTGGTCGTACTCCTGCCAGGCCCGCAAGGTCGAAGCCTGGGGGACCGGCGCGATCAGCAAGAGCACCACCTGGAGCAAACAGCCGTACTGGTCCACCAAGCTGGCCACGGTGAACGTCGCCAAGGGCTGGGGCACGGCGTGCAAGCCCGGCGGGGTCGAGTTCGACGCCACGCCGTGGGTCGTCCGGGCCGCGTCCGAAGGCTGGACCTACGCCACCATCGGCCTGCGGGCCACCAGCGAGTCCGACGTGTACGCCTGGAAGAAGTTCAGGAACAACCCGGTCCTGGTCATCGAGTACAACTCGCTGCCCGCCACGCCCGGGACCGGCGACGTGTGGTCGGACCCGGGCGGCGCCTGCGTCTCCGGTGACGCGCGGCCCGTCAGCAGCACCGCCACGCCGAGACTCTGGGCCAAGCTGAGGGACGCCGACAACTCCGTCCGGGGCCGGTTCGAGTGGTACGCGGCCGACGGGGTCACCAAACTGGGCGAGTACGTCACGCCCATGGGCTCGACGGGCAACGCGTTCTCCGCGCTCGTGCCGCAGGGCGCGTACACCGACGGTTCGGTGGTCCGCTGGCGCGTGCTCGCGGAGGACGGCACCGTCGGCAGCGCGTGGAGCCCCTGGTGCGAGATCAGGGTGGATTCCTCGGCACCGGTCAGGGAGCCCGTGGTGACCTCGGCCGAGTACGGGGAGAACGCCTGGAGCGACGGTGTCGGCCTCGCGGGCACGTTCACCTTCGCGCCCAACGGCGTCGCCGACGTCGCCGGCTACCTCTACGGGCTCGACACCACGCCCGGCGCTGAGGTCGCCGCCGGGCAGAACGGCACCGCCACGATCCGGCTCACCCCGCGCCACGACGGCCCCAACGTCCTCTCTGTGCGCAGCAAGGACCACGCCGGCGGGCTCGGCCCGATCCGCGCCTACATCTTCAACGTCAACCCCGGCGCCGATCCGGCGGCCCACTGGAAACTGGACGAAGGCCAGGGCACCCTCGCCGCCGACGCCGCGGGCTCCCATCCCGTGACGCTGCACGGGGCCACATGGACCTCCGGCAGGAACGGCGCCGCCCTGCGCCTCGCGAGCTCGTACGCGCAGACCCAGGGCCCGGTCGTGGACACCAGCCGCAACTTCGCCGTCGCCGCCTGGGTCCGTCTGACCGGCACCGGCGCCACGGCCACCGCGCTCACCCAGGAAGGCACGGGCACGGGAGCGTTCGCCCTGCAGTACTCGAAGCCCGACGACCGCTGGGCGCTGGCCGTCGCCGGCTCGGACACCGCCGGCGCCCCGGCCGTGCGCGCGCTCTCCGCGGCACCGCCGAGGCTCGGCGAGTGGACCCACCTGACCGGGGTGTACGACGCCGCGGCCGGGCGGGTCTCCCTCTACGTCAACGGCAGGCTGGAATCGACCGTCGCGGCGCGGTCGTGGGCCGCCACGGGCAGTCTCACCATCGGCCGCGGCCAGGCAGGCGGCGCCGCGGAGTTCTGGCCCGGCGACGTCGACGAGGTCCGTGTCTACGGCCGGGCCGTCTTCGCCGGAGAGGTCGCCGACCTGATCCACAGCGCCACCACGCTCGTCGGCCACTGGAAGATGGACGAGACCGAGGGCCTGTCCGCGGCCGATTCCTCCGGCCGGTCGACGCCGGCCACTGTGACCGGCGGCGCGTCGTGGACCGGCGGCTGGCTCGGCGGCGGGCTCGCCCTCGACGGAGTCACCGGCCACGCCCAGACGGCCGGCCCCGCCGTGAACACCCGGACGGGGTTCACCGTCGCGGGCTGGACGCAGCTGGACTATCTCCCCGCCGGGGACGCCGCGCTCGTCGCCCAGCCGGGCGACCGGGCCGCCGGTTTCCAGCTCGGCTACGACGGGGCGCGGAGCCGGTGGATGCTCGGCATGGCGGGCGCGGACACCGACACCGCCGCCCTCGTGCGTGCCCGCTCCGACGCCGTGCCGGTGCCGATGGTGTGGACGCACGTCGCCGGCGTGTACGACCCGCTCGCCGGACAGCTCCGCGTCTACGTCGACGGCCGCCTGTCGACCACCCACACCGACCATCTCAGCCAATGGAACGCCTCAAGGCCGCTGCAACTGGGCCGTACCAAGACCGCGGGAGTCTTCACCGGTCACTGGCCGGGGACGATCGACGACATCCGCCTCTACGACGGAGTGCTGAGCGTCGAGCAGATCGCCCAACTGGCCGCGCAGTAGAACACCCATCCAGAACCCCCCACTGGAGAGACGCTCATGGATGTTCCAGGCGAGTTAGAGTTACCCGAATCCCGATGGAACGGCCTCCAGCAGGCCCCTCGGCAGCCCGACATCCCCGACAGCTCATGGAACCGCTTCGAGGGAGAGAACAAGCCCGAAGCCCGCTGGCCCCGCAAGCTTGCCCCCGCCCTCACGATCTTGCTCGTGGTGCAGCTGGTGCAGGCCACACCGGCCCAGGCGGCTCCCCGCCAGGACCCTGCCGTGCAGCGGGAAGCGCCGGTCAAGGGCACTGACGTCCCCGTCAGACCGCCCATGGCCGACCCCGCCGCCGAGCAGGCGTGGCAGAAGCCCCCGGAGGTCCGCTGGCCCCGCACGCGCAGCGCCGTGCTGGGCGGTTCCGCCGCCGTCCAGGTGGAGGACTTCCCCGTCAGGCTGGCGCCCGGAACCGCGAAAACCGCCGCCGCCCAGGCCCCGGTGAGCGTCGAACTGCTGGACACCGACCTGCCCGGCCTGGCCCTGCGGCTCAAGCCCGGAGCGGGTGTCAAGACGGCGGCCACGACCCGCCTGGAGATCGACTACTCAGGCTTCCGGCACGCGTACGGCGGCGACTACGGCTCCCGCCTGCGCGTGGTCAAGCTGGAGGAGTGCGCGCTCGACGCCGCCGCCACCGGCTGTGCCCCGTCGCTGCCGGTGAAGAGCGAGAACGACGCGGCCAAGGGCACGGTCACCGCCGAGGTCGGGACCGACGGCCTGTACGCGCTCACAGCGGCCCCCTCCGGACCGTCCGGCGACCACGCCGCCACCTCCCTGTCACCCACGGCCACGTGGAGCGTGGGCGCCCAGTCCGGCGACTTCACCTGGGGGTACGAGCTGCGCACCCCGCCCGCCCTGGGCGGCGACGAGCCGGAGCCGGCGCTGGCCTACTCCTCGCAGAGCGTGGACGGCCGCACCGCCTCCACCAACAACCAGGCGTCCTGGGCCGGTGAGGGTTTCGAGCTGAACCCGGGCGGCTACATCGAACGCCGCTACAAGGCCTGCATGCTCGACGGCAAGAAGACCGGCGACCTGTGCTGGGACCAGGACAACGCCACCATGTCCCTCGACGGCACGGCCATGGAGCTCGTCAAGGACGCCGTGAGCGGGCGGTGGCGGCCCAAGCGCGACGACGGGACCAGGATCGAAGCGCTCGTCGGCGCCACCAACGGTGACAACAACGGCGAGTACTGGCGGATGACGAGCCCCGACGGCACCCAGTACACCTTCGGCCTGAACCGCCTCCCCCGCTGGGCCGAGACCACCGGCAACCCCGAGACGAAGTCGGTGCAGACCGTACCGGTGTTCGGCAACAACAGCGGCGAGCCGTGCCATTCGGGCACCCCCGCCAACGCCTGGTGCCACCAGGCCTACCGGTGGAACCTCGACTACGTGGCCGACACCCACGGCAACGCCACCACGTACTGGTACGAGCACGAGACGAACCACTACGGCCGCAGCATGAAGCCGGAGCTCGGCACCCGGTACGTGCGCGCCGCCCCGCTCGCCCGCATCGACTACGGATACCTGAAGGACGAGCTGTTCACCAGGGCTCCGGCCGCCCGCGTGCTGTTCGAGCACGCCGAGCGCTGCGTCCCCTCCGGCGCCGTCACATGCGCACCCGGCGAGCTGAAGAAGGACACCGCGAAGCACTGGCCGGACGTGCCGTTCGACCAGATCTGCGACGCCGGCGTGAAGTGCACCGACCGGCTGGCGCCGACTTTCTTCTCACGCAAGCGGCTGGCGAAGGTCACCACCCAGATCCGCAACGCCTCCGGCCAGTACCAGCCGGTGGACTCGTGGAAGCTGACGCACACCTTCCCCGCCTCCGGGGACGGCATGAGCCCGGCGCTGTGGCTGGCCTCGATCCAGCAGTCCGGCCACGTGGGCGGCTCGCTCACGCTGCCTCCGATCACGTTCACGGGCAAGCAGCTGCCCAACCGGGTGGACGCGCTCGAAGGGCGTCCCCCGCTGATCAAGTGGCGGGTGCAGGCGATCGGCAACGAGTCCGGCGGCGAGCTGCGCATCAACTACTCGCCCGCCGACTGCGCCCCAGGTGACACGCCGGTCGCGGACCGGAACGCCAGACGCTGCTTCCCGCAGCGCTGGGCGCCCCCGGACGAGACCGAGGTCACCGACTGGTTCCACAAGTACCTGGTCACCCAGACGGTCGAGGTCGACCGGGTCGCGGGCTCGCCCGACGTGGTCACCGGCTACGAGTACCTGGACGGCGCCGGCTGGCGCTACGCCGAGAACATCCTGGTCAAGCCCGCGCACCGGACGTGGTCCGACTGGCGGGGGTACGGCCGCGTACGCGTGAGGGAGGGCGACGGGCAGGACGCGGAGCGGACGCTCAAGGAGTACCGGTACTTCCGCGGCCTGCACGGCGACAAGCGGTCGGACGGCTCCCGGCGCAGCGAGGAGGTCGAGGACTCCGAAGGCGGCAAGCTGGACGACCTCGACCAGTTGGCCGGCTTCGAGCGCGAGGAGATCCTCTTCGACGGCGACGGTGGCGCGATCCTGACCGCGACCCTGGAGGCGCCGTGGTCGGTCAAGACGGCGGAGTCCACCCATGACGGCGTCACCAAGGCCGCGCACGTGATCCAGCCCGCCTCCATGGTCACCCGCACCGCGCTCCAGGACGGCCGGTGGCGGCGCACCGGCGAGGCTCGCTCGTACGACGAGACGGGCCTGCTCCTGCGGGTGCACGAGAAGGGCGACCTGGCCGACGCCGGCGACGACGAGTGCGTCCGGTACAGCTACGCCAGGAATGACACCTCCTGGATGCTCGACTACACGAGCCGGATCGAGTCGGTCTCGGCCGGCTGCGACACTCCGGTCGCGGCCCTGGCCGCCGGTGAGGTGCTCTCGGACGAGCGCATCCAGTACGACGGGAAGGCGAACGGCCAGCCGCCCACCAAGGGCGACGTGACCTCCGTTCAGGAGCTCGTCTCCGCAGACGGCCGGACGATCACCGGCAGCGCGCACACCTATGACGTCTACGGCCGGGAGACCAGCGAGACCGACCCGGTCGGCACCCGGTCCGTCACCGCCTACAGCCCCGCCTCGGGCGCCCCCGTGACGGAGACCACCGAGACCAACGCACTCGGCCACACCGAGCGCACTCAGCTGGAACCGGCCTGGGGCGAGCCGGTCGCCGAGGTCGACGCCAACAACCGCCGCGTCGACCTGGAGTACGACCCGCTGGGCCGGCTGACCAAGGTGTGGCAGCCCGACCGCAGCAAGGCGGCGGGGCAGTCGCCGAGCACCGAGTACACCTACCTGACCCGCAACGACGGCCCCAGTGTCGTGACCACCAAGACACTGCGCGCCGACGGCGGCTACACCACCAGTCACGAGCTGTACGACGGCCTGCTGCGCGAGCGCCAGACCCAGGAGCCCGCGCCCCGCGACGACCAGGCGAGCGACCCCGCGCTGCGTGACGGCCGGACGATCACCGACACCCTCTACAACTCACAGGGCGAGGAGCACAAGGCCAACACCGGCTACTTCGCCGTCGGCACGCCGTCCACGAACCTGATCGCGGTGGCCGACGCCGACGTGCCCAACCAGGTCGTGTCACTGTACGACGGCGCAGGCGAGCTCGACACCCAGATCCTCAAGGCGAAGGGCGTGGAGAAGTTCCGGGTGAGCGCCCAGATGGAGGGCGACCGCCTCCACCTGACGCCGCCGCCGGGCGGCACCGCGACCACCCGGATCGGGGACGCCGAGGACCGGCTCGTCGAGCTGCGGGAGTACAAGGGCGCGACCCCGACGGGCGCGTACGAGTCCACCAAGTACACCTACGACTCCGCCGGCCGGCTGTCCACGGTGACCGACGCGGCCGGCAACGTGTGGCGTCACCACTACGACCTGCGCGGCAGGGAGATCAGGACGGAGGACCCGGACAAGGGCGTCACGACCACCACGTACAACGACGCCGACGAGGTGGTGACCACCACCGACGCCCGCGGCAGGACCCTGTGGCACGGCTACGACGCGCTGGGCCGCAAGACGCAGCTGCGCGAGGGCTCGGCGACCGGCACGCTGCTGGCCGAGTGGAAGTACGACGCGCTGGCCAAGGGCGAGCTGAACGCCGCCATCCGCTACGTGGGCGGGCAGGCGTACAAGGCCGAGATCAACGCGATCGACGCGGACTACCGCACGTTACGCCAGACCGTCACCATCCCCGCGCGGGAGGGCAAGCTGGCCGGCTCGTACGTGCTCAACACCCGCTACACGCTCGACGACGAGGTCCAGTCCGTCAGCTTCCCCGCCGCCGGCGGGCTGGCGGAAGAGTCGGTCGTCTACACCTACGACGAGCTCGCCCAGCCGACCAGGGTCGCCGGCCTGTCGCCGTACGTGAGCGCGGCCCGCTACTCGAAGATGGGCGACACCCTGCAGTACGAGCTGGGCGAGGGGGCCGGGAAGACCTGGCTGACCTACACCCACGACGAGGGCACCCGCAGGACGACCGGCATCCGGCTGGACCGGGCCGGCGCCCCCGCCACCGACCTCGACCTCCGCTACAGCTACGACCCGGCCGGCAACATCACCAAGATCGAGGAACGGGCCGGCGGGCAGGACACCCAGTGCTTCAGGCACGACCACCTGCGCCGCCTGACCTCGGCGTGGACGGCCACGGACGGCTGCGCCACCGCCGGCCCGCAGGCCGCCACGATCGGCGGCGTGGCCCCGTACGCGTTCAGCTACGCCTACGACGTCACCGGAAACCGGATCAAGGAAACCAGGCACGGCTGGGGCGGCGCGCCCGACACCGTGCTCACCTCCGCCTACCCGGCGGCGGGCAGCCCCCGGCCGCACGCGCTGCAGTCCGTCGGGCAGGACCTGTTCGCCTACGACGCGTCCGGCAACACCACCAGGCGCAAGGTCGGGAACTCCGACCAGACCCTGGTCTGGGACGCCGAGGGCAACCTGGAGTCGGTGACCGAGGCGGGCAAGGTCACCTCGTTCGTGTACGACGCGGACGGTGACCGCCTGCTGCGCAAGACCCCGACCGACGCCACCCTCTACATCGACGACATGGAGCTGCGTTTCGACTACGCGAAGGACGCCGTCGAGCAGACCCGCTACTACACCGTCGGCGGCCAGCCCATCGCGGTGCGCACGCCGGACAACCAGGTGTACTTCCTGGCCGGCGACCACCAGGGCACCGCCCAGGCGGCCGTGAAAGCGAGCACCGGCGAACTCGCGGTCAGGAGGACGACACCGTTCGGCGAGGACCGCGGATCACCGCCCTCCTGGTGGCCGGGGCAGCGCGGTTTCGTCGGCGGGACCCGGGACGAGACCATCGGCCTCGTCCACCTCGGCGCGCGCGAGTACGACCCCAGGAACGGCCGCTTCCTCTCCGTGGACCCGATCATCGACCCGGAGGAACCGCAGCAGCTCAACGCCTACGCCTACGCCAACAACAGCCCCGTCACCCTCAGCGACCCCGACGGTCAGTGGGTCTGGTTCGCTGTCGCGGCACGGGTCGCGATGATACTCGCCGCCAGAGCCGCAGCCAGGCGGCTGGCGGCCTGGCTGGCCAGGAGGCGCGCCGCCCAGGAGGCTGCCAGGCGCGCGGCCAGGGAAGCGGCCAAGCGCAGAGCAGCCGCGGAGGCGGCCAAGCGCAAGGCCGCTGAGGCCAAGAGGAAGAAGGCCGCGGAGGAGGCCGCGAAGCGCAGGCAGGCAGCCGCGGCCAAGAAGAGGGCGGAGGCGGCCAAGAGGAGGGCGGCCGAGAAGCGGAAGCGGGCGGCGCAGGCGGCGCAGAAGCGCAGGGTGGCGGCGGCGGCGAAACGCCGGAAGGAGATCATGGCCCAGCGCAGGCAACTCGCGGCCAAGGTGCGGAACAGCAGGCGCGCGAGCAGGTCTCCGGCCAGATCCCAGCAGCGGCACCGGCCTGGCACCCGTCCGACCAGTCATCGGGCGGCCCAACGGCAGTCGCCGCCCAGGGCGCGGCGGGAGCCGGTGAGGCCACAGCAGTCGCCCCCCGCGACCCAAGCTCGCAACCAGGGCCGCGCGGAGCAGGCCGCCATCCGGCACAACCGGCTGACCTCGGGGGTGCAGAAGGGGCTCGAGTTTGAAAAAGTGTACCGAGACAAGTGGGCCACCCCCGTCGGGCACTTCCCGAAGTACGGCGAATCTCTCGCCCCAGCGGGGCAGGTAGGGGCGTTCATCGCCGGCTTCATCAAGGGCTTCATCAAGCCGATGTACTGAGCGAGGGTGTCCGGCCGGTCTGGTACCGGCCGGGCATTCTCCGGAAGATCCGGGCGGCTATCTAGGGCTGATCGCCCGGTCCCTGGCCGAGGTGACGATGCTCCATGGCAGCCCGGGCAGCGGGTGCCGGTCGGGGCCCGGGTCCAGGAGCAGGGAGCCGGCGGGTAACCGCGGCGAGTTGGTCGCCACCACCCCGCCCCTCCCCGTTCACCAGCGTGATCGGGGCGGGGCCGGCGGCCAGCACGCCGAGCAGCAGCGCCTCGAACCTGGCCGCCTCGGCGCCGGACCGTTCTCAGGACGGCCGGGAGCCGCCCAGCATGGGCACCAGGAACTGCCGGGCGACGGCGGCCAGCTGCTCGTCGTCGTCGAGGTCGACGATGTGGCTCGGGGTCGACAGGAAGGAGGCGGAGACCCGGACCATGAGCTCGGCCACCAGGTCGGCGTCCAGGTCGTCCGGCACGTGGCCCGCGCGCTGCTCGCGGCGGAGCTGGCCCGCGACGAACTGCCGCACGGTGGCGAGGGTCCGGCCCCCGTCGCTGATCATGGACGGCACGAGCAGCTCGGGCTCGGCCTCGATCAGGCCGCCGATCAGCGGGTTGCCCCGGATCGCGCGCATCGAGCTGACGAAGCCGAGGACGACCCGGTCCGCGGCGGTGCGGGCCTGCTCGATGTCGATCAGGAACTGGTCGAAGTAGCGCCGGAACTCCCGGCGCACGACGTGCTCGACCAGCCTGTCCTTCGTGGCGAAGCGCCGGTAGACGGTGACGCGGGAGACCTTGGCCCGGCGGGCCACGTCCTCCATCGTGGAGCGCCGGATGCCTGTGCGGCAGAACTGCTCGTACGCCGCGTCGAGGATGCGCGCCCGGGTCGGGTCGGTGTCGTCGACCTGCTCGACCGCGTCGATGTAGGCGCGTTCCAGCAACGACTCGGAGTCCGACGGCGGCATTAGCGCGGACAGCGCGGATTCCACGATCACCTCACGTACACGGTTCTGACTCGTTCCCCCACAACGGTGGCCGCGGTCTTGTGATGGGCATCACGTTGTGCTCTCATGATGATGATACACGGACTCGTTCCCTGTTTCATCGTATCAACGGGTGTCATCCCGCTCTCCCGGCGAGAAGAGGAGGAACGACGGCATGGACAAACCCAGCAGACGCAACGTGCTGAAGGCGGGCGGCGCGCTCGGCGCGCTCGGCGCGCTGAGCGCCACCACCCCGGCGTACGCGTGGACCTGGTCGCCCAAGGGCTCGGTGGCGGGCACGGGCGTCGGCGCCGACCCGCGATGGGTGTGGGACGCGGAAGCGGACCCGCTGGTCGCCTCGCTGCTCGACCGGGGCGACGTGCCCCTGGTCAACCGGCTCTTACGCAACTGGACCAAGAACGGCCAGCCGCTGCCCGACGGGCTCCCGGCGGACCTGCGGGCGTTCATGGAGGACGCCCGGCGGCTTCCGGCCTGGACCGACCACGGCAAGCTCGCCACCTCGTTCAGGTTCACCGAGAAGCGGGGACTCTACCTCGGCGTCCTGTACGGCATGGCCAGCGGCATGATGAGCACGGTCATCCCCAGGGAGGCCCGCGCCGTCTACTACTCGCAGGGCGGCGCGGACATGAAGGACCGCATCACCAAGACCGCCAAGCTCGGTTACGACATCATGACCCGCAACGCCTTCGCCCCCGACGGCGAGATGATCGTGACCTGCGTCAAGACCCGGCTGGTGCACGCCGCGGTGCGGCACCTGCTGCCGCAGTCCCCGTACTGGCCCCCGGTCGCCGACGAGGAGATCCCGATCAGCCAGGCGGACATGATGGTCACCTGGCACAGCCTGGGCACGACCGTCATGCAGAAGATGCTCGACTGGAGGGTGCCGATTCCCTCCTCCGAGTCCACGGCCTTCCTGCACTCGTGGCAGCTGACCGCGCACATGCTCGGCATCAGGGACGAGTACATCCCCGCGTCGTGGGCGCAGGCGAACTCCCAGGCGGAGCAGGTTCTGACCCCGATCCTGGCGCCGACCCCCGAGGGCATCAAGCTGGCCGACATCCTGCTCAACCTCGGCGCCGAGGTCGACGGCGCCATCCTGTCCAAGCCGATCCTCGGCGCGTTCACCCGCTACGTGCTCGGCGACCAGATAGCCGGCTGGCTGAAGATCCCGAGGGAGCCCGTCTGGGACTCGCTGCTCCGGCTGTCCTGGCGGCCGTTCATCGCCATCCGCGAAGGTCTGCTCAACCTCCCGCTGGCGCCGGAGACGTACTGGCTCTTCGACGAGTTCCTGCGCAAGGCGACTCTGCTCTTCCTGTCCGAAGCGCAGCCGATCAGGATCGAGATCCCGGAAACCAACCGGCCGTCTTGATCGACCCCTTTCACCCGGCACACGGAGAGGAGTACGCGCAATGGCGGAGTTGAGCAGGCGCAAGATCCTGATCTCGGGCGGAACGCTGGGAGCGCTCGGCGCCCTGGGGCTCACCCCTCCGGCGGAGGCGAGCCAGACGCCCTGGACCTGGTCGGCGCGCGGCTCGGTCGCGGGCTCCGGCGCCGGCACGGACCCGCGATGGGTGTGGGACGAGGAGGCCGACGCACTGGTCGCCTCGCTGATCGACCGGGGTGACGTGCCCGAGGTCAACCGCCTGCTGTGGGACTGGAACCGGAACGACCAGCCGTTGCCCGACGGCCTGCCGGCGGATCTGCGGGACTTCATGGAGCGGGCACGCCGGCTGCCGTCGTGGGCGGACCGCGGCAAGCTGGAGACCGCGGCCGACTTCAACAAGTCCAGAGGGCTGTACCTCAACCTGCTCAACGGCGTGGGCGGCGGCATGCTGAGCACCGCCATCCCCAAGGAGGCCCGCGCGGTCTACTACTCCAAGGGCGGCGCGGACATGGAGGACCGCGTGGCCAAGACGAGCATCCTGGGATTCGCCGTCGGGTCGCTGAACGCCTACCGGCCGGACGGCTCGTGCGTGGTCGAGGCGGTGAAGACCCGGCTGGTGCACGCCGCGGTGCGGCACCTGCTGCGGCAGGTGCCCCACTGGCCCTACGGCATCCCGATCAGCCAGGAGGACATGCTGGTCACCTGGCACACCCTGCCGACCTTCGCCATGCGCAAGATGCTCGAATGGAAGGTGCCGATCAGCTCCGCCGACTCCGCGGCGTACCTGCACGTGTGGCAGGTGACCGCGCACATGCTCGGCATCAAGGACGAGTACATCCCTTCAAGCTGGGACGAGGCCTACGCGCAATCGGACCAGGTCCTGCCCCGCAACATGGGGCCGACCCCCGAGGGCGTGGCGCTGACCGACATCCTGCTGGACCAGCTCGCCGAGCAGACCAGCCCCGGCAGCATCAGCCGGCCGCTCTGCAACGCGCTCGCCCGTTACCTGGTCGGCGACCAGGTGGCCGACTGGGACGGTATCGAGCGTGAGCCGGTGTGGGACCCGCTGATCAGCTCGGCCTGGCCGAAGCTGGTCAGGTTCCGTGAGGGGCTCATCCCGCTGCCGCTGGTGCCGCAGATCGCCTGGGTCATCGACGAGGCGGTCCGGCAGTACATCATGTTCTTCCTCACCAAGGGCAAGGAGACCAAGATCGAGATCCCCACGACCAACCGGCCCGGCACCTGATGACCGGACCGCAGGACGACGGGCCGGGCTCGGCCATCGGGCGGCGGCGCTTCCTCGGGTACGTGCTGGCGGCCCCGACCCTGGTGGCCGCCGCCGAGCTCGCCCCGGCGCCGGCCGGAGCCAGTGCCCCGGCCGGGACCGGGGCACTGGCCGCGCCCGAACTGACCGAGCTGGTCGACCTCAACGACCTCATGACGGCGGCGGCGCTGCCCACCTCGAACCTGATCTCGGTCGAGGTACGGCAGGACGGCACGGTGGCGTTCGCGCTGCCGCGGGCCGAGGTCGGCCAGGGCATCACCACCTCGACGGCCATGCTGATCGCCGAGGAGCTGTCCGTGCCGCTGGACCGGGTGCGCGTCACGCTGGCCGACGCCCGGCCCGAGCTGGTGTTCAACCAGCTCACCGGCGGCTCGAACACGACCATCGCCACCTACACCCCGATCCGGGTCGCCGCCGCCGTCGCCCGGCAGCGCCTGCTGACCGCCGCGGCGGCCGAACTCGGCACCGACGCGGGCAACCTGACGATCGAGGACGGGGTGGTCAAGGACCGCGCCGGCCGGAGCGTCGGCATCGGCGCGCTCGCCTCGAAGGCCGCGAGCACGCGGACCGAGCGGGTGTCCGTGGAGCTCGCGCCGCGGGAGAGCTTCACCGTCATCGGCAGGCCGCACAACCGCGTCGACGCCCTGGACGCGGTCACCGGGCGCAAGAAGTTCGCGATGGACCTCGACGTCCCGGACGCCAAGCCGGCGATGGTGTGCCGCCCGCCGACCATCAACGGCAAGGTCGGCTCGGTGGCGAACCTCGCGCAGGTCCGCGCCATGCCCGGCGTCACCGACGTGGTGACGATCTCCACCGGGGTCGCGGTCCGTGCCGAGACCTTCGGGCAGTGCGTCGACGCCGTACGCGCCCTGCAGGTCTCCTGGAGACCGGGCACCGCGGAGGGGAAGTCCGACGCCAGTGTGCTGCGGCAGCTCGAAGCGGCGGAGCTGCCGATGGGGCTCAGGCCGCCGACCCCGGTCGTCGAAGGCAAGTTCACCTTCTACTTCCGCAGCAACAGCGCGCTCGAACCCAACTGCGCGATCGCCGACGTGCGGGCCGGCCGGGCCGAGATCTGGTCGGCGCTGAAATCGCCGATCGTCGCCCAGCAGGCCATCGCCGCCAAGCTCGGGCTGCCCGCCGGCAAGGTCACCGTGCACGTCACCGAGGGCGGCGGCTCCTTCGGGCGCAAGCTGTTCTTCGACGCCGCGCTCGAAGCCGCCGAGATGTCACAGAAGATCGGCAAACCGGTCAAGCTCATGTGGCACCGCGCCGACGACTCCCGCCAGGGGCGCACCCACCCGATGGCCACCTCGCGGGTCCGCGTCGCCTACCTCGGCGACACCGTGCTCAGCTACAAGCAGCGGCACACCAGCGTCTCCACGGACCTCGGCCACGGGCTCGGGGAGATCATCACCGCCCTGGCCGCGAGGCTCCCGGTGGGCGACATCGGCTTCGCCCAGACGTTCTTCCATCTCAGCCAGGCGACGTCCTACCGGTTCGGGGCCGTCAGCCGGCTGCTCAGCGAGACGGACAAGGGCTTCAACACCGGCAGCATGCGCAACGTCTACTCGCCCGACGTCACCTGCGCCCGCGAGCTCATCGTCGACCAGCTCGCGGCGAGGATGGGCAAGGACCCCTACCGGTTCCGGCGCGACTTCCTCCAGGACGACCGGTCCAGGGCGGTGCTGGCGAAGGTGGCGGAGGCCGGGAACTGGGGCCGGTCCATGGCGCCCGGCACCGCCCAGGGCATCGCGTTCCACGCCGAGTACAAATCGGTCAGCGCCGCGCTGGTGGAGATCGACTGCCGGCCCGCGACGGTCGACCGGCCCATCCGCGACGGCGTGGCCGGGCCGCGCGTCACCAAGGTCGTCTTCGCCGTGGACGTCGGCCTGGCCGTCAATCCCCGCGGCCTGGAGGCCCAGATGATGGGCTGCGTCATGGACGGCATCGCGCTGGCCCTGACCTCCAGCCTCCACCTGCGCGACGGCCACTTCCTGGAGGCGAGCTGGGACAACTACTTCTACACCCGCCAGTGGAACACCCCGCCGGAACTCCAGGTCATCGTCATGCCCAGCACGTCCGACCAGCCCGGGGGCGCGGGGGAGCTGGGCGTCGCCGCGTCGATGGCCGCGGTCGCCTGCGCGTACGGACGCGCCACCGGCACGATGCCCACCAGCTTCCCGATCAACCACGGGACGCTCTCGTTCACCCCCAAGCCCACCGTCCCCCCGATCCCGCCGTCGCCGACCGACGGCCTGGACCACGCCCGCTGAAGCAAGGAGATCTGAGTGCCCGAGCACACGTTCCGCGTCAACGGCGAACAGGTCACCGTCGACGTCGCCGGCGACGTCCGCCTGCTGTGGGTCCTGCGCGACATCCTCGGCATCACCGGGCCGAAGTACGGCTGCGGGATCAACGTCTGCAAAGCCTGCACCAGCCACCTCAACGGCAAGGCCGTCAACCCCTGCGCGATCCCCGTCCAGGATCTCCAGCCCACCGACGAGGTCACGACCATCGAAGGGCTGGCGGCCACGGTCGGCCGGGACCTGCACCCCATGCAGCAGGCCTGGCTCGACCACGACGTCGCCCAGTGCGGCTACTGCCAGCCGGGCCAGATCATGGCCGCCGTGGCGCTGGTCCGCCGCGTCGCCGCCGAAGGCCGCTCGATCACGGACGCCGACCTCGACGGCCTGCGCAACATCTGCCGCTGCGGCACGTACCCCCGCATCCGCGAAGCCATCAGAGCCGGCGCCGAAGACATGTGAGGCCGTGCCCCGCCCGGGGCACGGCCTTTCGCGCGCCTAAATCCCCTAAAAGCTAGTAGGAAATATTGACTTCCCCGGGACCGCGGCCTAACGTCGTTCCCATGAGGCAGGGTCTCCTCCTGACTAGGCGCTCCCACGTGGATTTCTGCCACGTCGCCAGCGCGCAGTGTCGTTGATCACGCATCCGTAGCCGCCACCTCCGTGCTCCCGGCGCGGCCGAAGCCGCCCGCGCCCTCGTCGACGACTTCCCCTTCTCCGCGACCCCGGACCGTCACCGGGGCGCCGCGCGAGCATGCCTTTCTCCTGTGAGGAACTCCCGTGACCGTTTCATCCCTGACCGACGGCCACGCCGTCGAAGCCGCCCTGTTCAGGCGGGCGCTGGCCGTGCACGCCAGCGGCGTCGTGGTCATCACCGCCCAGAGCGACGGCGTCCCCGTCGGTCTCACCGCCACCTCCTTCTCCTCCGTCAGCCTCGAACCGCCCCTGGTCTCCTTCTACGTGGACCGCTCCTCCACCACCTGGCCCAGACTCGGCGCCGCCGACCACTTCGCGGTCAACATCCTGGCCAGCGACCAGTCCGAGCTGGCGGCCCGGTTCGCCAGGAAGAGCGTCGACCGCTTCGCCGAGCCCACCCGCTGGCGCCCGGGGCCGCTGGGCGCGCCGCTGCTGCAGGACGTCTCCGCGCACCTGATCTGCCTGCCCTACGAGACGGCGCAGGTCGGTGACCACGTGCTGGTGGTCGGCCTGGTCGCCGAGGCCGACGTCCACCGGCAGGGCCGCCCGCTCCTCTACCACCAGGGCCGCTTCGGCCGCTTCCTGGCCCACCCCGACTCCTGAACCCGGAGATCCCGTGTCCACACCCACCCGGACGGGCGCCTACGCGAGCCCCGTCGACCTCGTCGCGTACGGCCACTACGGGCCGGGCCGCCTGCACCTGTCGCCCGACTGGAACCGCCCCGTCTACCCGTTCCAGGGCCGGATCACCGCCGACGGCTCCAGCGGCCACCGCGCCGAGCCCGGCCGCTACCACCTCTACGTCTCCTGGGTCTGCCCGTACGCCCACCGCGCCGCGATCGTCCGCAAGCTCAAGGGCCTGGAGGAGGTGATCTCGCTGTCGTACGTGGACGACGAGCGCGACGGCCGCGGCTGGGCGTTCAGGGAGCGCCGCGGCGCCGACCCGGTCAACGGCTTCACCCTGCTGGAGGAGGCGTACGACGCCACCGAGAAGGGCTACGGCGGCCACGTCTCGGTCCCCGTGCTCTGGGACCGGCACACCGGCACGATCGTCAGCAACCACTTCCCCGACATCACGATCGACCTGGCCACCCAGTTCGAGCAGTGGGCCGGCACGCCGATCGACCTCTACCCGGACGCGCTCCGCCCGGAGATCAACAAGCTGAACGCCTGGATCTACCACGACGTCAACACGGGCGTCTCGCGGGTGGCCCGCGCGGCCACCGAGGACGACCGCGAGCGGGAGCGGCGGGTGGTCGTCTCGGCGCTGGAGCGGCTGGACGAGCGCCTGGCCGGGCAGCGGTTCCTGGCCGGCGACACGATCACCGAGGCCGACGTGCGGCTCTGGGTGACGCTGGCCAGGTTCGACGCCGAGCACAACCCCGGCCACCTGATCAGCGAGCGGGGGCTGTCCGGCTTCGAGCATCTGTGGCCGTACGCCCGCGACCTCTACCGGCTGCCGGCCTTCCGCGAGACGACCGAGGGCCTGCCCCAGAGCTGGGACGCGCCGCACGGGCGGGACCGATGACCCGCAAGCGGGTGCACCTGGCGGCCCACTTCCCCGGCGTGAACAACACCACGGTCTGGACCGACCCCCGCTCCGGCAGCCAGATCGACTTCGCCTCGTTCGTCCACCTCGCCAGGACGGCCGAGCGCGGCAAGCTCGACTTCCTCTTCCTGGCCGAAGGGCTGCGGCTGCGCGAGCTCAAGGGCCGCGTGCACGACCTCGACGTGGTCGGCCGGCCGGAGTCGCTCACCGTGCTCAGCGCCCTGGCCGCGGTCACCGACCGGCTCGGCCTGGCCGGGACCGTCAACACCACCTTCAACGAGCCGTACGAGCTGGCCCGGCGTCTGTCCACGCTCGACCACCTGAGCGACGGCCGGGCCGCCTGGAACGTGGTGACCACCTCCGACGCGTTCACCGGCGAGAACTTCCGCCGCGGCGGCTACCTCGACCGGGCCGACCGGTACGAGCGGGCGGCGGAGTTCGTGCGGCTGTCACGGGAGCTGTGGGACTCCTGGCGGCCGGACGCGGTCGCCGCCGACCGGGAGACGGGCACGTTCGTCCGCCCGGGAGCCATCGGCGACGTCGGGCACCGGGGCGCGCACTTCTCCGTCGAGGGCCGGTTCACGCTGCCCCGCAGCCCGCAGGGACACCCCGTCGTCATCCAGGCGGGGGACTCGGACGAGGGACGCGAGTTCGCCGCCGCCCACGCCGACGTGATCTTCACCCCGCACGGCAGGCTGGAGGACGGCAGGCGCTTCTACGCCGACGTCAAGCGCCGCCTGGCCAGGTACGGCCGTGAGCCGCACCAGCTCAAGATCATGCCGGGCGTGACGTTCGCGCTCGGCGACACGGACGAGGAGGCCGCCGAGAACGCCGCCGCCATCCGCCGGCAGCAGGTCGGGCCGCGGACCGCGATCGCGTTCCTGGAACAGGTGTGGGGCCGCGACATGTCGGCGTACGACCCCGAAGGCCCGCTGCCCGACATCGAGCCGGACCCGGCGGAGGGCGTCTCCCAGGGCCGGGTGCCGATCAAGGACCGCGCCGCCGTCGCCGCCAAGTGGCGGGCGCTGGCAGGGGAGAAGGGCCTGTCGATCCGGGAGCTGGTCATCGAGGTGACCGGGCGGCAGACGTTCGTCGGCACCCCCGGGAGCGTGGCACGGCAGATCGACGAGCACGTGCAGGCCGACGCCGCGGACGGGTTCATCCTCGTCCCGCACCTCACACCCGGAGGCCTGGACGAGTTCGTCGACCGCGTGGTGCCGCTGCTGCGGGAGCGCGGCGTCTTCCGTACCGACTACACCGGGGCCACCCTCCGCGACCACCTGGAGCTGACATGACGTTACACCTGGCCGTGGCGCTGGACGGCGCGGGCTGGCACCCCGCCGCCTGGCGCGAGACGTCCGCGGACGTCTTCTCGGCCCGCCACTGGGCGGCCCTCGTGACCGAGGCCGAGCGCGGGCTGCTCGACTTCGTCACCATCGAGGACGCCCTGGGCCCGCAGTCGACCCTGCCCGACGGCCCCGACGAACGCACCGACCAGGTCCGGGGGAGGTTCGACGCGGTGCTGCTCGCGGCCCGCCTCGCGCCGCTCACCAGCCGGATCGGGCTGGTGCCGACGGCCACCACCACGCACACCGAACCGTTCCACGTGGCCGTCGGCATCGCCACGCTCGACCACATCAGCGGCGGGCGGGCCGGCTGGCGCGCACAGATCTCCGCGCGCGCCTCGGAGGCGCGGCACTTCGGCCGCAGGCGGTTCCCGCCGCTCGACCCGGGGGCCCGCGACCTCGCCGCCGACCCGCACGTGCGCGACCTGTTCGCCGAGGCCGCCGACGCGGTCGAGGTCGCGCGGCGGCTCTGGGACAGCTGGGAGGACGACGCCGAGATCCGCGACGTGGCCACAGGCAGGTTCATCGACCGGGACAAGCTGCACTACGCGGACTTCGCCGGGCGGTTCTTCTCGGTCAAGGGGCCGTCGATCACGCCCCGGCCGCCGCAGGGGCAGCCGGTGGTGACCGCGCTCGCCCACGCGCGGCTGCCGTACGAGTTCGCGGCGGGCAGCGCCGACGTCGTGTACGTCACGCCGCACTCCGACGAGCAGGCCCGCGCCGTCGTCGAGGAGGTCCGGGCCCTGTCGGGCGACATCAAGATCTTCGCCGACCTGGTCGTCTTCCTCGGCGAGGACGCGGCGCGGCGCAAGGCGCGGCTCGACGAGCTGGACGGGGCCGAGCTCGCCTCCGACGCCGCGATCTTCACCGGGACCGTGCGCGAGCTGGCCGACGTGCTGCTGGAGTGGCGGCGGGCCGGGGTCCAGGGGTTCCGGCTGCGGCCCGGCGTGCTGCCGTACGACCTGGAGCGGATCACCCGCGGGCTGACGGCCGAGCTGCGCGGGCACGGGGTGTTCCGGCGCGCCTACGAGGCCACCACGCTGCGCGGGCTGCTCGGCCTGCCGCGCCCGGCCAGCCGCTACGCGGAGGTGTCATGAAATTTCTGGCTATCACGTTGATCGTCCATAACGATGACCGATCGCCCACCGAGCGCTTCCGCGAGGTCGTCGAGAACGCGGTGCTGGCCGAGGAGCTCGGCTTCGACGGCTTCGGCGTGGGGGAGCGGCACGAGCGCCCCTTCCTCTCCTCCTCGCCGCCGGTGGTGCTCGGCCACATCGCCGCCAGGACGACCCGGATCCGGCTGTTCACCGCCGTCACCACGCTGAGCCTGCTGGACCCGGTCCGCGCGTACGAGGACTACGCGACGCTCGACCACCTGTCGGAAGGCCGGCTGGAGCTGATCATCGGCAAGGGCAACGGCGCGGCGCAGGCCCAGCTGTTCCACGTCACGGCCGAGGACCAGTGGGAACGCAACCGGGAGTCGTACGAGCTCTTCCGCCGCCTCTGGCGGGAGGACAAGGTCACCTGGGAAGGCCGGTTCCGGCCGCCGCTGACCGAGGCGGAGACCTGGCCGCGGCCGCTGCAGCGGCCGATCCGCGTCTGGCACGGCAGCGCCACCAGCCAGGAGTCGGTGGATCTGGCCGCCCGCCACGGCGACCCGCTGTTCTCCGCCAACGTCACCCACCCCATCGGCCCCTACGCCGAGCTGATCGACCACTACCGGGAACGCTGGGAGCACTACGGGCACGACCCGGCCGGCGCGCTGGTCGGCGCGGGGACGGCGGGCTACTACGCGGCCCGGTCCTCGCAGGAGGCCGTCGCCGCCTACCGGCCCGTCTACGACGCCCGGGTGGCGTTCCAGCGCAAGCTCGGCCTGCCGGTGGTCTTCCCGACCCTGGAGGACGCCATCGAGCGCGGCTCGATCCTGGTCGGCAGCCCCCAGCAGATCGTCGACAAGGTGCTGCGCTACCACAAGCGGTTCGGCCACGAGGTCATGCACCTGCACGCCGACGCCGACGGGCTCACGCCCGGTCAGCACCGGGACGCGCTGGAGCTGTTCCAGGCCGAGATCGCGCCCGTGCTGCGGGCGGAGATCCCCAGCAGGCCGTTCCCCGGAGGTGCCACGTGACGCTGTCCATCCTCGACCTCGCCCCGATCGTGTCGGGAGGCACGGCGGGCGACGCCCTGCGCAACACCCTCGACCTCGCCCGCCGGGCCGAGGAGTACGGCTACCGCCGCTACTGGCTGGCCGAGCACCACTTCGCGCCCGGCGTCGCCAGTTCGGCGCCGGCCGTCCTGATCGCCCTCGTGGCCGCGGCCACCTCCACGATCCGGGTCGGATCGGGCGCCGTGCAGCTCGGTCACCAGACGCCGCTGTCGGTGGTCGAGCAGTTCGGGATCGTCGACGCGCTCCACCCGGGCCGGATCGACCTGGGGATCGGGCGCTCCGGGCAGCGCCGCGCCGAACTCGCCACGGACCCGGTCGCCGAGAAGCAGGCGGCACGGGTCGTGGACGGGCTGCTGATCCCGCCGCCCTTCGACTGGTCGGCGCTCGCCAGGCAGCCCAGGCTCGCCCGCCAGATCGCGGCCCTCCAGCAGCCGGGCGCGCGGACGCCCGACTTCGCCGACCAGATCGACGACGTGCTCGCCCTGCTCGACGGCACGCACGAGGCCCGCGCCGTGCCCGGCGAGGGCGCGGACCTGCGGGTGTGGATCCTCGGCAGCAGCGGCGGGCAGAGCGCCCAGGTCGCCGGGGAACGCGGGCTGCCCTTCGCGGCGAACTACCACGTCAGCCCGTCCAGCGTGCTGGAGGCCGTCGAGGCCTACCGGAAGGCGTTCAAGCCGTCGGAGGCGCTGGGCGAGCCGTACGTGATCGTCTCGGCGGACGCGGTCGTCGCGGAGAGCCGGGCGCGGGCCCGCGAGCTGGCCAAGGGGTACGACCTGTGGGTCCGCAGCATCCGGACGGGCGCCGGCGCGATCCCGTACCCCACGGCGGCGGAGGCCGACGCGCACGTCTGGACCGACGCCGACCGCGACCTCGTCAAGGACCGCCTCGACACCCGGTTCGTCGGCCCGCCCGCCGAGGTGGCCGAAGGGCTGCGCGTGCTCCGGCGGGTGACCGGGGCCGACGAACTGCTCATCACGACCATCACCCACGACCACGAAGACCGCGCGCGCTCGTACGAGCTGCTCGCCGAAGCCTGGAACCGCTCGTGAAGCGCATCCTCCCCGCCCTGCTGCTGACCCTCGCCGCGTGCGGCGCGCAACCCGTCCAGACCGCGCGGACCACCTCGCTGACCTGGGCCGTCGAGACGCAGCCGATCACCCTGAACCCGCAGCTGTGGGCCCAGAACAAGGCCAGGCTGCTGGTGTTCAACCAGTTCGACGCGCTGCTGTCGAAGGCCGCTAACGGCTCCTTCGGGCCCTGGCTCGCCACGGCGTGGATGGTGTCGGACGACGGGCTGACCTACACCCTCGACCTGCGCGACGACGTCACCTTCCACGACGGCACGGCGTTCGACGCCGCCGCCGTCAAGGCCAACCTCGACCAGTTCCTCGTGCCCGGCTACAACCCGTCGGTGGCCGCGATCCAGCTCAGGTCCTTCGACGAGGCCGAGGTCGTGTCGCCGCACCGGCTCAGGATCACCCTCAAGGAGCCGGACGCGCTCTTCCTCGACTTCCTCGCCTCACCCCTCGCGGGGCAGGTCTCGCCGAAGTCGCTGAAGGGCGCCGAGGACCTCAAGTTCGGCGGGCCGGACCTGGTCGGCACCGGGCCGTTCATCCTCGAACGGTACGTCCAGGGCCAGGAGATCCACTACCGGCGCAACCCCGCCTACGCCTGGCCCCCCGCCGGAGCGGCCCACCAGGGCCCCGCCCACCTTTCCGAGATCACCTACCGGTTCCTGCCCGAGGCCGCTGTCCGCGTCGGCGCGCTCACCTCGGGCCAGGTGCAGGTCATCGAGGGCGTCCCCGCGACCGAGGTCGCCCTCATCGAGAAGGACCCGGAGCTGACCCTGCGGACGGCGCTCAACTCCGGCACCGCCTACTCCTACTACTTCAACACCTCCCACGCCCCCTTCGACGACCGGCGCGTACGGGAGGCGTTCCGCGAGGCCGTGGACCTGGACGCGGTGCTGAGATCCGTCTACCAGGGCACCGCCACCAGGGCGTGGAGCATCGTCGGCAGCGAGAGCCCCTTCTACGACCCGTCCCTGGAGAACACCTACGGCGGCGACGTGGCCAGGGCCAACGCCCTGCTCGACGCCGCAGGGTGGAAGGAACGCGACGCCGAGGGGTTCCGGGTCAAGGACGGCGAGCGGCTCACCGTGCGCGAGGTCGCCTCGGCGCCGTTCGTCCGGGACCGCCGCGACATCCTCGCCCAGGCCATCCAGGCCCAGGTCAAGCAGAACGCCGGCATCGACTTCCAGGTCAAGATCCTTGACCAGGGCAGCGCGCAGCAGGCCATGGACGACGACGCCTACGAGGTGTTCGGCAACTCCCGCGGCGACTCCGACGCGGGCGCCGCGCTCAACCTCATCCTGCCGGAAGGTGCCGCCATCAACCGCACCCGCTTCGCCGACCCCGACCTGGACAAGTGGCTCGCCGCCGCCTCCGCAAGCTCCGGCCAGGCCGAACGCAAGGAGCTCTACGCCAGGGCGCAGCGGGCGGTCGTGGCGGACCACGCTGTCGTGTTCCCGCTCTACGTGCCCGCCGACCAGATCGCCGCGAGCAAGAACGTCCAGGGGCTCGGCTTCGATCCCGCCTCCGGCACCCCGGCGAGCGCGTACGACGTGCGGATCGGCACATGATCAGACGGCTGGGCGCCGGGCTGGCGGTGCTCTGGGCCGCCGCCACCGCCTCGTACGCCGCGCTGCTGCTCGCCCCCGGAGACACCGTCGACATCCTGGTCGGCGACGGCCCCGACACCCCGGAGATCCGGGCCGGGATCGTCGCGGAATGGGGGCTCGACCGGCCCGAGATCGTGCAGTACCTGTCCTACCTGTGGCGCCTGCTGCACGGCGACCTCGGCCGCTCGTACCAGCAGCAGCGCGGCGTCGGCGAGATCCTGGCCGGCCAGATCGGGCCGACCGCGCAGCTCACGCTCGCCGCGGCGGCCACCGGCGTGGTGCTGGCCGGCCTCATCGCGATCGGCACGGCGGGCAGGGGGCGGTGGCCGCGGGCCGTCGCCTCGGCCGCCGAGCTGGTGTCGGTGTCCGTGCCGCCGTTCCTCATCGGGATCGTGCTGCTGTCGGTCTTCTCGTTCTCCCTCGGCTGGTTCCCCGTGTCCGGGGCGGACGGGCCGGCGGCGCTGGTGCTGCCCGCGCTGGCGCTCGGCCTGCCCGTCGCGGGCGTGCTCGGCCAGGTGCTCCGGGGCGGGCTGGAGCGGGCGCTGGAACAGCCGTTCGCGGTGACGGCCAGGGCGCGCGGGCTCACCGAACGCGCCCTGGTCGCCCGGCACGCCCTGCGGCACGCGCTCATCCCGGCCGTGACGCTGGCCGGCTGGTTCACCGGCGCGCTGCTGGGCGGCGCGGTGATCACCGAGGTGTTGTTCGGCCGGCCCGGGCTCGGCCAGGTCGCCATGCAGGCCGTGACCGGTCAGGACATGCCCGTCGTGATGGCCGTCGTGCTGCTGTCGGCCGTCGTGTACGTCACGGTCAGCACGCTGCTCGACCTGGCCTACCGCGTCATCGACCCGCGGATCAGGGGCTGACCGCCGATGTCCCCGACCTCCCGCGGCACCGCCCGCCCCGCCGACGCCCTCTCTCCCGACGACCCGCGCCGGGCCGTCGAGTCCTCCCACCGGCCCGTTCCCGAAGTTCCGGGCGGCGCTGTCGAGCCCTCCCACCGGCTCGCTTCCGAAGATTCGCGCCGCGCCGTCGAACCCGCTCCCGAAGATTCGCGCCGCGTCGGCCGGTCCTCGCGTGAGGGCCGGGGGCGTGGTGGGCGGTTCGGGTCTGTGGGGCTGCGCCGTCTCTTCCGTCCTGCTGTGCGCGGGAACGTCCTGGGGTGGCTCGTACCGGGTGCTCTTCTCGCGCTGCTGGCCCTCGCTGTCGCCGCGCCCGGTCTGCTGACGGCCGCCGACCCCCTGGCCGCCGACCCGATGGACGCGCTCGCCCCGCCCGGCGGCGCCCACTGGTTCGGCAGCGACCACCTCGGCCGCGACGTGCTGGCCAGGGTCGTGTACGGGGCCCGCCACTCCATCAGCATCGGCGTGGCCGCCACCTTCCTGGCCGTCACCTCCGGCGTGCTGCTCGGCCTGGCCGCCGGGCTGTCGCCGAAGTGGCTGGACGAGGCGCTGGCCCGCTCGTTCGACGTGCTGTCCACCCTGCCCGAACTGCTGCTCGCCCTGCTCATCGTGGCGATCACCGGCCCGGGGACGATGAACGTGATCTTCGCGATCGCCGTCGCCCAGATCCCCAGCTACGCCCGCGTGGTCCGCGCCCAGACCTTCGTCGTCCGCCGCTCCGGCTACGTCGAGCAGGCCGTCACCTTCGGCCGCTCCCGCCTGGCGATCACCGCGGGCACGTGCTGCCGAACGTGCTCGGCCCGATCCCCGTCCTGGCCACCATCGGACTCGGACAGGCCGTGATCGCCGGTTCCGGGCTCAGCTTCCTCGGCATGGGGCCGCAGCCGCCCGCCGCCGAGTGGGGCGCGATGCTCTCCGAGGCCCGCAACTACCTGCGGGTCGCCTGGTGGGAGGCGTTCTTCCCGGGCCTCGCGATCACGCTCACCGTCGTCTGCCTGACCGTCGTCGGACGCCGCCTGCAACGCCGTTTCGAGGGGAGGACACCATGACCTCGCTGGTGACCGTGGAGGACCTGCGGGTGAGCTTCGGCGGCGCCGAGGTCGTGCGCGGCATCTCGCTGTCGGTGGCGCCCGGGGAGTGCGTGGCGATCGTCGGCGAGTCCGGCTCCGGCAAGAGCGTCACCGCCCGCACCCTGCTCGGCCTCGCCGGACCCGGCTCGGAGGTCCGGGCCGGGGCGTTCCGGGTGTCCGGCAGGGACGCCCTCGCCTTCACCCCGGCCGACTGGCGGCGGCTGCGCGGCGGGTTCGCCGGACTCGTCCTGCAGGACGCGCTGGTCTCGCTGGACCCGCTGCGCACGGTGGGCGCCGAGATCGCCGAGGTGCTCGCCGTCCACGACGTCGTGCCCCGGGCCCGCCGCGCGGACCGGGTGCTGGAACTGCTGGACGCGGTGGGCGTGCCCGAGCCCGCGACCCGCGCCGGCCAGTATCCCCACCAGCTCTCCGGCGGGCTGCGGCAGCGGGCCCTGATCGCCTCCGCCATCGCCGCCGACCCGCCGCTGATCATCGCCGACGAGCCGACCACGGCGCTCGACGTCACCGTCCAGGCCCAGATCCTGCGGCTGCTCGCCGAGCGCCGGGCCGCCGGGACCGCGCTGCTGCTGATCAGCCACGATCTGGCCGTGGTCGCCTCGATCGCCGACCGCATCCTGGTCATGAAGGACGGCCGGATCGTGGAGGAAGGCCCCGCCCGCGACGTGCTGTCCGCGCCCGCCCACGACTACACCCGGGCGCTGCTGGCCGCCGTCCCGTCCGTGGCCTCCCGCGGCACCCGCCTCACCACCGGCGCCCCGCGCGCCCGTGCCACTCCTGACCTGTCCGCCCGGGTCCTCGCCGGGACCGGGCTCGCCCGCTCGTACGGCTCCCGCCGCGTCGTCCACGACGTCTTCTTCACCCTGCACGCCGGCGAGACGCTCGGCGTCGTGGGGGAGTCCGGGTCGGGCAAGACCACGCTCGCCCGGCTCGTACTCGGCCTGCTCGAACCCGGCGCCGGCCAGGTCACCCTGCACGGGCAGCCGTGGAGCCGCCGGCCCGAACGCGCCCGCCGCCCGCTGCGCCCCCGCATCCAGCTCGTCTCCCAGAACCCGCTCGACTCCTTCGACCCGCGCCACACCGTCGGCCGCCTGATCGCCGAGCCGCTCCGCCTGCCCCGGGCCGGACGCCGCGAGCGCGTCCTCGACCTGCTGGCCCGCGTCGGCCTGCCGCCCGGGACGGCCGCCCGCCACCCCAGGGAGCTGTCCGGCGGCCAGCGCCAGCGCGTCGCCATCGCCCGCGCCCTCGGCCCCCGCCCCGACGTGCTGGTCTGCGACGAGCCGGTCTCGGCGCTCGACGTCTCGATCCAGGCGCAGGTGCTCGACCTGCTCGCCGACATCCAGGCCGAGTACGGCACCGCGATGGTGTTCATCTCCCACGACCTGGGTGTGGTCCATCACGTGGCCGATCGCGTGCTGGTCATGAAGGACGGCCGGGTCGTGGAGGAGGGCGACGTCACGGAGGTGTTCGCCCGGCCGCGCGACCCCTACACACGCGCCCTGGTGGCCTCCGTGCCCCGGCCGGCGCGGGCCGACGCCGCGTGGATCAAGCCTGGAGCCGGGCGGTGATGGACGGGCCGGAGGCGGCCACGAACAGGTCGACGTCGCGCATGGCCTCGCTGAACACCGGCGCCGGCACGTCCGTCAACGGCGCGGCGCGCCACCCGCCCTCCACGAGACGGTCGAAGCCGACCTCCCCCGTGATCGCGTGGTCCTCGTCGTACAGGTGGTGGCTCAGCCTCGCCCGCCACCGTCCGCCCGCCATCACACGCCGGGCGTCGCCGTCGAGCTCGGCGCCGTCCCACGCCCCCAGGAAGCCGGACGTCCAGCCCCGCTCCTTGAACAGCGCGCGGAGCCTGCGGTAACGCACCACCTGCTCGGTGAACCGGTGGGAGGAGACGCCGCTCGCCTCCTCGGCCGGGGTGATCAGGTAGACCTCGCGGAAGGCCTGCTTGAACGGCTGGCGCAGCTCCTCGCCCCGCACCACCTCCCGCCAGGCGCGCACCTCCTCGGCCCGCGCGCGGGCCGGATGCCACAGCCGCACCGGCACGTCCGGCACGGTAAGCCCCAGCTCGGCGCGCCACACGCCGGGCGAGACCTCGAACTCCCAGATGAGCCGGTCCGTGATCGGATGCCCCTCCAGCAGCCGGTACGGCGGAGCCGACGTGCCGGCGCACCCGGCTTCCAGCGCCCTGACCAGGGTGGCCCGCTGCTGCCGGGTCCGCTTGACCAGCTCGCGCAGCCGCCCGACCTCCTCGGGGTGCTCCCGCGTGACCGCCACGGGAACCGTCTTCAGCTTCCGGTCGCCGTGCCACCACGACAGCTCGATCTCGTCGTCGGCCGAGATCACCGCCGTGTGCTCGCCGACGGCCTGCCGCACCGGCCCGTCGGGCAGCCGGAACGCCACCTCCAGCCGGTCGGCCAGGGCGGGCTCGACGCGCTTGAGCATGCGGGCGAGCTGCCTGGGCACCCCGGCGTGCCGGGTGGCCCGGCTCGCGGCGCGGAGCGCGGAGACCACCTCGGGGGTCGGGTGCTCCTCGGCCGCGCGGGCGATCTCGAACAGCACCGCCTGGGAAGGCAGCGTCCCGGCCCCGGTGGGCGCCACCGCGACCCCGCGCACCAGCGTGTCGAGCAACCCGGGCAGCCAGGGCTCGTCCCGCCGGAGGGCCAGCCGCACGGCCCGGCCGATGGCAGCCTTCTCCCCGCTGCCGAACGCCTTCTCCGCCTCGTACGGGATCTCGCCGGCCTGGATCGCCGCGACGCGGGCCGCGGCCGTCTCCAGAGCCGTCCGGGCGAACTCTGGGTAGCCGGGCAGGCCGCCGAGCCAGGGCGCCAGGCCGGGCGGCGGCGGCCCGTCCGGCCGCACCGCCTCCCAGAACAGCGACCGCCGCTCCACGTCCCAGCCGAGCAGCACGTCCAGCTCCGCGACCGCGATCGGCCCGCGCTCCCCGGCGAACCGGGCGCGCACCTCGGCGTCCATGCCGGCCAGCCCCGCCGCCACCACGACCATGACGGGGTCGTCCGACCGCCGCCCGTCCTCCAGGAGGCGCCCGACCAGCTCGCGGGCCGGCGCGACCAGCACCTGCCGGGCAGGCTCGCCGAGCGCGTACCGGACCGACACCGGGATGCCGTCGCCGTCCGGGATCGGCGAGCCGCCCAGCCCGACGAACCCGACGCTCAGCCGGGAGGCGTCCGGCCAGTAGGTGGGGTCGTTCGCGGTGCCGGTGAGCAGGTTGAGAAGACGCTGCGCGAGGGGGGAGAGGTGCATGCGGATCGTCCCTGTCGGAGGCGGGTTCGGCGGTGCAAGATCTAGCAGCAGCGGGCGACAGAATGAGACCGCCGCGGGCGGGCGGCTGCGCGCGGGCTTGTGACGGCTCCCGCCGTTGATCGAAGATGGCCACGGGCGAGGCACGCGGCGTCTCGGCGCGGCCGGAGAGGACTGGCGATGGACACGACGTTCTGGGAGGAGGCGGACCGCCTCCTGGTCCGCTACGGAGGCACTTTCACCCCGCGGGTCATCGAACGGGCCTCCGGCGCGCATGTCTTCGACCGCCAGGGCAGGCCGATCCTCGACTTCACCTCGGGGCAGATGAGCGCCATCCTCGGCCACGCGCACCCCGACATCGTGGCCACCGTCTCGTCCGCGGTCGCGTCGCTCGGCCACCTCTACAGCGGCATGCTCAGCGCCCCGGTCGTGGACCTCGCCGCCAGGCTCACCGCGACCCTGCCTCCGGCGCTGGGCAGGATGCTGCTGCTCACCACGGGGGCGGAGGCGAACGAGGCCGCGATCAAGATGGCCAAGCTCGCCACCGGCCGCTACGAGATCGTCTCCTTCGACCGCTCGTGGCACGGCATGACCCAGGGCGCGGCCTCGGCGACCTTCTCGGCCGGGCGGCGCGGCTACGGCCCGCCGACGCCGGGCAACCTCGCGCTGCCCGCGCCGAACGCCTACCGGTCGCCGTTCCGGTCCTCCGACGGGTCGCACGACTGGGAGGCGGAGCTCGCCTACGGCTTCGCCCTGGTCGACCAGCAGTCGGCGGGGAGCCTCGCCGCCTGTCTCGTCGAGCCCATCCTGTCGTCGGGCGGGATCATCGACCTGCCGCCCGGCTACCTGCGCCGCCTCAGGGAGCTGTGCGACGAGCGCGGCATGCTGCTGATCCTCGACGAGGCGCAGACCGGCCTCGGCCGCACCGGCGCCATGTACGCGTTCGAGCGCGACGGGGTCGCCCCCGACATCCTGACGCTGTCGAAGACCCTCGGAGCCGGGCTGCCCGTGGCGGCCGTCGTCACCACCGCCGAGATCGAGCAGGTCTGCCACGACCGGGGCTTCCTCTTCTACACCACGCACGTCTCCGACCCGCTGGCCGCCTCCGTCGCGCTGACGGTGCTGGACGTCATCGAGCGTGACGCCCTCGTCGAGCGCGCCGCCCGGCTCGGCGCCCGGCTCGCCGACCGGCTGCTCGATCTCCGCGACAGGTACGAGGTCGTCGGCGACGTCCGCGGCCGTGGCCTGCTCCAGGGCATCGAGCTCGTGGAGGACAAGCGGAGCAAGGCGCCCGCCGACGCGCTGGGCAACGCCGTCACCTCGGCCTGCCTCGAACGGGGCCTGCACATGAACATCGTCCAGCTGCCCGGCATGGGAGGCATCTTCCGCATCGCCCCGCCGCTCACGATCACCGACGACGAGCTGCACACCGGCGTCGACATCCTCGAAGCGTCGCTCAAGGCCGTGGCCGGGTGAGATGACCCCGGATATGGTGCTGCGGTGATCCGGGACGCTTCGGCCGCTTCCGCGCCGCGCCGCGCCGGCATGCGGCAGGTCGCGAAAGAGGCGGGCGTGTCCCCGACGACCGTGAGCAACGTGCTGAACAACCCCGAGCTCGTGGCCGAGGAGACGCGCCGGCGCGTGCACGCGGCGATGGAGCGCGTCGGCTACCTGCCGAACGACGCCGCCAGGCGGTTACGGGGCGCGCCCAGCCCGCTGGTCGGCGCGGTGACCCTCGACATCGCCGGGCCGTTCTTCACCGAGGTGTGCCGAGGCGTAGAGGACAGGCTGCTCCAGGACGGCTGCATGCTCATGACCTGCAGCACCGACCTGCAGCCCGGGCGGGAGCAGCACTACCTCCAGGAGCTGGAGAAGCAGGGCGTGCGCGGGGTGCTCATCACCCCGGTCGAGACCGACCTGGACCCGCTGGTCACCCTGGCCGGGCGCGGCGTCCCCGTGGTGCTGCTGGACCACAGGTCCGACGGCCGGCTGTGCTCGGTGTCGATCGACAACCAGTGGGGCGGCGAGCAGGTCGCCACCCACCTGATCGAGCTGGGGCACCGGCGGATCGCCCTGCTGGGCGCGTCGATCGAGGTGCAGCAGACCGCCGAGCGCCACGCCGGGGTGCGCAGGGCGTTCGAGCGGGCCGGCCTGGACCCCGGCAGGGGTGTGCTGGACGTCCGGGTGCCGTCGCCCGACATCACGGTGACCGCCGCGGCGGCGCTGGAGGACGTGCTGAGCGCCGCCGACCCGCCCACCGCGATCCTCTGCCTCAACGACGCGGCGGCCCTCGGGGTGATCGGCGGCCTGCGCGAACGGGGGATCGCGGTGCCGCAGGAGATGTCCGTGGTCGGGTACGACGACGTGGCGTTCGCCGCGCAGCTCGCCCCGCCGCTGACCACGGTGTGGCAGCCGAAGCGCGAGCTGGGCCGGGTCGCGGCGGAGCTGCTCCTGGACGAGGCCCGGCCGGGTCACCGGCACCAGAAGCTCGTCTACCGGCCGCGGCTGGTCGTCCGCGAGTCGACGGCGGCGCCCCGCCGCTGAGCGCGCCGATCCCGAAAGTTTCACGCTTCCGCGCCCGGCCCGCCGCTCTGACCTGAAAGGTAACAACCCGGCCCGTCAGGAGAGCCCGGCCACGATTGAACTCTGAGCAGGGGATTTCTACGGTGTAGGCGCTCAGCGGTCCATCGAAACCTCCCTTCTGATTGGACGCTCAATGAAACGTTTATCCCGTCCAACGCACCTCGTCGCGGCGCTCGGCAGCACCGTCTGCCTGGTGGTCGCGGGCGCCGTCGCCCTCCCCTCGCACGCCGCGGCGGTGGCGTGCGAAGTCGACTACGCCGTAGCCGCCCAGTGGCCCGGCGGGTTCACCGCCAACGTGACCATCCGGAACGTGGGCGAGGCGGTCGACGGCTGGCGCCTCGACTGGTCGTTCACCGCCGGCCAGCAGGTCAGCCAGGCCTGGAACGCCACCGCCACGCAGAACGGCTCCGCCGTCAGGGCCGTGGACGCCGGCCACAACGCCGCGATCCCGCAGGGCGGCAGCGCGACGTTCGGCTTCAACGCCTCCTGGAACGGCTCCAGCAACCCCGCTCCCGCCTCGTTCGCGCTCAACGGCGTCACCTGCACCGGCGACCCCGGCGAGCCGACCCCGACAGTGACCCCCACAGTGACCCCGACCGTCACGCAGACGCCCGTGCCCGAGGGGAACAAGCAGGCCGAGGACCTCGACCGCGGCCTGATCAGCGTCCGCTTCGGCAGCGGCAACCAGGTCTCCTGGCGGCTGCTGGGCAACGAGGCGCGCGCGACGTCCTTCAACGTCTACCGGGGCGGCACGCGCGTCGCGACCGTCACGAACTCCACCAACTACCTGGACTCCGGCGCGGCGAGCGACGCCTCCTACACGGTGCGCCCGGTTGTCGGCGGGACCGAGGGCCCGGCCTCGGAGCCCGCGCTCCGGTTCGCGAGCGGCTATCTCGACGTGCCCATCTCGCCGCCCAGCGGCGGCCACCACGCCAACGACGCCAGCGTGGGCGACCTGGACGGCGACGGCCGCCTGGACCTGGTGCTGAAGTGGGAGGCGAACAACTCCAAGGACAACTCCCAGTCCGGCGTGACCGACCCCGTCTACATCGACGGCATCAAGCTGGACGGCACCCGCCTGTGGCGGATCAACCTGGGCCGCAACATCCGCGCCGGCGCGCACTACACGCAGTTCCAGGTCTACGACTACGACGGCGACGGCAGGGCCGAGGTCGCGATGAAGACCGCCGACGGAACCATCGACGGCCGCGGCACCGTCATCGGCGTCGCGAGCGCCGACCACCGCAACTCCAGCGGCTACATCCTGTCCGGCCCCGAGTATCTGACCATGTTCAACGGCCAGACCGGCGCCGCCATGTCCACGGTGAACTACGACCCGCCCCGCGGCACCGTCTCCTCCTGGGGCGACAACTACGGCAACCGGGTGGACCGGTTCCTGGCCGGCACCGCCTACCTGGACGGCCGGCGGCCCAGCCTGATCATGGCCCGCGGCTACTACACCCGCAGCGTGATCGCCGCCTGGGACTTCCGCGCCGGCGCGCTCGTCAAGCGCTGGACGTTCGACTCCAACGCCTCCGGCAACGGCTCGTACGCCGGCCAGGGCAACCACGCGCTCACCATCGGCGACGTGGACGGCGACGGACGCGACGAGATCGTGTACGGCGCGGCCGCCATCGACGACAACGGCCGCGGCCTCTGGAACGTCGGATGGGGCCACGGCGACGCCGCCCACCTGGGCGACCTCAACCCCGCCAGGGCGGGCCAGGAGTACGTGAAGATCTCCGAGTCGGCGAGCCGGCCGGGGCTGTACATGGTCGACGCCCGTAACGGCCAGGTGCTGTGGCAGACCGGCACCGGCTCCGGGTCCGACGGGGAGGGACCGGGCCGCGGCGTGGCCGGCGACGTCTACGCCGGCAGCCCCGGCGCCGAGTCCTGGGCCGCGGGCGCGGGACAGAACGGGCTGCGCAACACCTCCGGCACGGTGGTCGGCCGCCAGCCCTCCTCGGCCAACTTCCTGTCCTGGTGGGACGGCGACCCGGTGCGCGAGCTGCTGGACCAGACCCGGATCGACAAGTACGGCACCGGCGGCGAGACCCGCCTGCTGACCGCCTCCGGGGTGCACAGCAACAACGGCACCAAGGCGACCCCGTCACTGTCGGGCGACATCCTGGGCGACTGGCGTGAAGAGGTCATCTGGCCCACCACCGACGACCGCGCCCTGCGGATCTACTCCACGCCCCACGCGACCACCACCAAGATCCACACCCTGCTGCACGACCCGCAGTACCGGGTGGCCCTGGCCTGGCAGAACACCGCCTACAACCAGCCGCCGCACCCGAGCTTCTTCATCGGCGACGGCATGGGCACCCCACCCCAGCCCGACGTCTACCTGCGCTGATCACCGGCGGAGGCCGCGGGAGAGCGGGCGCCGACGGCGGGCGCCAGGAAGACGGCGGAGACGACGAAGGCGAGCACCACCAGCATGGCCGCGCGCAGACCCCAGTGGTCGCCGAGGAAGCCGAGCGCGGGCGGGCCCACGAGGAAGGCGATGTAGCCGATCGTGGCCACCAGGCTGACGCGCGCGGTCTCGTCCGGTCCCGACTCTCCCGCGGCCGACAGCGCGACGGGGAAGCCCAGCGACGCGCCGAGGCCCCAGAGCAGCACCGCCGTCCCCGCCAGGACGGCGTGGTCCGAGAAGATCACCACGAGGAGGCCCAGCGCCCCGAAGACGGCGCTGGCGCGCATGACGGCGGCCCGCCCGTAGCGGTCCAGGAAGAAGGCGCCGCAGAAGCGGCCGACGGTCATGGCGGCGGCGAACCCGGTGTAGACCAGGGAGCCGGACGCGGCGCTGAAGCCGTGCCCGTCCACCATGAGCAGCGGCAGCCAGTCGTTGGCGGCACCCTCGGCCAGGGCCATCGCCAGCACGATCGCGCCGATCAGGAGAAGCCTGCCGTCCTTCCAGACCTGCGGCTTCGACCGGCCGGTGCGGGTCTCGTCCGGCAGGCTCCTCCCGGTGCCCGCGGGGATGGCGCGGATGGCGTACCAGAGGATCGCGGCGGTGATGAGGGTGACCGCGGCCAGGTGCCAGTGGACCGGGAGGCGAGCGGCCGTGGCCGCGATGCCCGCGCAGGCGCCGATGACGGTGCCCAGGCTGAAGCAGCCGTGCATGGTGGGCATCGTCGTCGTGCCGCTGATGCGTTCGACGTCGGCGCCGTCGACGTTGATGGCGACCTCGCCCGCTCCCATGCCCGCGCCGAACGCGAACAGGCCCGCCGTGACCAGGAGCGCGGACGACGTCAGGGCGCCCGCCGCGATGACCGCCGTGCTCGCGACGATCAGCCCGGTGCCCGCGCCGATGACCGGCCGGGTCCCGTAACGGGAGACGAAGCGGCCGGAGCACAGGATCCCGATCATCGAGCCGAGCGACAGGCCGAACAGCACCAGGCCCATCTGGGCGGTGGACGCCTCCAGCCGGTCGCGGAGGTCGGGGGTGCGGGTCACCCATGACGACAGCGCGATCCCGGGGAGGAAGAAGAACAGGAACAGGGCGTGCCGGCGCCGGCGCGTGGCGAAGTCCATGCGGGGAGATCTCCGTGGGGGTGCGGACAGTCCGGCAGGTCTGGGGCTTCCGCGCCCACCGAGCGTACAGATGCATGTTAATGGGGACGTTGATGCACATTCTGCCCCGATCCGATCTTGTCGTGCCGGGCCGGATGTACGCGACAAGATCCCAGCTATTGACGCCGTACGGCACTTGTCTGCATCTTCTTATGCGAGTTGTCGAACACGTGTGAGCAGCCATCGAGCGTTGCATCCGGTGGGGCGTCGCACCAGCAGGGAAGGTGATCGCTTGTCCCGGCCCGGTACGGCCCCCGCTCCGGCGCGGACGCCCGCGTGGCGCTACGCCATCGGGATGTTCGGCACATCGATCCCGATCAACATGATCAAGGGATCGATGATCCTCTTCTACGTCGACATCCTCGGGCTCGACGTGCGCGCCTACGGCGTGGTCATGGTGATCTACGCGATCATCGACGCGATCGACAACCCCGTGCTCGGCCACCTCTCCGACCGCACCCGGAGCCGGTTCGGCCGGCGCCGGCCGTGGCTGCTCGTCGGCGCGCCGATGCTCGCGGCCTGCATGATCGGCTTCTTCTCCGCACCGGCCTCGCTGGACGGCATCGGCCTCCTGCTCTGGTTCGCGGTGTTCGCGATCCTCTGCGAGGCCTTCGACTCGATGCTCAACGCCAACTACGGAGCGCTGCTCCCCGAGCTCTACCCGCGCGAGCGTGACCGCGCCGTCGCCAACGGGCTGCGCCAGGGCTTCCAGCTCGTGGCGCTGGTCATCTCGCTCGCGGTCACCCCGTTGCTCACCACGCAGGTGTTCGGCACCGAGGAGACCACCCAGGGCTTCCAGACCACCGCGATCATCTACGGCGTGATCGCGCTCGTCGTGATCGTGTTCATGGCGCTCGGCGCCCGCGAGAACCCCCGCTACTCCACCCGCGAACGGCCGCCGCTGCTGCGCAGCGTGTGGTCGATCGTGCGCAACCGGATGTTCTGGACGGTCGGGCTCACCGGCGCCTGCTACGGGATCGCCATGGCGCTCGTGCTCTCGGGCATCCAGCTGTACGTCCGCTACTCGCTGGGGCTCCCGGTCGGCAACGCGCTCTACCTGCAGGGCATCGTCATCCTCGTCTCGGCCGGCGGCCTCGTGGTGTGGACGCGCGTCGTCGCGCGCCGCGGCGCCCTGTGGGCCTGGCGGGTCGCCTTCGCGGTCCTCGCGGCCAGCTTCGCCGCCCTGTTCCTCGCCACCGACCTGGTCACCGCGATCGCCGCCGGGGTGCTGGTCGGGGCCGGGTGGTCGGGGATGCTCGCGACGAACGACCTCATCGTGGCGCGGGTGCTGGACGCCGACGCGGCGCGCAACGGGGAACACCGCGAAGGGCTCTTCCTGTCGGCGTTCGGCTTCTTCGGCCGGCTCAACGGGATCGTGACCGGGCTCTCGCTCACCTCGCTCGGCGTCTTCTTCGGCTACAACTCCGGCGACGACCCCGGCGCCGACCCCGGCCTCGCGTTCCGCGTGTACCTGTGCGTCTACCCGTTCATCCTGACGACGATCGGCGCGATCGCGGCCCGCTTCGTCACGGTCCCCCTCGAAACACCCCCGGAAGCCTCCGAACCATCCCCCGGCTCGGCCGCGGAGCCACCACACGGTTCGGCGGCGGAGCCGCCTTCCGCTTCTGTGGGCGGGACATCCGGCTCGGTGGCCGGGCCGCCTCCAGGTTCGGCGGGGGAGCCACCCACCGGTTCGGTGGCCGGGCCGCCATCCGGTTCGGTGGATGGGCCGCCCCTCGGTTCGGCGGCGGAGCCGCCTTCCGGTTCTGTGGGCGGGACATCCGGCTCGGTGGCCGGGCCGCCTCCAGGTTCGGCGGCGGAGCCACCCACCGGTTCGGTGGCCGGGCCGCCATCCGGTTCGGTGGATGGGCCACCCCCCGGCGCGGCGGCGGAGCCGCCTCCCGGTTCTGGGGGCGGGGCGTCCGTCAAGCCTGTGGCGGAGCCGTCATCCGGGGTCGCGGACGAGGCTGTGGAGGGGCCGCGGTGAGGCGCCGGGTCGTGATCACGGCTGATGACCTCGGGCGGGAGAGCGGGACGACCGAGGTGATCGTGTCGCTGCTCGCCGAGGGGCATGTCAGCGCGACGACGCTCATCTGCGTCTCGCCGGTCGCGGAGGAGGCGGCCGGACAAGTACGGAAGCTCGGCGTACTGCCTCGGGTGCACGTCACGCTCACGAGCGAGCGCGGCGTCCCCCGGTGGCGGCCGCTCGACGGCGCGGCCAGCCTGGTCGAACCGGACGGGACGCTCAGCGAGGATCCGATGGCTCTGGGCGCTCGCGGGGAGGCCGAGGATGTCATCGGGGAGGCGGACGCGCAGCTGCGGTGGATGCGGGAGCGGGGTTTCACCCCCGTGGCCGCCGACTCCCACGCCGGCACCCTCTACGGCCTGCACGGCAGGTCGTGGCTCGCCGAGGCGCTGGAGTGGTGCGCGCGCCACGGCCTCGCCTTCAGGCTGCCCCGCGACCCGGCGCCGTACTTCGGCGGGCCGCTCCCGCCGCCGCTCGCGGCCCTCCACGAGCGCGCCGTCGCGCACGCCGTCGCGCTCGGCGTGGCCATCCCCGAGACGATCGCGACCAACCGGAGCACCGCATCTGAACTCGGCGCGTACGAGCGACTCCGGGACGACTACCTCCGCCGGCTCGCAGCCCTCCCCGAGGGCACGAGCGAGCTGTTCCTGCACCCGTCACGCGAGGACGCGGTCGAGGGACCGGACGGCGTCGTGCGGTCCTGGGAGGCCCGGCTGCTGCGCGACCCGGTCTGGCACGACGCCCTCCGGCGCGAGGACGTCGAGGTGGTCGCGGGCTGGTGGCCCTGACGCGGGCTTCCCCGTACGGACGATCGAGCCCTACGCGGCGTCCACCTCGCCGGAGGAGGCGGCGCGGGCCGGGAGGAGCAGGGCGGTGACGACCACGACCACGGACAGCGCCGCGCCGATCACGAAGGCCAGCCGCATGCCGCCGAGGTCGGCGAGCACCTCGGTGACCCCCGCCGCCGCCAGCGCTTCGGAGCGCGTGCTCATCACGGTGATCACGAGCGCGGTGCCGAAGGCCGCGGCGACCTGCTGCAGCGTGCTCAGGATCGAGCTGCCGTGGGAGTAGAGCCGCGGCGGGACCGCGCCGAGCCCGAGGGTGAACACCGGGGTGAACGTCGCTGCCAGGCAGACCGACAGCAGCGTGTGCAGGCCGAGGATCTGCCAGTAGGGCATGGTCATCGAGACCTGGGTGAAGCCGGCGAGCGTGAGCATGATGCCGATCGCGCCGGGGATGACCAGCACCCGGCCGCCGTACTTGTCGAACAGGCGGCCGACGGCCGGGCCGAGCAGGCCCATGGCGAGGCCGCCCGGCATCACCAGCAGCCCGGTCTCCAGGGCGCTGAGCCCGCGGACGCTCTGCAGGTAGAGCGGCAGCAGGATCATCGAGCCGAGCATGGCCATGAAGGACACCGCCATCATGATCAGCGCGATCGTGTAGGTGCGGTGGCGCAGGGTGCGCAGGTCGAGCAGCGGCACGCCGCGCTTCTGCAGCGACAGCTGGCGGAAGACGAAGACGGCGATGGTCGCCAGCCCGGCCGCCACGATGGCGGCGGCCACCCGGACGTCACCGCCCTCGAACCGGCTGAGCCCGTAGACCAGGCCGCCGAAGCCGGTCGCGGCGGCTGCCACGCTGAACCAGTCGACGCTGCCGAGCTGGGGAGTGCCGACGTTCTCCAGCCTCTTCAGGCCGCCCCACGCGATCAGGGCGGCGATGGGCAGCACCACGGCGAACAGCAGACGCCAGGACCCGAACTGGAGGATCACCCCCGAGACCGTCGGGCCCATCGCGGGCGCGACCGACATGGCCAGGGTGACGTTGCCCATCACCCGGCCCCGGTCCTCCTGGGGCACCACCCGCATCAGCGTGGTCATCAGCAGGGGCATCATCACGGCGGTGCCGGACGCCTGGATGATGCGGGCGGCCAGCAGCACCTCGAACGACGGCGCGACGACGGCCAGCGCCGTGCCGGCCAGGAACAGGCCCATCGCGGTCGAGTAGGCGGCGCGGGTGGTGACGCGCTGCAGGAACCAGCCGGTGATCGGGATCACCGCCGCCATGGTCAGCATGAAGGCGGTCGAGAGCCACTGCGCGGTCTGCTCGGTGATGTGCAGCGCGGCCATCAGCTGGGGGATCGCGTTGATCATGATCGTCTCGTTGAGGATGACCACGAACGTGGCGAGCACCAGCAACCGGATCACGGCCGGTGTGCGGCCCGGGGTGGTGGCCACGGGCTTGGCAGGTGGGTCGAGCAGTCGGCTGGACACGGTACCTCGATCGGGATAGTCAGGCGAGACATGGTCATGGCCGGCATCCCGGCACTGTGACTCACTGGAAGTCGTGGTCATGTACAGACTGACGGACGCCACTGACAAAACTCATCGACGACGCCCAGCCTTCCGCCACCCGCCAGGAAATGTCACCCGATTTTCCGCTCGAGAAAACTATGCACTCCAGATAGGGAAGCGGCTTCGTCAAGGAGTCGCCGTAGGGGTCAGGGGGCGAGGAGGGCCGCCGCGAGCACGGTGGCGAGCCATTCCTCGTACTCGGCCTCGCTCCACCCGCACACCTCGGTCAGTTTCTCGAAGTTCTCCGTCGAGGTGAGCACGTAGATCTGCGCGGCGGCCCCGCCGGGGCCGAGGCCCGGGCGCAGCGCGCCGAGAGCGTGCAGATGCTCGGCCGGTCCGCGGCTTCCGGTCAGCCTTTCCCGCTCGATCCCCGCCAGCACGTCGCGCAGCCCGGTGTCGGACGGGGCCGCGGCGGCCGCCGCGCGCAGCACGCGGTGCACGGGGGTGACGCGCCGGAGGATCGAGGTGGCCATCGCGGCGTACCGGGCCAGCTTGCGTGCCGGGTCGGGCTCCTCGATGATCGCCCGGACCCCCGGCCGGTCGCTCTGCGGCACGGGCACGGCGTCCCCGGCCAGCGTGATGTCGTAGACCAGCTTCGCCAGCGCGGGCTTGCCGCCGGGGCAGGACGTGTAGAGCGTCTGGACGGCCACGCCGGCGTCGCGCGCGACCTGCGCCATCGTGGTGTCGGCGTACCCCTTGCCGACCATCAGCTCCCGCGCCGCCGTCGCGATCCGCAGCCGGGTCGCCTGCGCGTGCTCGCGGCGCAGGCTGCTGGAGTACGAGCGGCGCTTCCTCGGCTCAGTCATCGCCATCATGCTTCCAGATATATTGACTGGATTCATCTCTAATGAAAAAGTGCTGATCCAGCCAAAAGGAAGGCATGCTATGTCCCTGGCTCTCAGCGCGTCCAGGATGGTGGCCCTGTTACTGGTCGGCGTGTACGCGGGCGGTGTCCTCTTCGTGGTGCTCGCCCCGTCCGTCGGCCGGATTCCGGGGCCCGCGTACGTCCGCTACTGGCAGGCGCTCAACGCCGACTACGGCCAGCGCATGCCGCCGCTCCTGCTGATCAGCGTCGCGGCCCTGCTCGTCGTCGCGGTCCTGTCATGGCAGCGCGGATGGCTCGTCTTCGGCCTGAGCGCGGCCGCCCTGATCCTGGTCGTCCTCACGGTCGCCCTCACCGTCGCCGGGATGGAACCCCTCAACCAGGTCGCGAACGCCTGGGACCCCGACGCGCTGCCCGCCGGCTGGGACGAGATCCGTCAGCGGTGGCTCAACCTGCACCTCGTACGGACCGGGCTCGCCCTCGCGGCGTTCGCGTGCCTGATCGTCGCCCGGACCGCCGACTGAAAGGTGCTATTCGAACAGGTCCGTGGGCCCCGTGCCGTGACGGAGGATCTCGGGCTCGCCCTGCGAGAAGTCGACGACGGTCGTCGGGGTGGCGCCGCACTCGCCGGAGTCGATGACGGCGTCGACCGCGTGGTCGAGCCGCTCCTTGATCTCCCAGCCCTGCGTCAGGGGCTCGGTCTCGTCCGGCAGCAGCAGCGTGCTCGACAGCAGCGGCTCGCCCAGCTCGGCCAGCAGGGCCTGGGTGACGACGTGGTCGGGGATCCGCACGCCGACCGTCTTCTTCCTGGGGTGCAGCAGCCGCCGCGGCACCTCCTTGGTGGCGGGCAGGATGAACGTGTAACCGCCGGGAGTCGCCGCCTTGACCAGGCGGAACACGGCCTTGTTCACGTGCACGAACTGACCGAACTGGGCGAAGTCCCGGCACACCAGCGTGAAGTGGTGCTCGTCGCCGAGGCCGCGGATCTCCCTGATCCGGTCGATGCCGTCCTTGTTGCCGATCCGGCAGCCCAGGGCGTAGCACGAGTCGGTCGGGTACGCGATCAGCCCGTCCGCGTGCAGCAGATCCACCACCTGGTTGATCAGTCGGGGCTGGGGGTTGTCCGGGTGTACGTCCAGGTACTTCGCCACCCTTGGATCTTAGGAGCGGGCAAGGGGTGACACGACACGCGGCCCCCGTACGGGGTCACACGCCGCCGGGCTCGGCCGTCCGCTCCCACATCGACCGCATCTCGGCGAACCCCTGCTCCATGATGTCGACCATGGCCTGCCTGGCCCGCTCGCCGTCGCGCCGCTGGAGCGCCTGGGCCACGTCGATGTGGAGCTGCAGCGCCTGCTCGTGGGGGTAGTGGGGCATCAGGTGGTAGTGGTGACGTCCGGCCAGCACCTCGGCGACGATCAGTTGCAGTTTGGCGAACATCTCGTTGCCCGAGGCGGCCAGCACCCGGCGGTGGAAGTCGATGTCCAGGCTGAGGAAGCGCGACTCATCGCCGGCCTTCCCCGCGGCCCACATCTTGGCCGCGAGCCCGACCAGCTCGCTCGCCTCGTCGTCGCCGATCCGCTCGGCGGCCAGCCAGGCGGCGTGCGGCTCGATCGCGGTCCGCAGCTCGGTGATCGAGCGCATCTGCGCCATCCGCCCGCCGGAGGCGAGCCGCCAGCGGATCACCTGCGGGTCGAAGACGCTCCACGCGCCGGCGGCCTGGATCATGATGCCGACCCGGCGCCGGGTCTCGATGAGCCCCATGGAGGCGAGCACCCGCAGCACCTCGCGGATGACCGAGCGGGAGACCTGGTAGCGGTCGACCAGGTCTTCGATGCTCAGGACGGAACCGGCGGCCACGTCGCCGTTGCAGATGGCGGTGCCGAGATGGTCGAGGACTCGTGCGTGCAGCCCAGCCTCGGCAAGGGATCGCTGAGTGGGTGCGCCCCCTGGGGAGGACTGGTTCACGGCTGAAAGCATATCAGTTGACGCCAAGCCTTGAATAAATCAGCTTTTTTGCCCTAACATCCCGGCATTAGTCAGATGTTAGACGAGTGTGGCGCCCTTCAGGGGGGCGGCGGCCATGCCAGAAAGGCGAGATGACGTGCGACGTCGATCGATAACCGGTACTTCTCTGGCCGTGGTTGTCGCCATGAGCCTGACCGCCTGCGGCGGAGGCGACGGCGGCGGCGGCGCGTCCGACACGGTCCGGGTCACCCTGGCCAACCACGTGTGGACGGAGAACGTCAAGCAGGCACTGCCCGAGTTCGAGAAGCAGACCGGGCTCAAGGTGGAGATCACCCAGCTCGGCGAGGACCAGCTCTCCGACCAGTACAACGTCAAGCTCAACGCCGGCTCGGCCGACATCGACGTGATGATGTACCGGCCCCTGCAGGAGGGCAAGCTCTTCGCCAGGAACAAGTACCTGGCCGACCTCACGGAGCAGGTTAAGTCCGAGAGCTGGGACTTCAGCGACTTCCAGCCCGGCCCGGCGCAGTCCACCACGTACGAGAGCAAGCCGGTCGGCATCCCGATCATCACCGAGCAGGAGGTCCTCTACTACCGCAAGGACCTGCTGGAGAAGGCCGGCCTGAGTGCCCCGCCCAAGACCCTGGACGAGCTGAAGGCCGCCGCCGCCAAGATCAAGGAGTCGGAGCCTGACGTCGCCGGCTTCGTCGCCCGTACGGGCAAGTCCGCGGCGGTCACCCAGTTCTCCAGCTTCCTCTACAGCTTCGGCGGCGACTTCGTCGACCAGAGCGGCAAGTCGGCGGTCGGCACCGACGCGGCCAAGCAGGCGTACGCCTACTACGGCGAGCTGATCAAGGACTACGGCCCCGCGAACGTCAGCACCGACATGGGCTGGCCCGAGGCGATGGCGATCTTCACCCAGGGCAAGGCCGCCTTCTACACCGAGGCGAACTCGCTCTACAAGAACGCCACCGACGCGGACAAGTCCAAGGTGTCGGACCAGGTGGGCTTCGCGCCGTTCCCGGCCGGCCCGGCGGGCTCGAAGCCGTACAACATCCCGTCGTGGGCGCTGGGCATCAACGACGCCTCCGAGAACACCGAGAACGCCTGGAAGTTCATCGAGTGGGCCACGGGCAAGGAGCAGACGCTCGCCCAGCAGAAGTCCGGCGTGCCGGGCGCCCGGACCTCGGTCTGGGCCGACCCCGAGGGCGTCTCGACCTTCCCCGAGGACCTGGCCGAGGCCATCGCGGCCAGCACCGAGAACGGCGTCGGCCATGACCGGCCGCTGGTGGTGAAGGTCGCCGAGGCCCGTGAGATCGTCGGCCAGCCGATCGTCGACGCGATCACCGGCAAGGACGCCGCGGCTTCGGCCGACACGGCCCACACCGCCTTCCAGCAGTTCCTGGACGACGAGGCCGAGTAAGCGGCACGCGCGGGCGGCGGGCCGAGCGCCCGCCGCCCGCCCACCCCTGGAGACCTCATGGCAACGATCACCAGCAAGGCGCCGAGCGGCGCCTCCGGCACGCCCGGCTGGGTGCGCTGGGTCAACGACCACCGCAAGTGGCTGTTCGCCGCGCCCGCGATGACCTTCGTCGCCGCGCTGCTCGTGTTCCCCCTGGCCTGGACCGGGTACCTCAGCCTCACCGACGCCGAGGGATCGGTCCGCGCCGAGAGCGAGTTCGTCGGCTTCCAGAACTACCTCGACGTGCTGTCCGACACCACCAGGTTCTGGCCCGCCGTCGGCCGGACCGCCACGTTCACCGGCGTCGCGCTGCTGTTCGAGATGGTCCTCGGGATGGCGATCGCGCTGCTGCTCTGGCGGCCGTTCAAGGGGCAGAAGTGGGTGCGGGTCGCGATCCTGCTGCCGCTCGTCGCCACCCCGGTCGCGGTCGGCATGATGTGGCGGCTCATCTTCGACCCGAACATCGGCATGGCCAACCAGGTGCTCGGCTGGATCGGCATCGGGCCGCAGCCGTGGCTCGCCGGCGAGCACACCGCCCTGCCCACCACGATCTTCATCGACGTGTGGCAGTGGACGCCGATGGTGGTGCTGATCCTGCTCGCCGGGCTCACCTCGCTGTCGGAGGAGCCGCAGGAGGCGGCCAGGATCGACGGCGCCAGCACCTGGCAGCGGTTCCGGCACGTCACCCTGCCGCTGCTGATGCCCACGGTGACCGTGGCGATCCTGCTGCGCGGCATCGACGCGCTGAAGACCTTCGACATCCTCTACGCCACCAAGGGCCGCGGCGGCGGCTCGTTCCACGAGGTGGAGACCCTGAACGTGTACGCCTACGGGCTCAGCTTCGACTACAACGAGTACGGGGTCTCCTCCACCGTCCTCATCCTGTTCTTCCTGATCATCATCGGGGCGATGTGGGCCCTGACCGCCCGGCGCAAGGAGGCGCGGCGATGAGGCCCAGTCTCGCGTACCGGGTGTTCCGGGTGGCGGCGCTCACCGTCGTGGTGCTCGCCCTGGTGGCGCCGCTGGTCTGGATGGTCGCCGCGGCGTTCAAGACCAACGTCGACATCTACGACCCGGGCAAGGCCCTGGTGTTCTCGCCCACCCTGGACAACTTCGGCAAGGTGCTCCAGCAGGCGAACTACGTCACGTTCATCGTCAACAGCCTCTGGGTGGCGTTCGCCGCCACCGTGGCGTCGCTGATCCTCGGGCTGCCGGCCGCCTACTCGATGAGCCGGTTCAACATGCGCAAGTCCGCGCTGGTGGTGCTGATGGCCCGGATCATCCCCGGCGTCTCGCTCCTGGTGCCCTGGTACTACGTCTTCTCCAACCTGCGGATGGTCGGCGGCTACGAGGTGCTGATCATCAGCCACATGTTCGTGTCGCTGCCGCTGGTGGTCTACATCATGATGGGCTACTTCGACAGCCTGCCGACGGAGCTGGAGGAGGCGGCGCTGGTCGACGGGCTGACCCACATCGGCGCGTTCCGCCGCATCACGCTGCCGCTGTCGGTGCCGGGCATCGCCACCGCCGGGATCCTGTCCTTCATCTTCTCCTGGAACAACTTCATGTTCGCGCTCGTGCTCTCCGACGCCGACACCAAGACGCTGCCCGTCGCGATCTTCGACTTCGTCGGGTACGCCAGCATCGACTGGGGCGGCCTGATGGCCGCGACCACCGTGGTCACCCTGCCGATCATGGTGATCGCCCTGTTCGTGCAGAAGTACGTGGTCTCCGGCCTCACCGCCGGCGCGACGAAGGGCTGAGCCGATGACGACCATCGCGCGCGTCGAGACCTTCCTCGTCGCCCCCCGCTGGCTCTTCGTCCGGGTGGAGACCGGCTCCGGGATCGTCGGCTGGGGCGAGGCCACCTGCGAGGGGCGTTCCGAGACCGTCAGGACCGCCGTGGACCAGCTCGCGGAGCTGCTGATCGGCCGGGACGCGCTGCGGATCGAGGACCACTGGCAGGTGCTGACCAAGGGCTCGTTCTACCGCGGCGGCCCGATCCTGGCCAGCGCCGTGGCGGGCCTCGACCAGGCGCTCTGGGACATCGCGGGCAAGCACTTCGGCGCCCCGGTGCACCAGCTGCTCGGCGGGCCGGTCCGGGACCGGATCCGGGTGTACGGCTGGGTCGGCGGCGACGAGCCGGGCGAGGTCCGCGACCACGTCGCCGCCCAGGTCGAGGCCGGGCTCACCGCGGTGAAGATGAACGCCTCGGGCAGGATGAGCCCGGTCGCGTCGGTCGCCGAGCTGAACGGCGTGGTCGCCCGGGTGGCCGCCGCCCGCGAGGTCCTCGGCGACCACCGTGACGTCGCCGTCGACCTGCACGGGCGGTTCACCCTCGCCAGCGCCCGCCGGGTGGCGCCGCTGCTGGAGCCGTACCGGCCGCTGTTCCTGGAGGAGCCGGTCGTACCGGAGAACTCGCACCTCATCGGCGAGTTCGTCCGCTCGACCACCATCCCCGTCTCGACGGGGGAGCGGCTCTACAGCAGGCAGGAGTTCCTGCCCGTCCTCCAGGCCGGCATCGCGGTCGCCCAGCCGGACCTCTCGCACGCCGGCGGCATCACCGAGGTGCGCAAGATCGCGGCGCTCGCCGAGGTGTACGACGTGCAGCTCGCCCCGCACTGCCCGCTCGGCCCGATCGCCCTCGCGGCCTGCCTGCAGGTCGGCTTCGCCACGCCCAACTACCTGATCCAGGAGCAGAGCCTCGGCATCCACTACAACCTGGGCGCCGACATGCTGGACTACTGCGTGGACAAGACCCCGCTGACCTTCGTCGACGGGTACGTCGAGCGGCTCACCGGGCCCGGCCTGGGCGTCGAGGTCGACGAGCAGGCGGTGCGCTCGGCCGGCAAGCGGGGACACGCCTGGCGCGGCCCCGTCTGGCGGCACCGGGACGGCTCCTACGCGGAATGGTGACCATGACATCCGACTTCACCGCCACCCTCGCCGACACCCGGCTGCTGGCGATCATCCGCGGCTCCGGCGGGGCGGCCGCCGTCGCCGCCGGGACCGCGCTCCTCGACGAGGGCGTCCGCGTGCTGGAGGTGGCCCTGACCACCCCCGGCGCGCTCGACGCCATCGCGGCCATCCGGGCCGCCGCGCCGGCCGGCACGCTGGTCGGCGCCGGCACCGTGCTCACCGAGGCGGACGTCGCCGACGTGGCCGCCGCCGGCGCGCAGTTCGTCGTCACCCCGGCCGTCGTCGACTCCATCGGCGCGGCGGCCAGGCGAGGGCTCCCGGTCGCCGCCGGAGCGCTCACCCCGACCGAGGCGTACACCGCGACGCGGATGGGCGCCGCCGCGGTCAAGCTCTTCCCCGCCTCGCTGGGCGGCCCGGCCTACCTGAAGGCGCTGCGCGACCCGTTCCCGCGCCTCCCGTTCGTCGCGGTGGGCGGCGTCGGCCTGGCCGAGCTGCCCGGCTTCCTCGCCGCCGGCGCGATCGCGGCCGGCGTCGGGGGGCCGCTGGTCGGCGACGCGGCGTCCGGCGGCGACCTGGACGCCCTGCGCGAGCGGGCCCGCGCCTTCCTGGCCGCGACGTCGTGACCCCTCGTTGAGAAAGGCATCCACGTGAAGATCACCGCAGCGGACGTCATCGTCACCAGCCCCGACCGCAACTTCGTGACCCTCAAGATCACGACGGATGACGGGATCACCGGGCTGGGCGACGGCACCCTCAACGGGCGGGAGCTGGCGGTCGCGTCGTACCTGGCCGACCACGTCGCCCCCCTGCTGATCGGACGGGACCCGCACCGCATCGAGGACACCTGGCAGTTCCTCTACCGCTCGGCGTACTGGCGGCGCGGCCCCGTCACCATGGCCGCCATCGCCGCCGTGGACGTGGCGCTCTGGGACATCAAGGCCAAGGCCGCCGGGATGCCGCTCTACCAGCTGCTCGGCGGAGCCTCCCGGAACGGGATCATGGCGTACGGGCACGCCTCGGGCCGCGACCTGCCGGAGCTGTTCGACTCGATCCGCCTGCACCTGGAGCTGGGGTACCGGTCGATCCGGGTGCAGACCTCCGTGCCGGGGGTCGACGCGGTGTACGGCGTCGCCGCCCAGGCCGGCGTCGGAGGCATGCGGTACGACTACGAGCCGGCCCGGCGCACCCCGCTGCCCGCGGAGGAGGACTGGGACACCCGCGCCTACCTGCGCCACCTGCCCCGCGTCTTCGAGGCGGTGCGGAACGAGTTCGGCCCCGAGCTGCCGCTGCTGCACGACGGGCACCACCGGATGACCCCCATCCAGGCGGCCAGGCTCGGCAAGGACCTCGAACCGTACGACCTGTTCTGGCTGGAGGACTGCACCCCGGCGGAGAACCAGGAGGCGCTGCGCCTGGTCCGGCAGCACACCACCACCCCGCTGGCCATCGGCGAGGTCTTCAACACCGTGTGGGACTACCAGACCCTGATCCGCGAGCAGCTCATCGACTACGTCCGCTCCGCCGTCACCCACACCGGCGGGATCACCGCCATGCGCAAGCTCCTCGACTACGCCGCCCAGTACCAGATCAAGTCCGGCATCCACGGCCCGACCGACATCTCGCCGGTCGGCATGGCCGCCGCGCTCCACCTGGACCTGGCGATCCACAACTTCGGCATCCAGGAGTACATGCGGCACGGCCCGGCCACCGACGAGGTGTTCCGGCAGTCGTTCAGCTTCACCAACGGCTACCTGCATCCCGGCGAGCTGCCGGGGATCGGCGTGGAGCTCGACGAGGAGGCGGCGGCGCGCTTCCCGTACCAGGCGGCCTACCTGCCGTTCAACCGGCTCAAGGACGGCACCGTCCATGACTGGTGACCGTCCGCCCACCCGGCACATCGTGGTCATGGGCGTGTCGGGCGCGGGCAAGACGACCGTGGCCCGCGGCATCAGCGAGGCGACCGGGCTGCGGTTCGCCGAGGCGGACGAGTTCCACTCGGAGGCGAACGTGGCCCGGATGCGCGCCGGCGTCCCGCTGGACGACGCGGACCGCTGGCCGTGGCTGCGCGACCTGGCCTCCTGGATGGCCGACCGGCACGCCGAAGGCGTCTCCACCGTCCTGGCGTGCTCGGCGCTCAAGCGCGCCTACCGCGACGTCCTGCGGCAGGGACCGCCGGACGTGGAGTTCGTCCACCTCGACGGGGCCCCGGAGCTGATCAGGGACCGGATGACCCGCCGCACCGGCCACTACATGGCGGCCAGCCTGCTCGACTCGCAGCAGCAGATCCTGGAGCACCTCGATCCGGACGAGTCCGGGATGGTGCTGGACGTGGCGCTGTCACCGGACGAGCTGGTGGCGGCGGCGCTCACCCGTCTCGGCCTGCCCGCCGGGATGTTTCCCTCTGGTGAAATTATCTGAACGTCCTTGTCCTTAATGCCCGGTTACCGGTACAACGTCAGAGATAGACAGGACTCTGACCGGTGAACTGGCACGCGGGAGCGTTCAGTGAACGGAAGGCCTGACTGAACACGTCGTCTCTTCCGTGTCCCCCAGGAGGACCCCCATGGCCGGATTCTCACGTGCGGTCGCCGCCGGCTCGCTGCCGATGTCGCGCAGGTCGGCGCTGCGGCTCGGCGGCGGCGTGGCGCTGCTGCTCGCCGCCGGGTGCGCCGCCGGGACCAAGGGGGGCGAGCAGCCGCAGCCGTCGGGGGCCGCGTCCGGCGGGGAGGGCGGCGCGCTGCGCATCGCCGTGGGCGGCTACGTCAGCAGCTGGGACCAGGACTTCGTGGGGTTCGACCTCACCGCGCTCATGCTGTTCAAGAACGTCTTCCCCTACATGATCGACTACGGCGTGAAGGACGTCGGCGGGGCGCAGATCCTCGACACCGAGAGCATCGCCCCCACCTTCGCCGAGTCGTTCGAGCCGGACGCCGACAACAAGGTCTGGACGCTGAAGCTGCGCAAGGGCGTCAAGTTCGCCAGCGGCAACGAGATGACCGCGGCCGACGTCAAATGGTCCAAGGACCGGGCGTTCGCCGCCAAGGCCAACGTCGCGGGCGTCTACCGGCTGATCGGGCTCACCGAGGCCGACCAGGTCAAGGTGGTCGACGACTACACGGTGGAGTTCCACCAGGCGTTCCCCAGCGCGCTCACCCGGCAGATCCAGGCCATCTCCCTGTACGTCTTCGACTCCGCCGAGGCCAAGAAGCACGCCACCGACGCCGACCCCTGGGCCAAGGAGTGGTTCGCCAAGAACCCGCCGACCGGCGGCTACTTCGAGGTCTCCAAGGCGGTCCAGGGCCAGGAGATCGAGCTCAGCGCCAACACCGGCTACCCCGGCCAGGACCCGGCCAGGCTGAGCACCATCCGCCTCACCGTGGTCTCGGCCGCCGCCACCCAGCGCCTCCAGCTGGAGGCGGGCGACGTGGACATCGCCCTCGGGATGAGCCGCCGCGACGTCGCCGACCTGAAGGACGCCCAAGGCATCAAGGTGATCTCGGCGCCCAGCAACAACCAGGTGGCCATCCAGATGTCGGTCGCCACCGCGCCGTTCGACGACGTCAAGGTGCGCCAGGCGCTGGCCTGCGCGGTTCCGTACGAGCAGATCATCAGCAACGTGTACGGCGGCGACGCCCGCCCGGCCAAGAGCCTGGTGCCGCTGGACATGCCGGGTTACGCCGAGACCGGCTACCCCTACGCCTACGACCTGGACAAGGCGAAGGCCCTGCTGGCCGAGGCCGGCAAGCCGTCGATCAGCTCCGAGCTCGTCTTCGAGGCCGACAACGCCGAGCAGCAGCAGATCGCCGTGCTGGTGCAGAGCGAGGCCAGGAAGGCCGACATCGAGCTGAAGCTCGCCCCGCTGGACCCGGCGACCCTCGGCGAGCGCCGCGAGAAGAAGAGCATCCCGCTGCAGCTCACCGCCGGGCAGCTGTGGGTCAACGACGTCGAGTACATGCTCGGCACCAGCTTCACCAAGGGCGCCAACCTGAACTACTCCAACTACGTCAACGACGAGATCGAGAAGATCTTCGAGCAGTCGCACACCACGGTGGAGGAGGCCGAGCGGCTCAAGCTGTGGGCCCGGGTGCAGGAGATCCTCGCGGCCGACGTGCCGTGGGCGATCATCTGCCAGCCGAACTTCACCCTCCCGGTGCGCGAGGAGGTCGCCGGCTGGGTCCAGCCGATGGACGGCCTGGCCCGCCTGCGTTACCTGACCAAGGCATAACTGTGCGGATCGCCCGATTCACCGCACGGCGCCTGCTGCAGGCCGTGCCCGTCCTCCTCGGCGTCGTCGTGGTGACGTTCGTGCTGGTCCGCGTGCTGCCCGGCGATCCGATCCGGACGATCCTCGGCCCCAACGCCACGGAGGCCGACGCGGCGGCGGCACGTGCCCGTTACGGGCTGGACCAGCCGATGTGGCAGCAGTTCGTGGACTACCTGGGCGGGCTGTTCACCGGTGACCTGGGCCTGTCCATCCAGAGCGGCCAGTCGGTGATGGGCGAGATGGCCGTCCGCCTCGGGCCCACGCTGGAGCTCGTCGTGATCGCCGTGACGATCGCGACGGTGCTGGCCACCGTGCTCGGCATCTGGTCCGCGCGCCGCGCGGGCCGCGCCGGTGACCACACGCTGCGGGTGCTGGCCCTGGTGGGCAACTCGCTGCCGGAGTTCTGGCTCGGCCTGGTGCTCATCCTGGTCGTGTACAGCGGCCTCGGCTGGGTGCCGGCGCCCAGCGGCCGGGTCGACCCGGACACGAACCTGTCGCTGATCACCGGCGCGGACCTGCTGGACGCGGTGCTCACCGGCAACGGCCCGGCGTTCGCGTCGGCCGCCGGCCACCTGGTGCTGCCGGTGGCGACCATGGTCGTCGTCATCGTGGCGCCGCTGATGCGCAGCGTGCGCGCCTCGGCGCTGGAGGTGCTGGGCTCGGAGGCCTACCGGGCGGCCGCCGCGCACGGCCTGCCGGAGCGCACGCTGCTGCGCGGCTATCTCGCCCGCGCCGCCCTGGTGCGGCTGCCCGCGCTGGCGGCGCTGGTGTTCGGGTTCGCGATCGGGTCGACGGTGCTGGTGGAGTACGTCTTCTCCTGGCAGGGCTTCGGGCAGTGGGCGCTGCGCGGGCTGCTGTTCCGGGACTACCCGGTGGTGCAGGCGTCGGTCGTGGTGATCGCGCTGTGCTACACGCTGATCTTCCTGATCGCGGACGTGGTGCACGCCGTCCTCGACCCGAGAGTGAGGATCTGATGGCCGACCTGACCACGGCGGGGGAGGCCGGCCCGCCGCGCGCCGCCGCCGCGGACCGCGGCTTCGCCACCACGCTGATCCGGACCGGGTCGGTGATCCTTGGGCTGGTCGTGCTCGCCGTGCTGATCGGGCCGCTGCTGGTCCGCTGGGGACCCGAGGAGATCGACGCGGCGGCCTCGCTGGCCCCGCCCGGCGGGGCGCACCCGCTGGGGACCGACGTCAACGGCATGGACATCCTCAGCCGGGTGCTGCATGCGGGCCGCCTGGACCTGGGCGTCGCCGTCGCGTCGGTCGCCCTGGCCGTGGTGCTCGGCACGCTGCTCGGGATCGTCGCCGGGTACCGCGGCGGGCTGGTCGACGACGTGCTGATGCGGATCCTGGACGTGTTCCAGGCGTTCCCGGCGTTCATCCTGGCGCTGGCGGTCGCCGCCCTGCTCGGGGGCGGCGTGCCCGAGCTGATCCTGGTGATCGCCCTGGTCAACGCGCCCGCGTACGCCCGTCTCGTCCGGGCCGAGGTGCGCACGGTGCGGGAACTGCCGTTCGTGGAGGCGTCCAGGACGTCGGGATCGTCCGGCCTGGGCACCCTCTGGCGGCACGTGCTGCCCAACAGCCTCACCCCGGTACGCGTCATCGCGCCGCTGAACTGCGGCTGGGCCATGCTCACCCTGGCGGGGCTGTCCTTCCTGGGTCTCGGCGTCACCGTGCCGACGGCGGAGTGGGGGGCCATGATCAGTCTCGGCTCGGCGGACGTGGTCGCCGGGCGCTGGTGGACCTCGGTGCCGCCCGGCCTGCTCCTGCTGGTCAGCGTCCTCGGGTTCAGCCTCCTCGGCGAAGGGCTGCAGGAACGCGCGGGGGTCACCCGATGACCCTGCTCGACATCCGGGACCTGAAGGTCGCCATCGGTTCCGTACAGGCACTCGCCGGCGTGGACCTCACGGTCGCGCGCGGCGAGGTCGTCGGGCTGGTGGGGGAGAGCGGCGGCGGCAAGAGCATGATCGCCAGATCGGTCGTGGGGCTCCTGCCGGACGGCGCCCGCGCCACCGGCCAGGTCCTCTTCGAGGATCGGGACGTGCTGACGATGGACGCCGCGGCGCTGGCGGCGCACCGCGGCGCGGGCGCGGCGATCTGCTTCCAGAACCCGCGCGGCGCGCTCAGCCCGACCCGCGTCATCGGCCGCCAGCTCACCGACCGCCTGGTGACCCACCAGGGCATGGACGCCTCCCAGGCGCGCTCGGCGGCGGTGGACCTGTTCGAGAGCGTCGGCATCCGCGCGGCGGCCCGGCGGTTCGGCAGCTACCCGCACGAGCTCTCCGGCGGCCAGGCGCAGCGCGTCATGATCTCCCTCGCCACCGGCTGCGCCCCTGGACTGCTCATCGCCGACGAGCCCACCACCGGCCTGGACGTCACCCTCACCCGCGAGATCCTGCTCCGGTTCCGCGAGGCGGCCGACGAGGAGGGCCGCGGCGTGCTCCTCATCTCCCACGACCTCGCGTCCATCGCCCGCATCTGCGACCGCCTCGTCGTCCTGAACGCGGGCGCGATCGTCGAACACGGCCCCACCACCGCCATCCTGACCACCCCAGCCGCCCCCTACACCCGCACCCTCCTCGCGGCCGTCCCCACCCTCCCCACCCCAACCCCCCACCCCGCCGAGTCCGGGGAATCCGGGGAGGCCGGGGAGGCCGGGGAGGCCGGGCAGGCCGGGCAGGCCGCAGGTTCCGCCGACTGCGCCGATCCCGCCGACCGTGCGCGGCCCGTAGGTGCGGGGGTGTCTGCCGAGTCCGGCGAGTCCGGCGAATCCGTCCCTTCCGCCGGTTCCGGTGATGAGGTTGTGCGGGTTGAGGATGCGCATGTGGTGTACGGGAGCCGGTTCGGGGCGGGGGGGCACCATGCGCTGCGTGGGGTCAGTCTGACTGTGCGGGCGGGGGAGACCGTGGGCGTGGTCGGCGAGAGCGGGAGTGGGAAGAGCACGCTGGCCCGGCTCATGCTCGGCATGATCACCCCGTCGCGGGGAGTGGTCACGCTGGCCGGGCAGGAGCCGTCACGTCTGCGCGGGCGGGAGCTGCGCGCCCTGCGCTGCCGCGCCCAGCTCGTGTTCCAGGACCCGATCGGCTCGCTCAGCCCGCGCCGCACCGTCGCCGACGCGGTGGCCGAGCCCCTGCGCGCCGCCGGGGTCAAGGCGCCCGAACGGGCCCGGCGGGTCGCGGCGGTGCTGGAGCGCATGGGCCTGGACGGGACGTACGCCGAGCGCCGCCCGCACGAGCTGTCCGGCGGCCAGGCGCAGCGCGTCGGCATCGCCAGGGCGCTGGCCGGTGAGCCCGACCTGATCGTCTTCGACGAGCCCACGTCCGCGCTGGACGTGACCGTACAGGCGCAGATCCTGAAGGTGATCGGCGAGGTGACGGCCGAGCGGGGCCGCGGCTCGGTGTTCATCTCGCACGACCTGGCCACCGTGCGCGGCTTCTGCGACCGGGTCGTGGTGCTCTACCTGGGCCGGATCGTCGAGGAGGGCCCGGTCGAGGAGGTCTTCGCCCGGCCGCGGCATCCGTACACGATGGCGCTCCTGGCCGCCGTGCCCTCGCTGGACGGCGAGGAGGAGACCGGCCGGGTGCGCCTGACCAAGGACCCGGAGGAGGCCGCCGCGGGCGGCGGCTGCGCGCTCGCGCCGCGCTGCCCGTTCGCGGAGGACGCCTGCCGCACCGAGGAGCAGGAGCTGCGGACCCTGGGCCGCGCCCGCGTGGCCTGCCGCCGCGCCGGCGCGCTTCCCGATCTCGAAGGACCAGAGAGGTGACACATCCCATGCCCGCGATCAGGCTGGCCGTCGACATCGGCGGCACCTTCGTCGACGCCATGGAGCTGGACACGCGCACCCACGCGGTCCGCTTCCGCAAGGCGCCGACGACCCCGGCCCGCCCCTGGGAGGGCGTGCTCACCGTCGTCGAACTGCTCGGCACCGACCTGCGCGAGGTGGAGCTGTTCATCCACGGCACCACGCTCGGGCTGAACGCGGTGCTGGAGCGGCGCGGCGAGACCACCGGGATCATCGCCAACGAGGGCTTCCGCGACGTCTTCCTGCTGGGCCGGGGCAACGTGCCCTCGGACCACATGTACGACTTCCAGTACCAGCGCCCGGAGAGCCTGGTCCGGCGCGCCGCCACGATCGGGGTGCGGGGGCGGCTCGACTACAAGGGCCGCGTCGTGGAGGACCTGGACCCGGACGACGTGCGGGAGGCCGCCCGGATCCTGGTGGAGGAGCAGGGGGTCCGGACGATCGCGGTCTGCTTCCTGCACTCCTACCTCAACCCCGAGCACGAGAAGCAGGCCGCGCGGCTCATCCGCGAGGCGTACCCGCAGGTCACCGTGTCGGTGTCGACGGACATCGTGCGCGAGTACCGCGAGTACGAGCGGACCAGCACCACCGTCCTGGACGCCTACATCCGCCCCATCTTCGAGCGTTACGTCGACCGCCTGGAGGCGGGCCTGGCCGAGGACGGCTTCGACGGCCGGTTCCTGATCATGCGGTCCGGCGGCGGTTCGATGACCTCGGGGGTGGCCAAGACCTCGCCCATGCACACCGTGCTGTCCGGCCCGGCCGGCGGCATCGTCGGAGCCGCGCACGTCGCCGCCGCGCTCGGCCGCGACAACCTGCTGACCTTCGACATCGGCGGCACGTCGCTGGACACCTGCGTGATCGAGCGGGGCGCGGCGGTGGCGGCTTATGAGGCGAAGCTGGAGCACTTCCCGCTGCTCATCCCCGCCTACGACATCCGCACCATCGGCGCGGGCGGCGGCTCGGTCGCCCACCTGGACCGCGGCCTGCTCAAGGTCGGCCCGCAGAGCGCCGGCGCCGACCCCGGCCCGGTCTGCTACGGCCGCGGCGGCACCCGGCCCACGGTCACCGACGCCGCCGTGACCCTCGGCTACGTCGACCCGGACCGCTTCCTCGGCGGCGACATGCGCCTGCACGACGAGGCGGCCAGGGACGCGCTGCGCGAGCAGATCGCCGAGCCGCTCGGGCTCGGCGTCGAGGCCGCCGCGGCCGGGATCTTCGACGTGCTGCTGGCCAGGACGGTCGGCGCGGTCCGGCAGATCACGGTCGAGCGGGGCCATGATCTCCGGGTCTTCTCGCTGCTGGCGTTCGGCGGCGCCGGGCCGCTGCTGGCGCCGCTCCTCGCCCGCGAGATGGGCATCCCCGAGGTGATCGTCCCGTTCGCGCCGTCCGGGTTCTCCGCGTGGGGCATGCTGGCGGCCGACATCGTGGACGACGTGTCGCGTACCGTCATGGTCACCCTGGAGGACGCCGACCTGGCCGCGCTGGAGTCGGTGTTCGCCGAGGCCGCGACCGAGGCGGCGGCCTCGCTCGCCGCGCAGGGCATCCCCGCCGGGCAGGCCGTGCTGGAACGCGCCATGGAGGTGCGCTATCTCGGCCAGGAGCACTCGCTGACGGTCCCCGTCGGCCGCGACCTGCGCCCCGACGTGGTACGGGCCGCGTTCGAGGAGCTGCACCACGCCCGGTACGGGCACGTCATGGACAACCAGCTGCAGATCCTGAACCTGCGGGTGCGCGGCATCGGGCGCATCGAGAAGCCGGAGCTGCCCCGGCACGCCCCCGGCGACGGCGACCCCGGCCGCGCCCGCACCGGCCGGCGGGACGCCTACGACTTCGGGACGCGGGCGGTGACGGAGTTCGCCGTGTACGACCGGGCCAAGCTGGAGCCGGGCGACGCACTGGAGGGTCCCGCCCTGATCGACGAGGGCACCTCCACCACGGTCGTGCACTCCGGGCAGCGCGTCCAGGTGGACCCCTTCGGTCATCTGCTGGTCACTCTCACTCCGGAGGCTCGGGCATGAGCGAGGCGAACGTGCGGCTGGACGGCGCGACGGCCGAGGTGGTCCGCAGCTACCTGCTGGCCGCGGCCGAGGAGATGCGGGCCACCCTGATCCGCACCTCGTTCAACCCGGTGATCTACGAGGTGCACGACTTCGGGCTGTCCATGTACGACGCGGACCTGCGGCTGGTGGCCGAGGCCACCGGGCTGACGTTCTTCCTCGGGGCGAACGACTTCTCGCTGGCCAAGGGCGTGGAGTACGTGGGCAGGGAGAACCTGCACCGCGGCGACATCGTGCTGCTCAACTACCCGTACTGGAACGCGGCCCACTCCTACGACGCGACCCTGTTCGCCCCGGTGTTCCAGCCGGATCCCGCGGACCCGGAGGCCGACGGCACGCTGGTCGGGTTCCTGTGCGTGCGGGCGCACTGGATGGATCTGGGCGCCAAGGATCCGGGCTATGTCCTGGATTCGACGGACATGCACCAGGAAGGGTTGATTTTTCCGGGTACGAAGGTGTTCTCCCGGGGTGAGCCTGTCCGGGAGATCCATGAGCTGATCCGGTTCAACTCGCGGATGCCGGATCTGGTCATCGGCGACCTGCACGCCCAGGTGGCCGCTCTGCGCACCGGCGAGCGCCGCCTGCTGGAGATCCTGGACAAGTTCGGCCGCCCCACCGTGGACGCGGCCGTCCAGCGCATGGTCGAGGACGGCGAGGCCCGCACCCGCGCCGCCCTCGCGGCGCTGCCCCAGGGCACGTGGACGGCCGAGGACTGGGTCGACGACGACGGCATCACCGAGGACCCGGTCAAGATGCGGGTCACGGTCACGATCGCCGACGGGCGCTTCACGGTCGACTTCGACGGCTCCGCCCCGGCCACGCCGGGCCCGATCAACATGCCGTTCGGCGCCACGGTCGCGCTCTGCAAGGTCATACTCAAGTCGCTGACCTCGCCCGACGAGCCGTCCAACCACGGCACGACGGTGCCCCTGGAGGTCCGCGCCGAGCCGGGGACGCTGTTCCACGCCGTCTACCCGCAGCCCACGTTCACGCTCTGGACCGGCATCGTGGCGGTGGAGCTCATCCTCAAGGCGCTGGCGCAGGGCATGCCGGACCGGGTGCCCGCGTCGTCCGGGGGTGACGTGCCCGGTTTCATGATGGTCGGTACGCATCCCGACACGGGTCAGATGTTCGCCGTCAGCAACAACGACCTGGTCGGCTGGGGCGCCACGCCGGACCACGACGGCATGAACGCCGCGACCCACGTCTCCGGCAGCGCCGGGCGGAGCACCCCGATCGAGGTGCTGGAGGCGCGTACCGGGATGTTCTTCGAACGCCTGGAGATGCGTACGGACTCGGGCGGCGCGGGCCGTCACCGGGGCGGAGTGGGCCTGCGGCGCGAGATCCGCTTCACCACGCCGGGCGAGTTCCTGTCGGTGATCAAGAAGACGCGTTCGCGTCCGTGGGCGCTGGAGGGCGGGCTGGAGCCGGACCCGAACCAGGTGATCGTGTTCCCCGGCACGGATCGTGAGGCCCGGGTGAGCACCAAACGGGTCAAGGTCGAGCCGGGGGACCGCGTGACGCTGCTGACAGCGGGCGGCGGCGGCCACGGCGACCCCCGCGATCGCGATCCCGAGGCGGTCCGCCGAGACGTCGCCGAGGGCTACGTCTCAGCGGAAGCCGCCCGCGAAATCTACGGCGTGGACGATGGCTGACCCCACCACGCCCAGCCCCGCACGGCCGAATCCCGCGACGCCTGGCCCCGCGCGGCCGGACCCCGCGACGCTCGGTCCTGCGCGGCCGGACGCCGGGGTGTCGGATCCCACGCGGCCGGACCTCACGACGCCCGGCCATGCGCGGCCGGACCCCGCGACGCTCGGTCCTGCGCGGCCGGATGCCGGGGTGTCGGATCCCACGCGGCCGGACCTCACGACGCCCGGCCATGCGCGGCCGGATCTCGCGGCGTCCGGCCACGCATGGCCGGACCCCGCGACGCCCGGATCCGCGCGGTCGGACGGCGGGGTGTCCGGGCCTGCGCGGTCTGGTGCCGGGGTTTCTGGCATCGCGCTGGACGGGGCGACGGCGGAGGTCGTGCGCTGTCATCTGGTCGCGGTGGCCGAGGAGATGCGGGCCACCCTGGAGCGGACCTCGTTCAACCCCGTCATCTACGAGGTGCGCGACTACGGGATCTCGGTCTACGACCCGGACCTGAGGCTGGTCGCCGAGGCCACCGGGCTGAGCCGGTTCCTCGGCGCGAACGACTACTCCATCCGCAAGGGCGTGGAGTACGTGGGGCGGGAGAACCTGCTGCCCGGTGACGTGGTGCTGCTGAACTACCCGTACTGGAACGCGGCCCACTCCTACGACGCGACCCTGTTCGCCCCGGTGTACGGGGACCCCGGGCTGCTGGGCTTCGTGTGCGTGCGGGCGCACTGGATGGATCTGGGCGCCAAGGACCCGGGCTATGTCCTGGATTCGACGGACATGCATCAGGAAGGGTTGATTTTTCCGGGTACGAAGGTGTTCTCCCGGGGCGAGCCTGTGCGGGAGATCCATGAGCTGATCCGGTTCAACTCGCGGATGCCGGACCTGGTCATCGGTGACCTGCACGCCCAGGTGGCCGCCCTGCGCACCGGCGAGCGCCGCCTCGCCGACGTGCACGCCCGGTACGGCACGCCCCTGGTGGCCGCCGCCGTGGACAGGGCCGTCGAGGCCGCCACCAGGTCGGCCGCCGACGCCGTCGCCGCGCTGCCGCAGGGCACGTGGACGGCCGAGGACTGGCTGGACGACGACGGCATCACCGAGGACCCGGTCAAGATGCGGGTCACGGTCACGATCGCCGACGGGCGCTTCACGGTCGACTTCGACGGCTCGGCCGCGATGACGCCCGGGCCGGTGAACCTCCCCCTGGGCGCCACCATCGCCACCTGCCGGGTCGCGTTCAAGGCGATCACCACCCCGTGGGAGGAGACCAACGCGGGCCACTTCGCGCCGCTGGAGGTACGGGCCGAGCCCGGCACCCTGTTCCACGCCATCTACCCCGCGGCCACGTTCACCCAGTGGACGGGCACGGTCGCGCTGGAGCTGATCTACAAGGCGCTGGCGCAGGGCATGCCGGACCGGTTGCCTGCGTCGTCCGGGGGCGACGTGCCCGGTTTCATGATGGTCGGTACGCATCCCGACACCGGCCGGATGTTCGCCGTCAGCAACAACGACGCCGTCGGCTGGGGCGGCACACCGGACCACGACGGCATCGGCCCCGCCAACCACCTGGCCCAGACGCAGGCCCGCAACACGCCGGTCGAGGTGCTGGAGGCGCGTACCGGGATGTTCTTCGAACGTCTGGAGATGCGTACGGACTCGGGCGGCGCGGGCCGTCACCGGGGCGGGGTGGGGTTGCGGCGCGAGATCCGGTTCACCACGCCGGGCGAGTTCCTGTCGGTGATCAAGAAGACGCGGTCGCGGCCATGGGCCCTGATGGGCGGGCTGGAGCCGGACCCGAACCAGGTGATCGTGTTCCCCGGCACCGACCGTGAGGCGCGGGTCAGCACCAAACGGGTCAAGGTCCAGCCGGGAGACCGGGTGACGCTGCTGACAGCGGGCGGCGGCGGCCACGGCAACCCGCGCGAGCGTGACCCCGAGGCGGTCCGCCGCGACGTCGCCGAGGGCTACGTCTCGGCCAAGGCCGCCCGCGACGTCTACGGCGTGGCAGCGCCGCTCCCCGTTCCCTCCCCACGCCCGACGGCGGGCGGCTCCCCGCGCAAGCCCTCCCCACCCCTGACGACGCAGAGCTCCACGCGCAAGCCCTCCCCGCCCCCGACGGCGCAGGGCTCCATGCTCAAGCCTTCCCCACGCCCGACGGCAGAGGGCTCCATGCTCAAGCCCTCCCCACGCCCGACGGCAGAGGGCTCCACGCTCAAGCCCTCCTCACCCCCAACGGTTCGGGACTCCACGCTCAAGGAGATGCGATGAACACGGTCGTGATCACCGGCTGCACCGTGGCCGACGGCCGGGTGGCCGACGGGGCGAGCCCTGTCGAGGACGCCGGGATCCTCGTACGGGACGACCGCATCGCGGCCGTGGGCACCCGGCAGGAGATCCTGGCCGAGGTGGCGGACCGGACGGACGTGGACCGCGTCGACCTCGGCGGCGCGTACGTCACGCCCGGCCTGGTCAACATGCACACCCACCTGTCCCTGTCCCTCCCCGGCGCCGGCGGTGACCAGGTCAAGGACCTGAACCCGCACGAGCTGGCCCTCTACATGGCCGACGGCGCCCGCCGCACCCTCGACTGCGGCGTCACCACCGTGCGGTGCGTGGCCGAGAAGGACCACGCCGACTTCGCGCTCCGGCGCGCCATCGAGGCCGGCCGGGTGCCCGGACCTCGCATGTTCACCGCCGGGCGCGCCCTGGTCTGCACCGGCGGGCACGGCCACGAGGGCACCGACACCCTGGAGTGCGACGGCGTCGACGGCTTCAGGCGCGGCACCCGCGCCCAGCTCAAGGCCGGCGCCGACCTCATCAAGGTGATGATCTCCGGCGGCATCGCGGGACAGCACGAGTCGATCGACACGCCCCAGCTGTTCGCCGACGAGATGGCGGCGGTGATCGAGACCGCGCACGCCTGGGGCCGCAGGGTCACCGCGCACGCCGGCCCCGCCGCCGTGATCGCCCAGGCCGTGGAGCTCGGCCTGGACTGCGTGGAGCACGGCTACCAGCTCACCCCCGAGGTGGCCGCCCGGATGGCCGCCCGCGGCACCGCGCTGGTGCCCACCCTGCTGGTCACCCGGTGCAAGGGGTTCTTCGACGAGCTGGGCGTGCCGGAGTGGATGCAGTGCCGCTCGCTCGGCGCCGGCCCCGCCCACCTGGACAGCTTCGCCACCGCGGTGGCCGCCGGGGTGGAGGTGCTGCTCGGCAGCGACATGCCGCCGTTCTGGTCGTTCGAGGGCACCAACGCGACCGTGCGCGAGCTGGAGCACATGGCCGAGGTGATCGGCCCGGCCCGCGCGCTCCACGCCGCCACCCTGGGCCCCGCCCGCTGGCTCCGCGCCGAGGCCGACATCGGCACCGTGGAACCCGGCCGGTACGCCGACCTGATCGCGATGGACGAGAACCCCCTGGCCGCGGCGTCCGCGTACCGGGGCGTCCACTGGGTGATGAAGGGCGGCCGCGTCGTGCGGACCGGCCCCCCGACCTCTGGAAGGAAGACACCGTGACCCTGGACGCCGCGGCGGACATCGCCGCCGCCATCGACGACATGTACGCCGCGTTCGTCGCCGGCGACCGCGCCCGCTTCGACGGCCACCTGCACCCCGACGTGACCACCTGGGAGACCCACCTGCCGGGCCCCCTGCGCACCCGCGCCGAGCTGGACGCCTACCGCGACGCCCGGGACGGCGCCGGCCGCCGGCCGGTCATGGACACGCTGACCGCCCGCGACAAGCGCATCGACGTCTGGGGAGAGGTGGGCGTGGCCCGGTACGTCCTGGTGGCCGAGCCGCACGGCGCCCCCGCCCAGCACACCAGGGTCACCGACGTGCTCCGGCACACGCGCGGCCGCTGGCTGATCGCCCACCATCACGCCGAGCTGCTGAGTGAGGGAGCATGACCACCGGCGACACCGACATGGAGCTCTACGACCTGCGGGTCACCGTCGACACGATCGAGGGCCGCTCGGTCTGCGGCATGGCCGTCGGCGACTACTTCGAGCTGGAGAACAGCGCCCACCTGCGGATCCCCGACGGCCGCCACTTCTGCGTCTGGGCCCTGGCCGCCGTCCTGCCCTTCCTGGCCGCCAAACAGCGCGACCTCGGCCCGGGGGACTGGCTGGAACGCGACACCCTGTTCTGCTGCCCGGACCCGGAGGAGCGGCTCACCATGCGGCTGGAGCGCGTCCGGCGCCGCCCGATGAACTCGGCGGACCTCACATGAGCCGCGGCTTCGAGATCGGCATCGGCCTGCAGAGCGACAAGCGCCCGGGCGACTACGCCCGGCTGGCCCGCATCGCCGAGGAGCACGGCATCGACGTGGTGTCGGTGTTCGGCGACCTGATGTACCAGCCGCCCATCTTCCCGCTGCTGGAGATGGCCGCCGCCACCTCCCGGGTGCGCCTGGGCACGGCCTGCCTCAACCCCTACTCGATGGCCCCGTACGAGATCGCGGGCCAGGTCGCCGCGCTCGACCTGGCCTCCGGCGGGCGGGCCTACCTGGGCCTGGCCCGCGGCACCTGGCTGGGCGAGGTGGGGCTGGCGCAGCCGCGCCCGCTGACCGCGCTGGCCGAGTGCGCCGAGGTCGTGTACCGGCTGCTCGGCGGCGACACCTCCGGCTTCTCCGGCGAGGTGTTCACGCTGGCGCCCGGCACCGCGCTGCGCTACCCCGTACAGCGTCCCCGCCCGCCGCTGCTGATCGGCGCCTGGGGCGCTCGCGGCGCGGCGCTCGCGGGACGTCTCGCCGACGAGATCAAGGTGGGCGGCAGCGCCAACCCGGCGATGGTGCCGGTGATCAGGGAGCGGTTGCGTCCGGGTGCCGAACAGGCCGGGCGGTCCGCCGAGGACGTCGGCATCGTGCTCGGCGCGGTCACCGTCGTGGCCGCCGACGGCGCCGCCGCCCGCGCGAAGGCCCGGCGTGAGGTGGCGATGTACCTCGCCGTCGTGGCCGACCTGGACCCCACCGCGAACGTCCCCGCCGACCTGCTGGCACGGGTCAAGACCGAGACCGCGGCGGGACGCCACGACGAGGCGGCCGGGCTCATCCCGGACGACCTGCTGGACCTGTTCGCGTTCTCCGGCACACCCGACCAGGTGGCAGCCCAGGCACAGCGCCTGATCGACGCGGGCGTCCACCGCGTCGAGTTCGGCACCCCGCACGGCCTCACCGACGATCAGGGCGTCTCCCTGATCGGGGCGGAGGTCGTCCCCATGCTGAGGCCCGCGACGCGATGAGACCACCACGGGGTCGTGCCGACGCCGGGCGCGGCGACACGATCAGACCACCACGAGGCCGTGCCGACGCCGGGCGTGGCGGCGCGATGACGGCTGTCACGATGGGGAGGTCCGCGACGTCATGACGACTGTTACCGTGCTCACCGCCCCCGGGCTCGTCGCGGATCTCGGGCTGCTCGGGGAGCTGGCCGGGCGCGAGTTCGCGGCGCTCGGGGTCGCCGGGCGGGTGGTCTCGCCGCCGGACACGCCGTCCTTCCAGGTCGCCCTGGACGCCGCCGGAGCGGACGGACTGGTGGTCGCGCTGCCCGGCGCCGATCCTGAGGTGCGCGGCCTGATGGATCCGCCCAGGCCGTACGCGTCGCGGCTGGTCTGGCTGGACCTGGGGGTGACCGGCCCGCACCCGGCCGGCGGCGCCACCCACCTGTACGGGCGCGGCGCACAGGGCCTGACCTGGGCCATCCGGCACGTCGTGCACCGCGCGGCGGCCCGGCCCCGCCGCGTCCCCTACGGCCCGCACCCCGACCAGTACGGCGAGCTCCACCTGCCGGGGACGCGGCCCGCCCCCGTGGCGATGCTGCTACACGGCGGCTTCTACCGGTCCATCTGGGCCGCCGACCTCATGGACGCCCTCGCCGCCGACCTGGCCGCCCGCGGATTCGCCGCGTGGAACGTGGAGTACCGCCGCCCGGACAGGCACGGCTGGGCCGCGACCGTGTCCGACGTCGCCGCCGCTTACACGGCGCTCAGCACCCTGCCGGACCCCGACCGGCCGCTCGGTGACCGTTCGGACCTCGACCCCGCCCGCGTCGCCGTGATCGGCCACTCCGCCGGCGGTCAGCTCGCACTGCGCCTGGCCGCCGACCTGTGGCAGTCGGGACGCCCGGCCCCCGCGCTGGCCGTCTCCCTCGCCGGGCTGCTTGACCTGGTGGAATGCGACCTGCGCGACCTCAGCGGCGGCGCGACCGCCATGGCGCTGGGCGGCCGCAGCACCGAGATCCCGGAGGAGTACGCCAGATCCAGCCCGCTGGCCCGTCTCCCGCTGGGCGGCCCGCAGCTCGTCGTGCAGGGCGCCCAGGACGACCCGGACCTGGTGGACTTCAACCGCCGGTACGCCGCCGCGGGGACGGACGACGACGTCACCTACCTGGAACGCCCCGGCGACCACTTCGACGTGATCGACCCGGCCGCCCCCATCTGGGACGCCACCGCCGAGCTGATCGCCGCGAGGCTCAGGGCAGCTCCGTGACCGGCCGCCACCGCACGGGGCTGGACAGCACCATCGTGCTCGACGGCCGCCCGTACTGAGCCAGCCGGTCGATCAGCCCTTCGAAGTCCGCCATCGACGCCAGCGCGACCACCAGCAGGCAGCACGTGTCACCGGTGACCCGGTACACCTGCACGATCTCCGGCTGCTCCAGCGCCTCCTCGTGGCGCAGCACGCAGCGCGCCCCGTAACAGGACATCCTGATGAGCGCCCGCACCGTACGCCCGGCCCGCCCCAGGTCGACGTGCGCGTGGTAGCCCTCGATCACCCCGGTCTCCTCCAGCCGCCGCACCCGCTCGGCCACGGCGGGGGAGGACAGGTGCACCCGCCGGGACAGCTCGCTGAAAGAGAGCCGGGCGTCGGCCTGCAGCTCGGTAAGGATCGCCCAGTCCATCGCGTCCACGGCACCCACCCATCACTCTCGGCAGCGGTGAAGGCGAACCCGCGGTCCTGCTTTGAGAACGGAAAGTCTCCCCGTCCCAACGCCTTCGACATGCCATTTCATCACAGTTCGTCTTCGGTGAACATTGAGGTGAACGAGGAGGAAGCGATGGTGACCCCCAATCTGAGCTTCGCGCAAGCCACGCCGTACGACGAGTACGTCGGCACGGACACCCTGCGCGCGCTGCCGGGCGCGCGCACCGACGCGCCCGAGGAGCCCGCCTTCCTGGTGACCACTCAGGTGATGGAGCTCTACTTCGGCCTGGTGCGCACCGAACTGCGTCTGGCCGCCCGCCTGCTCGGCACCCCCGACCTGCCCCCGGCGACCGCCGCCATCGCCCGCGCGGCGGCCTACCTGGAGGTGGTCAACACCGCCTGGCGCCCGCTGAACCGCCTCACGCCGCGCCAGTTCAACGCCTTCCGGCCGGCGCTCGGCGAGGGCTCCGGGTTCCAGTCGGCGCTCTACCGCGAGGTCGAGTTCCTGCTCGGCGACAAGTCCGAGTCCCTGGCGCGGGTGCACCGCGGCAATCCCGAGGCCCACGGCGAGCTGCTGGCGGCGCTGCGCGCGCCCAGCCTGTACGACGTCGCCCTGTCCGTGCTGGCCCGGCTCGGCTACGAGATCCCCGCCACCACCCTGGCGCGCGACCCGGCTCAGCCGTACCAGCCCGAGCCCCTGGTCGAGCAGGCCTGGGCCCGTGTGTACGCCGAGCGCGGCGCCGGCGACCACCTCTGGGAGCTCGCCGAGGCGCTGACCGACGTCGCCGAGGGGTTCATGCGGTGGCGCACCCTCCACCTCATGGTGGTCCGCCGCGCGATGGGCGCGAAGACGGGCACCGGAGGGTCGAGCGGCGCGAGCTGGCTGGAGCGGTCGCTGCGCCGCGAGATCTTCCCGGAGCTGTGGTCGGCCAGGACCCTGATCTGAGCGTCTAGAACAGCCTGGGCGTCACGACGGACACCACCGTCGTCACCTCGTCGGTGTCGTTGTACATGCTGTGCGGCACCGTCGAGCGCAGGTGGACGCTGTCGCCGGGGTGGAGCCGGTGCTCCACCCCGTCCACCTCGTACAGCAACTCCCCGCTCAGCACGTAGGCGAACTCCTCCCCGGAGTGCCCGTACGCCGGCTCCCGCCGCCCGCCCGGCGCGATGTGCACCAGCAGCGGCTCCAGCACCAGGCTGGGCCCGCGCGAGGACAGCATCCGGTACGTCTGGGCCCCCGACACGTACTCGGTCGCCGCCGTCTGGGCCCGGGTGAGGGTGAAATGCTCCGGCAGCCGCTCGGCGTCCCGTCCGGGCTGGTGGCCGGGGGAGTCGTCGAAGAACTCGGCGACGCCCCGGTCCAGCGCCGCCGCGACGCTGTTCAGCGCGACCAGCCCGATGGTGGAGATCCCGCGCTCCACCTGGGAGAGGAACCCGATCGACAGGCCGGAACCGGCCGACAGGCCGCGCAGTGTCATCCCGCGTTCCTTGCGGAACTGGCGCATCCGCGCGCCCACGAGCTCCTGACGGGGCTCGTCCGCGGACCGGCCTCCCGACGTCACCGGTGACCTCCAGGTAAAAGGGGGGGTTGTTCAGCAGCATGAACATATTTCACGGAAGGCGCCGGGGCCAACCCTTTCCGGCGAACCCGATGGTCATGCGGAGTCGTGTCACGGTTTCGGTATCACACCGGCGTATCAGGTGCGTCACCGTTGGAGAGATCACCCTTGCTTCGCCACCACCATGCCCCGAAGGTTCACTGAACGGGGTGAAGGGGGACGGATGCGGGGGCCGCTGGTCGTCAGAAGGGCGTTCAGCGAGCCGCTGCTCCTCCTGGCCGCCTTCGGGTCGATCCTGCTGGCGACCACCACGCTGGTGGCGCTGACGATGTACGTCTCCTCCATCGGGGACGCCGGTGTCCGCCGGGCGATGGAGACGGCCTCGTACCGCGAAACCACCACCACGATCAGCTCGCTGGTCACCGCCGAGACCCTCCCCAGGTACGACCGGGCCGTGCGCGACGTGCTGACCGGAATCCACGCCACACCCCCGGCCCTCACCGTCAGCCTCCGTTCCGACTCGTACGTCATGCCGGGACAGGACGGCGAGAAGGCGCCCGAGCTGCTCAGGTTCGGCAGCCACGACGGGCTCGACCGGCACGCCAGGCTGGTCTCCGGCAGGTGGCCGCGCACCGGCGGGCCGGTCGTCGAGGCGGCGATCCCGCTGCCCGCGGCCTCGGCCACCGGGTTCGGCGCCGGCCGGGAGTTCGTCACGGAGGGGCGGCTCGACCACCGCCCCGTCACGGTCCGCGTCGTCGGCGTCTTCCAGCTCCACGACCCCGCCGACGAGCGCTGGGCGGGCGAGGAACTGCTGAGCAGGGGCGTGGAGCACGGGGACTACACCACCTACGGGCCGCTGATGGTGGCGCGGGAGACGTTCACCGCGCGCTTCGCCACCAACGTCAGGGCCGTCTGGACCGCGGAGCCGGACCTCGGCACGTTAACGCTCGACCGCCTGCGCCCGCTGGCGGAGGCGCTCGGCCAGGTGCGCGAGCGGCTGACGGCGGCGGGCTGCGTGAACTGCCTGACCGCCGGCCGGCTGCCCGGCATCCTCACCCAGCTCGCCACCGCGTCCCTGGTGACCCGCTCCACCATGCTGGTCCCGGTGCTGCAACTGCTGGTGCTGGCCGCGTACACGACGATGCTCACCGGGCGGCTGCTCGCCGACCACCGCCGCATGGAGACGGCGCTGCTGCGCTCGCGCGGCGCGGGCACGGCGCGCCTGGCCGCGCTGGCGGGAGGCGAGGCGCTGCTGGTGGCGGTCCCGTGCGCGATCGCCGCGCCGTGGCTCGCGCCGCCGCTGCTCGCGCTGGTCCACCGGCTGCCGTGGATCGAGGCCTCGGGGGTGCGCCTGACGCCGGCGGCCGATCCGGGCGCGTTCCTTGTCGCGTTCTGCGTGGCCCTGGCCGCGGCCGTGCTGCTGGCCCTGCCTGCCCTCGCCGGCGCGCGGCGCACGTACGTGGAGGAGCAGACGGCGCGGGGCCGCGGCGTGCGCGGGCTGATCGAGAGGGCGGGCGCGGACCTGGCGCTGCTGGCCGTGGCCGGGCTGGCGATCTGGCAGCTCCAGCACTACGGCGCGCCGGTCACCGGGACGGCGGCGGGCGGCCTCGGCGTCGACCCGCTGATCGTCTCCGGTCCGGCGCTGGCCCTGCTCGCGGGCGGCATGCTGGGGCTGCGGCTGGTGCCGCGCGTGTCGCGGCTGGCCGGGCGGCTGATGTCGCGCAGACCCACGCTCGCCCCCGCGCTGGGGGCCTGGCAGGTCGGCAGGCGGCCGCTCAGGTACGCGGGACCCGCGCTGCTGCTCACGATGGCGATCGCCATCGGCATCCTGTCCATGGCCACCACCTCCACCTGGCAGGCCTCACAGCTCGACCAGGCGGTCCACCGGGCGGGGGCGGACCTGCGCCTGTCCGGGCCGGCCGCCGGGCCCGAGCTGGGACCGCTCGGCCGGGGCACCGCCTTCACCGCACTGCCCGGCGTCACCGCGGCCTCCCCGGCCTTCCGCGGGCAGGCCGAGGTGGGCGGCGAGAGCGCGCTGCTGCTCGGGCTCGACGCCGCCCGGCTCGGTGAGCTGTTCGGCCTGCGTCCCGACCTGTCGGCGCGTACGGTCGAGCAGTTGTCCCGGGCACTCCCCGGGGACCGCGCCGGCAAGCTGGACCTGCCCGGCCGGCCGCGCGCCCTCACCGTGCGGGTCGAGGCGGGCGCCGCCGTGCCGGCGCGGCTGGTGCTGTCCGACGCGCTGGGCGCGTGGCACGACCTGCCGCTCGGCGGGCTGCGGCCGGGCGGGAACCGGGTCGAGCTCGATCTGACCCCGCTGGCCGGACGTTCCGGCGCGATCACGTACCCGCTGTCGCTGCGCGGCCTCGTCACGGACGGGCGGACCGCTCTGCGGCTGACCGGGCTGAGCGCGGACGGACGGGACGTGCCGGTGCCCTCCGGCGCCGTCGCCTTCGGCCCGTCGCGGGAGCCGGGACCGCTGCCCGTGGTGCTCACCCCCGGCCTGGCCGCCTCGCTCGGCCTGGGCGTCGGCCAGACCGGACCGGCCACCTTCGCCGGCCGGGTCCTGCGGGTGGAGGTGGCCGGCGTCGTGGCGAGCATGCCGACGAGTGCCCCCGGTCAGCAGGCCGTGCTCGCCGACTGGGAGACGCTGCAGGCGCGGGAGCTGGCCGCGGCGCAGCCGCCCAGGCCCGTGACCGAATGGTGGCTCGCCGCCTCCGACACCGCACCGGCCCGCGCGATCCTGCGCGAGAACCCCCAGTGGGACGTGACCGTCGTCGACCGGGGCGAGCTGACCGCGAAGCTGCGGGACGACCCGCTGGCCAGCGGGCTGCGCGGGGCGCTGGTCCTCGGGTTCGGCGCGGCGCTGGGGTTCGCGCTGCTCGGGTTCCTGGTGAACGCCGTGGTCGCGGCCCGGGAGCGGAGGGCCGAGTTCGCCGTCCTGCGGGCGCTCGGCGCCGGCTCCCGGCAGATCTTCGGGATGCTGGTGACGGAGCAGGCGTTCGTCGTCGGGCTGTCGCTGGTGTCCGGCACCGCGCTCGCCGTGGTCGTCGGGAACCTGGTGGTGCCGCACATCGTGCTGACCGGGCAGGCGTCGGCGGTCACGCCCGGCGTGCTGTTCCACGTCCCGTGGGCGGCCACGGCCGCGATGCTGGCGCTGGTGGCGGGGGTGCTGCTGTTGATCGTGGCCGGGCTGGCGCGGCATCTGCGGCGCGGGCAGACGCTGGAGGAGCGATGAGGGCCCGCGTGAAGGGGCGGCTCGCCGTGCTGGGCTTCCGGACGCACGGCGGTGCGACGGCGCGGCTCGCCGTGCTCGGCGTCCGGACGCACCCCGGCGCGACGGCGCTGCTCGCCGTGCTGACGGCGGTGGCCTGCCTGCTCGTCGCCGGGCTGCCCAGGCTGACGCAGGCGTCGTTCGACGAGGCGCTGCGCCGGTCGCTGGCCACCGCCGACGCCGTCCAGACCGACCTGACGGTCAGCGGGCAGCCGGTCACCCTCGACGGCGACCTGCACGAACGCGCGCAATTCGAAGCCGGCGACCGCCACTGGCGCGGGCTCCTCCCGGCGGCGCTGCGCCCCCTGATCAGGCCGGACGGCCACGTGAGCGCCAAGACCGTACGCACACCCGTCACCGGGACCCGCGGCACCTTCGTCAACCTCGGCTGGCTGTCCGACGCCGGACGGCGGGTGGACTGGATCCAGGGCCGCGAGCCCGGCGAGCCGTCCACCACCGGCCACGAGGGCGTGACCATCCCGCTGATCGAGGTGGGCGTCGTGGACGAGGCCGCCCGCGTCATGGGCCTGCGGATCGGCCAGACCAGAGTGATCGGCGAAAGCGCCCACGCCGCGGTGCGGATCGTCGGCGTCTTCAGGGCGAAGGACCCCGGCGACCGCTCCTGGAACCACGACCCCGACATCCTGCACGTCACCCACGTCGTGCCGCTGGAAGGCCCGGAGGAGTTCCACACCACGGCGCTGATCCCCGACGAAGGGCTCACCGCGCTCAACAGCAGGACACGCAACCTCGTCTACCGCTGGGTCCTCCCCGTCGACGGGCGGGCCGCGAGCGCGCTGGACGTGCCGGAGGCCGGCGCGGCGGTCGCCGGGTTCCGGCAGCGGCTGGCGGTCGAGAGGTCGGGCACCACCAGCTACCGCCTGATCACCGGGCTGCCCCAGGTGCTCGACGAGTTCCAGGCCGGGCTGTCCGCCGCGCGGACCGTCATGTATCTGGTGCTCGGCGGGCTGCTCGCGGTCGCGCTCGGCGTGATCGCGCTGGGCGTGCGGCTGCTGACCGACCGGATGGCGCCCGCGCTGGCCCTGGTGCGGGCGCGCGGCGGGTCGCTGTGGCAGGTGGCGGGGGCGGGGTCCGCGATGGCCGCGTTCGCGGTGGGCCCGGCGGCACTGGCCGGGTACGGGCTGTCCTTCCTCGTGCCGGGGCCCGCGCCGCCGGTCGCCCACCTCGGACCGGCGGTCGTGGTCGTCACCGCCGTGGCCTTCGCCGGGGCGCGGCTGGTGGTGGCCCACCGCACGCCGCTGCCCGAGCGCCGCGACGACGTGGCCGCCGTCCGGCCGTCCGCGCGGCGGCTGACGCTGGAGGCCCTGGTCGTCGTGCTCGCGCTGGCGGGGGCCTACCTGCTGCGGGCCCGCGGGCTGTCCGGCTCCGCGGAGCGCGATCCGTTCCTGCTGCTGATCCCGGTCGCGCTGACGCTCGCCGCCGCGCTGATCACCATGCGCTGTTACCCGTACCCGCTGCGGCTGCTCGTCCGGCTGGCCGCGCGGGGACGGGCGGCCGTGCCGTTCCTGGGGCTGACCCTGGCGGCCAGGGCGCGGTCCGCCGGCGTGCTGCCGGTGCTGGTCCTGCTGCCCGCGCTGAGCGTGTCGGTGTTCGCGGCGGTGATCTCGGACGGGATCGCCACCACGCAGCGGGTCGCGTCCTGGCAGCGGGTGGGCGCGCCGATCAAGCTGACGTCGGACGAGGACATCCCGCCCGCCGCTATCGAGCGGGTACGCCGGGCTCCCGGCGTCGAGCAGGTGGCGCTCGCGCTGACGGGCCGGGCGCAGATCCGGCCCACCGGGGAACGGCCCGTGGCCATCGCGGTGGACCTGCCGGAGTGGCGGCGGGTCATCGGCGACGCGCCCATCACCCTGCCCACGCTGGAGGGGAGCACGTCCGCGCTGCTTTCACCCGGCCTGGGTGAGCGGGGCACCTTCGAGATCATGTGGCTGTCCCCGGCGAAGCTGACCACCCAGGGCGTGATCGACTCCCTTCCGGGGTTCCGTCCCGGCGGGCCGTTCCTGCTGGTGCCGCGGGAGGTGCTGCCGTGGCCCGCCGCGAACACCCTGCTGATCAGGGGCGACGTCTCGCCCGCCGAGCTGGCGCGGCTCGTCCCTTCGGCCACCGTGGAGACCCAGGAACAGGCGCTGGCCGCCATCCGGGCCGATCCCCTCACCGGCACGGTCCGCTCGACGCTGCTCGTGGTGACGGTGGCGCTGGGGGCGTACGCGCTGGCCGCGATCGTCCTGTCCCTGGTCGCCGGGGCGCCCGACCGGGCCAGGGCGATGTCGCTGCTGCGCACGCTCGGGCTGACCGAGAGGCAGGCCCGGCGGCTGACCGTGCTGGAGCTGCTGCCCCTGGTCCTCGTCACGGCGCCCGCGGGCCTCGCTCTCGGCCTGGGGCTGCCGGTCGCGCTCGGGCCGGGCGTGGACCTGTCCTCGTACGCCGGCGGCCTGCCCGTCGGCGACTACGCGCCGGGACTCCTCACGCCCGTGGCGCTGGCCGCCGGGCTGGCCGTCTGCACCCTGCTCGGCGCGTACGCGCACGGCGCCGCCGTCCGCCGCCGCGACCTCGGCGCCGTCCTCCGGTCCTGAACCCGGGCCGGGGCGCGGCCAGGCCTCGCCCCGGCGGCGGGTCAGAAGGTGCGGCGGTCGGGGAGCATGTCGTCGTCGGGGATGGACGACACACCGCGCTGGGCAGCCTGGGCGCCGGTCACCCCGGCCCAGCGGAGCAGCGTGTCCGTGGCCGCCTGCCGCTCGGCGTCGGGCAGGCGGGCGATGTTCGCGCCGTGGTTGGCGCCGGGGGCGACATACAGGTACGAGTCATGGCGGCTGGGCGTGAACCGCTCCGCGCTCCACGGGTCGTTCTCCCCGTAGACGAACATCATCCGGCTGGACTGCTTGCGCACCCAGTGGTCGACGTCCAGCATCGGGCGCGGGTCGTGGCGGGACCGCAGCTCGGCGGGAATGACCGAGTTGGGCTGGTAGAGCCCGGGGTAACGGGTCAGGCCGCGCAGGTGCCCGAACTTGAGCGTGGGCCAGCCGAGCTGGGTGGCGGCCTGGTAGTAGTAGGGGACGTAGTAGCCGATGCCCTGGTCGGTGTAGAAGGAGAAGCCGGCGACGGTGTCGATCCAGTCGTAGATCTCGTCGTCGGTCGCCGTGCCGGGCGGCACGTCCGCGCAGTCGCTCTCGTTCGAGTACTGCCAGAAGGCCCACACCGCGTCGAGCACGGTCATCTCGAACGACCGGTCGGCGCTGCCGAGCGACTGGGTGAAGGTGTAGCCGTTCCGCGCGGCCTCGGCCTCGAACCTCGGCACCAGCCTGGCGCGCCGCTTGAGCGCCTCCTTCTGCACGTTCTCCAGCGAGGTGCGGCAGGCGGCGTCGCCCACGTTCTCGAAGAACTCGTCATAGGCGCGGTCGGCGGGGTTGACCCGGTCGTTCGGCGCCACGTAGGCGACCACGCCGTCCACGTCGTCCGGGTAGAAGCGGCGGTGGTAGACCGAGGTCATGCCGCCCTTGCTGGCGCCGGTCTGGATCCACTTGCCGCCGTAGACGGTCTTGAGCGCCTGGACGATGCGGTGCTCGTCGCTCGCCTGCTGCCAGATGTCGAGCTTGCCCCAGTCGGCGGGGTCCGGCCGGGAGCTGCGGAAGAACCGGTGCTCGACCGAGACCTGGTTGGCGCCCAGCAGCCGGGTCGGCTCGGTCTGCGAGGCCGACGGGTTGACGGCCAGGCCGTAGCCGCCGGTGTAGAGCACCACGGGCGCGTCGTCGGACCGGTGCAGCAGGGTGAGACGCTGCTGGTACGTGCCCTTGCCCGGACGGCGGTGGTCCACCGGCTGGGTGAGGGTGAGGACGAAGAAGCGGAAACCGCTCGGCCGGGACTCGGAGACGACGGTCAGGCCGGGGATCGCGGCGAGCTTGTCCAGCAGGGGATCGGCGACGGTGGCGGCGGAAGCGGCGCTCGCGGTCGCGGCGGCGGCCGAAGCCGGCTGGGCGAGTGCGCCGGTGGTGACTAACGCGAGGGCGAGTGCGGCCGAAAGCAGACGGGGGCGCGGGGACATGCTTCTCCTGGTTTGCGTCGAGGAGCAGGACGTCTCACTTATACCGATCTGCCGGTTCCAAGGCGACCCTCCGGCCCAGCGGCCCCACGCGGCCGGCCGAGCCGGAGGCGTATACGGTCAGTCGTCGGTGATGGGGGTCGGGTCGTAACCGCGCCAGCCGTCGTTGCGGCGCAGGAAGAGGCCGGCGAGGAAGCTGAGCAGCCCGCCGGTCATGGTCCGGCCCGTCATCGTGGACACGTCCCGCGCCGGATCGTGCTCCACGAAGTCGATCGCGGCCACCTTCGGGTGCTGGCCCAGCGCGTACAGCGCCTCGTACAGGTCGACCGGGTGCAGGCCCTCCGGGGTGGCCGCGCCGGTGCCGGTCGCGTAGCCGAGCTCCAGCACGTCGACGTCCACGGTGACGTAGATCGCGTCGGTGCCGTCGCCGGCGACCTGCACCATCTGCTCGATCACGGCGTCGATGCCCGCCCGGCGGACCTGGCGGCCGGTGATGATGGTGCCGCCGTGCCCCTCCACCCACCGCTTGTAGTAGCTGGCGTTCATGAAGCCGTGGATGCCGACCTGCACCAGGTTCTTCCCGGAGAAGGGGAGACCGGATTCGAGGAGCTGGCGGATCGGCGTGCCGTTGGTCGGGCCGTGGTCCATGACCCGTACGTCGTTGTGCGCGTCGAAGTGGATGAGGCCAAGCTTCTGCCCGGGGTGCGTGCGGGCGAAGGCGCGGGCGGCCGGCGCCGTGATGGCGTGGTCCCCGCCGATCAGCACCAGGAACGAGTCACCGCTGGCCCGCCAGAGGGCGGACATGGTGTCCTCGATCCGCTGCAGCCCTTCGTACTGGTCCAGCACCGGCACGGCGATGTCGCCCAGATCGCGGGCTGTCATGCTGGCCAGATCCACGTCGAAGTCGGGACTGTAGGTGGTGAAGGACGGCGTGGACAGGCGCAGCGCGTCAGGCGCGGCGAAACAGCTCGTCGGCAGGATCGACGTCGTCGACAGGCCCACGCCCACGAGGCCGACGTCGAAGGACGAGTCGAAGTCCCAGGGGCGCAGCCAGTTCCACACCCTGGGCTCGAAACGGTCCTCGAACTTGCCGTTGAGCACGATGCCGGGCTCCTTGAGGTGCGTCACCTCGTGCGCGCGCAGCCACTCCTCGCGTGCGGTCATCACTGTCTCCTCACTCGATCCGAGCTAGAGGACCCGGCGCAGGAAGGCCTGGGTCCGTTCGTGGCTCGGGCGTTCCAAGATCTCGGAAGGGTGGCCCTGTTCGACGAGCCGCCCCTGGTCCATGAACACCACCCGGTCGGCGACCTCGCGGGCGAACCCCATCTCGTGGGTGACCACGATCATGGTCATGCCGTCGCGGGCCAGCCCGCCCATCACCGACAGCACGTCGCCCACCAGCTCCGGGTCCAGCGCCGACGTCGGCTCGTCGAAGAGCATCAGGCGCGGGCGCATGGCCAGCGCGCGGGCGATCGCCACCCGCTGCTGCTGGCCTCCGGAGAGCTGCCTCGGGTACGCCGACTCCTTCTCCGCGAGGCCGACCTTGGCCAGCAGCTCGCGACCGGCCTGCTCGGCCTCCCGCTGACGGGCCTTGCCGAGCCGTACCGGCGCCTCGACGACGTTGCCGAGGACGGTCATGTGGGGGAAGAGGTTGAACTGCTGGAAGACCATGCCGATCTGCTCACGCTTGCGGCAGATCTCGCGGTCCTTCAGCTCGTAGACCTTGTCGCCCTTGCGGCGGTAGCCGACGAGCTCGCCCTCCACCTCGATCCGGCCGCCGTCCACCTTCTCCAGGTGGTTGACGCAGCGCAGCAGCGTGGACTTGCCCGAGCCGGACGGCCCGATCAGGCAGACGACCTCGCCGGGGTACACGTCCAGGTTGATGCCGCGCAGCACCTCCAGCCTGCCGAAGGACTTGCGGACGCCGCGGATGCGGACCGCGGGTGTCGTCATGGGTGTGCCCTCCCCGCGGCTACCCGCGTGTCGTGCGGCCGGAGGCGGCGCAGCACGCCGCCGAGGAAGGTCTCGGGGGTCCGCCGGTCACGCGACGTCCTGCGCTCCAGGTAGGTCTGGCCGAGCGTGAGCACGCTGGTCACGATGAGGTACCAGAGGCTGGCCACCATCAGCAGCGGGATCGTCTCGTACGTCCGCGAGTAGATGACCTGCGCCGAGTAGAGCAGCTCCGGCATCGCGATCACGCTGATCAGCGAGGTGTACTTCAGCATCGAGATCGTCTCGTTGCCGGTGGGCGGCAGGATGACGCGGATGGCCTGGGGCAGCACGACGCGCCGCATGATGACCGACCGGCGCAGGCCGAGCGCCTGCGCGGCCTCGGTCTGGCCGTGGTCGACGGAGTTGATGCCGCCGCGGACGATCTCGGCCATGTACGCGGCCTCGTTGAGCGACAGCCCGATGATGGCCACCAGCGCCGGGGTGAGGATGTCGTTGGCCGGGATCTCGAAGAACTGAGGGCCGAACGGCAGGCCGACGGTCAGCACGGGGTAGAGCGCCGAGATGTTGAACAGGAAGATCAGCTGGACGAGCAGCGGGGTGCCGCGGAAGAACCACGTGTAGAAGTTCGCGCCGGCCTTCAGCACCGGGTTGGGCGACAGCCGCATCAGCGCGATGACGATGCCGAGGACCACCGCGATCGACATGGACACCGCGGTCAGCCAGAGCGTGGTCCACAGGCCGGACAGGATCGCCGAGGAGAAGAAGTACTGCCCGACGACGTCCCACTGGAACCGCTCGTTGGTGACGAGGGAGGAGACGACCGCCACCGCCACCACGAGCACGACGGCCGCGGCGACCCAGCGGCCGGGATGCCGCAGGGGCACGGCGCGCACGTCGTCGCCGTGTCCCCGCGGGTCTCCGCCCTCGCCGCCGTCCAGGATGGCGGTACGGTCAGCTGCGGGCATCGTTCACAGTGATCTTGGTCAGCGCGCCGTCCGCGACGCCGTACTTCTCCAGGATCTTGACGTAGGCGCCGTCGTCGACGAGCTTCTGCAGGGCCTTCTGCAGGACCGGCACGAGCTTGCTGCCCTTCGGCAGTGCCATGCCCACCGGCGCCTCGTTGATCGGCTCGCCGACCGGCTTGATCTTGGAGTCGGGCTGGGCCTGGAGGTAGGAGTTCTGCAGGCTGTCGCCGCACAGCGCCTCGATGCGGCCGCTGGTGACGGCCAGCATGCCCTGCTGGAGCTGCTGGAACACCTGCAGCTTGACGGCGGGCTTGCCTTCCTGCTCGCACTTGGTGCTCTGCTCGGACAGGTACATCTCCTCGGCGCTGCCCCGCACCACGCCGATGGTCCGGCCGCAGCTGGTCTCCAGCGTCAGGTCGTCGATGTCGCTGTCGGCGGGGACGACGAAGCCGGAGGAGTCGATGATGAAGTCGACGAAGTCCACCTGCTCCTGACGCTTCTTGTTGTCCAGCATCGCGGAGATCGTCACGTCGTAGCGGCCCGCCGCCAGCCCCGGGATCAGGCTGTCGAAGCTGGTGTTCTGCAGGTCGATCCTGGTGCCCAGCACGTCGCCCAGGGCCTCGGCCAGGTCGATGTCGAGTCCGGTCGGCTTGCCGTTCTCCTCCACCGCCCACGGCATGCCGATCGTGAGGTCGGTCGCGCCCTTGATCTCGCCGGTGAACCCGGCCGCCTTGAGCTCCTCGGCCAGCGCGGGATCGGCGCTGGCCCAGGTCCCGGCGGGCTTGGTCGTGGTCTCGCCGCCGCCGGCCGCGTCGCCGGAGCCGCTCCCGCACGCGGTCAGCGCGAGCGTCACGCTCAGCGCGAGGCCGAGCAGCCTCATCGTCCTGTTCATCGTCCGCCCCCTACCTGGAACACGTCAGTGGAGCGCGGAGCACCCGCCGGGGCGGGATCCGGTTGGGAGCAGTCATCGAACCTCCAAGCACGGGTGGGATTGCCGGAATCCTCGCAGAGTGACATTCCGCTGACTGCCGACAGATGTTGCACGTCGGAGCGTGGGGAACGACATTTGTCAACGAGACCGGCCGTGTCGGGGCCGGGGCTCACCCGGCCGCTCGGCTACGCGTCGCCTAACGCGGAGATGCCGGTGCCGGTCGTGTCCGTGCCGTACGGCGTGCGCAACCGCATGAGCCGCGCCAGCTTCAGCTCCAGATGGGCGACCAGGCGGTCGTTGCCGTTCCCCAGGTCCAGGCCGGTGATCTCCTCGATGCGGCGCAGCCGTCCGTAGAGCGAGGCGCGGTGCAGGTGCAGCCGCTGGGCGGAGCGCGCCACGTCGCCCGCGTTGTCGAGGAAGACCTCCAGCGTCTCGGCCAGCGGGGCTCCCGTGCTCTCCCGGTCGATCAGCAGGCGGATCCCGGGATGGAGGACGACCTCCTCCGGCTGGTCGTTCACGAGCTGCGCGATGCGCGAGTACACCCCGAGACCGGTGTGGTGCACGGTCCTGGCCATGCTGCCCAGCGAGGCGGCCACCTGGGCGCCGCGCAGCGCCTCCCGGTAGGAGGAGACCAGCTCCGTGAGCTGTGGGTACGCGCAGCCCACGCCCGCCCAGACGGTGAACGAACCGTCTGCCGGCAGGGCCAGCTCGATCTTCTCCCGGGCCGTCTCGGCGAACCTCTGGTCCAGCGTGTGCCTCGGCACCGCTCCGTCGTCCGGCCTGGCCATCACCAGCAGACCGTGATTCTGGCGTACCAGGCTCAGGGTCTGCCGTGAGGGAAGGGCCATCCGCACCGATTCGAGAGCCGCCGACAGGCTCGACCGCTCCGCCTCGCCCAGCCCCGCCCCGGTGCCGGAGACGGGCAGGAACACCGCCACGGCGGTCGGCCACTCGTGCCGGAAGATGTCCGCGTCGGCGATGCGCTCGACCGCGCGGACCCGGGCCTCGGCGTCGTCGGACAGCAACCGGATCAGGCTCTCCCGCTCGCTGAGGCTGCGCAGCTCGTCGATGTGCCGCTGGCGCTGGAACACCTCGGCGACGCTCTCGGCGGCGGCCTCGATCCGCCGTCGACGCTGCTCCGAAAGCTCGGGATCGTCGACCTGCACCCAGATGTACGCCACGGCCTTGCCGCCGGCCCGCGCGACCGCGCCCCAGCGCGGGCAGGTCATCCCGATGGCGGGGTTGGCCGGCAGCAGGAAGGCGCCCCTGCGTTCCTGGGCCCGGTGCACGGCGGTCCAGCGCAGGATGTCGGGGCCGGCGTGACGGCGCAGGATGGCCTGCTCGCGGGCCGGGTCGTTGCCGCTGGGGTGGTAGGTGTAGACGTACTGCCGGAGTTGCATGTCGTCGATCGCCACCGGCCGGTCGAGGGCTGCCCCCAACCGGTCGGCGATGCGCTGCAACTCGGCAATCATGCCGTCATCGTAAGGGGCATAACCCCGTGATTTGGACAAAAAGCCGTTAAAGCGATATATGGTCCATCCGGTCGAACTCCTCCGGTGTGGGATCGTCCTCGGTGAGCAGGGCGGGAACGGTGAAGCGGAACCTGCAGACCTGGTCACCGCGCGACTTGACCGACGTCCAGCGCACCTCGGTCTCCGGGTTGTACCCCTGGAACAGCCCTCGGTGGTTGGAGGAGTCGAACAGGTAGCCGAGCCGCAGCCCCTCCTCGCCCTCCGACGACCAGACCTCCGCCAGGGGGCAGTAGGTGCAGTCGAGGTAGTAGGCCCCGTCGCTGATGTGCTGGCGCTCCTTGAAGACGAAGACCGCCTCGCTCGGGTCGCGCTCCTGCAGGCCGTCGGTGCTCCCGAAGTTGGCCATGGTCAGCGGCTTGCCGAGGGCGAGCATGCGGTCCCGGATGACGCCGCCCCTGTCGGCGCCGAAACGGTACGCCGCCTGCCGGATCGTCTCTTCACCGGAGGCGTCGTAGGCCCTCACCAGCTCGCGCGACACGTACATCTGCATGGCGGCGAGCAGGCCGGTGGTGCGCCGGTTCACCTCGATCAGCCGGACCGGGTCCGCCGCCAGGGCGCCGAGGCGCGGCGCGCGCCGCACCGGGCCGGCGCCCGTGACGCGCAGGCGCCAGGGCCGCGCGGCGGCGTCGTCGGCTTCCAGGACCACCCCGGCGCCGTAGCCCGCCGTGATGCCCGCCGTCAGCTCGGGCCAGTAGAGCCCCAGGGCGGACAGCGCCGCGGTCTCGCCGATCAGCTCGGTCAGGTACGCGCGGCCGGGGGCCTCCGGCAGGGTCAGCACGACGGCCGGCCCGTCGGTGGCGACCGAGAGCTCGCCCTCGGCGGCGGCCAGCTCCCATTCGCCGCTGTCCCAGTGTTCGAGCAGCGCGACCGGGTCGCGGCCGGTGACGAACGAGGCGGGCTGGTCGCGCATGGCCGTGCCGCGGTAGACGCCCTCCTGACGCACTCCCCGGGCGATCGCCGCCAGGCCCCGCGTCCCGTGCCGGCTCTCCACGGCCTCGTGGAACACCTTCAGCATCAGCCAGTGGTAGTCCTGGAAGGACCGCAGCGACGCCAGAGACGACGCTCCCTGGTCGTGCGTGCCGGACCCCGTGATGTCGTCGGCGGTCATCGGAGTGTGCCGTCCTCTCCTCGCTCGTACACGCGTCGGCCGGACTGCCACGTCTCGGCCACCCGGCCCCGCAGGTCCGACAGATCGGTCAGTTCGCCCTCAAGCAGCACCAGGTCCGCCGTCAGTCCCGGCGCGACGCGGCCGATCCGGTCCGCGAGGCCGAGCAGCTCCGCGGCCCGCGAGGTGGCCGCCGCCCAGACCGCGTACGGGGGCAGGCCGCACTCCGCGAGCAGCTGAAGCTCGCGCAGGTTGTCGCCGTGCGGGCCGATTCCGGTGTCGGTGCCGAGCGCGATGTTGACGCCCGCCCCGATGGCCCTGGTGACGGCCTCACGGTGTACGGAGGCTACCTCCAGCGCCTTGTCGAGTACGGCGGGCTCGTGCAGTTCGCCGCGCTCGGCCGCCTCGATGACCGACATGGGCGCGATCAGGGTGGGCACCAGCCAGGTGCCTCGCGCCAGCATCAGCTCGATGGCCTCGTCGTCGAGGAAGATGCCGTGCTCGATGGACCGGACTCCGGCCCGTACGGCGTTCTTGATGCCTTCCACGCCCTGGGCGTGCGCCATCACGTGGACGTGGGCCGCGTCCGCCTCGGCCACCAGCACGGCGAGCTCGTCCGGGCGGAAGTGGGCGTGGCGCGGATCGTCCGCGGGCGACAGCACGCCGCCCGTGGTGGCGACCTTGATCACGTCCGCGCCGGCGCGCAGCATCGTGCGCACCGTCTTGCGCATCTCGTCAGGGCCGTCGGCGATGCCCGACGGCACACCCGGATGCTCGGGGAAGAGGGCCAGGTTCACGCCGCAGCTCAGGTGGCCGTCGTTGTGCCCGCCGGTCTGGCTGATCATGTTCACCGCGATCAGGGTGCGCGGGCCCTCGATCAGGCCGCGTGACAGCGCCTGCTTCAGTCCCAGGTCGGCGCCCGCCGCGTCCCGCACGGTCGTGATGCCGGTTTCGAGCGTCTTGCGGCAGTTGACCACTGTCTTGAAGAAGTGCAGCGAGAACGGGTCGGAGACGCGGTTCACCAGGTTGATGTCGGAGAGCGTCAGGTGGACGTGCGTGTCGATCAGGCCGGGGAGGACGATCTTCCCGGTCGCGTCGACCACCCGGACGTCGTCGCGGGCGGCCAGGCCGGTGCCGACCGCGACGATGACGCCGTCCTCGACGAGCACGTCCGCCCGCCCGGGAGCCGCGCCCGTGCCGTCGAAGACCCGGCCGCCGGCGAAGAGGATGCCGGCCATCAGACGTGGAACCCCCGGCGCGGGCCCGTCTCCAGGGGACGGCGCGGCGGCGTGGAGTAGACCGGCTCCAGCGGCTCCCACGCCCAGGCGCCGTCGCACGCGTCGAGCGTGTAGAACCAGTACATGCGCAGCTCGGAGTCGCCGGTGTCGATGCCGTGCGGCGCCCACGCCGGCACGTACACCGTGTCACCCGGCGCCACCTCGTAGCCGTCGTCGCCCACGTAGATCGTCGCGGTGCCTTCGAGCACGTGGTAGATCTCCGCCGGGGCGTGCCGGTGGATCGTGTAGTGCAGGTGCGGGTCGACGCCCGCCGTGCCGATCACGAACTCCTTGGTGCCGTTCGCCGGTTCGAGCAGGTAGCGGCAGCGCAGCCGCATCCCCTTCGACGGCTCGACGGGGACCCACGACACCATGTCCTCGGCGACCGCCCACCGGTCGAACAGGCCCGTGGACGGGGCGGTGTTCGGGTTCACGCCCGATTCCAGCGCCGTGTCGGGCAGCAGCCGCGAGGTCACGGTCTTGTCGTGGCCGCCGGTGGCGTAGGCGACCAGGAACCGCGCGGGCTCACTGCCGATGTTGGCGATGGAGTGCGCCTCCCCGGGCGGGAAATAGGCGGCGCCCGGAGCCGACAGCTCCACCGAGCCGCCCGGACGCCAGAGCCGCAGCGTCCCCTCGACGATGAAGATCGCCTCGGCGTGCCCGTTGCTGTGCGTGGGCACGACCTGGCCGGGCGCGATCGTGACTTCGCCGAAGGTGATGTCCGCGTCGGCCCCGAGGGTGTCGGGCAGCAGGCCGAGCACCCGCGTGTCGCGGAACTCGGGCAGTTGGTGGAGGTTGTCCCCGGAGACCGAGGCGACAGACCGCGGGAAGTGCATCGAAGCGGGCAACAAAAGCTCCCAGTGCGACAGTTATCGGGCACAAGACCCGTTTTCGCCGACGATGCTAGGCCGGGGGCGGGAGCGGGGGGACCGGGTATTCGTCGTGTGCATCCGGCGCGGGGCACAACATCTGTCGAGCGCGCCGACGGCCGCTCACAGCGCCGCGGCGTGGTCGTGCACCAGGTCGTGCATCCGGTACCAGCAGGGTGACGTCTCCTGGAGGAGGTGGGCGTCCATCAGCTGGTCCAGCAGCCGCCGCGCCCGCGGCATGCTCGTGTCCAGCAGCGCGGCGGCCGTGTCGGCGCCGAGGCCCCCGCGGCCGCCCGAGCCCAGCAGCCGGTACACCCGCCGCTGCTCGTCCGGCAGCCGATCGTACGACCGGTCCAGGGCGGCGGCGACGCTGTGCGGGCCGTCCGCCAGCTCGGCCAGCCGGTCGCAGGCCAGCCGGTCGAGCAGATGCCGCACCCCCCAGGCGGGGCGCGCCCTGAGCCGGGCGGCGGCGATGCGGATGGCCAGGGGGAGCAGCCCGCAGCGCCGCACGACCTCCGCCAGGACGTCCGACGGGGCGCGGCGGTCCAGGCCGGCCAGCCGGGTGAACAGCGCGATCCCGGCGGTGACCGGCAGGACGTCCAGCGACAGGCCGCGGGCGTCGCCGTGACAGGTCAGGCGGCGGCGGCTGGTGACGATCACCAGGCATCCCGGCCCCGCGGGCAGCAGCGGGAGGAGCTGGTGCTCGCCGGCGGCGTCGTCCAGGACGATCAGGACCCTGCGCCCGGCGAGCACGCTGCGGTAGAGCGCGGCGCGGTCGTCGGGGTGCCAGGGGATGTGCTCGCCGGGGACGCCGAGGGTGCGCAGCACGCGGGCGAGGGCCGTGCCCGGCTCGACGGGCGCCTTCGGGGCGTGGCCGCGCAGGTCGACGAAGAGCTGGCCGTCGGGGTACAGCGGCGCGAGCCGGTGCGCGGCGTGCACGGCCAGCGCTGTCTTGCCGATGCCCGCCATGCCGTTGACGCAGACGACCGGCACCGTGTGCGCGCTGCGGTGGCCCTCCACGACGGCCAGCTCCCGATCCCGGCCGGCCAGCGCGGCGACGTCGGCGGGCAGCTGCCGGGGCACGGTCACCGGAGGCGGCCCCGCCACCGCCGGGCCGGGCCGGCCGTGGGCGGCGGCGTTCAGCGTCGCCCGGTCCGCGCCGTTCAGCTCCAGCGCCTCCGCCAGCAGCAGCATCGACGTCACGCGCGGCCGCAGGAGCGCGCCGCTCTCCATACGGCGCACGGTTCTGACGTTGAGACAGGCCCGTTCGGCGAGTTGCTCCTGGGTCAGCAGCGCGCGCTCCCGCCACCCGCGCAGCAGCGCCCCCAAGGACATCCCGGCACAGGGATCCCCCACGGTTCCGACACCCCCCGGTTCGATTTCGTCAGCCCTGCCGGTGCGGACAGAGAGGACCATCGAAACCGCGTCCACGCTGTTCAGGCCACTGGTGAGACGACATCGGACGGAATCGGACGGGCCGGGCCATCCCGGATCCCCGTTCGAATGCGATTGATGGGAGCGGCGGCGAGTGACCAGAATGAGCGCCATGGGCGAGCGGGAGGATCACGGCCATGCGCACGATCTATGCCCCTACCAGGGTCTGGCGCCCTTCGAGAGCGGGAGGGCCGAGCTGTTCTTCGGCCGTACGAGGGCGACCCGCGACCTCCTCGGCCGTCTGAGAAGGCGGCTGACGGACCACGGCACCGTCCTGCTGGTCTCCGGCGCCTCGGGCGTGGGCAAGTCGTCGCTGCTGAGGGCCGGGCTGATGCCGGCGCTCGCCGGATCGCACGACTGGCCGCGCCTGCTCGTCACGCCGACCGCGCGGCCGTTCCGCGCGCTCGCCGAAGCCTGGGCGCGGGCGTTCGGTGGGCACCCGGAGGAGATCGAGCGGACACTGCGTGCCGACCCGCGGCCGCCCGGCCGGCTCGTCCTGGTGGTCGACCAGTTCGAGGATCTGTTTACCCTGGTGACCGACGAGCGGGAGCGCCAGGCGTTCGTCGGAGCCCTGCACGCCATGGCGGCCCGCCCCGGAGGCGCCGCGGTGATCATCGGGGTGCGCGCGGACTACTGGGAACGCTGCGCCGCCTACCCGCACCTCGCCGAGGCCATCCAGGACGGCCAGGTGATCGTCGAGCCGATGACGGAGCCGGACCTCCGGCTGGCCATCACCGGCCCCGCCGCCGCGGCGGGCCTGGAGCTCGAACCCGGCCTGGTGGAGATCATCCTGGCCGAGCTGCGCGCCGGGCCGTCGGCGGGCGATCGCTACGGGGCCGCGGCCCTGCCCCTGCTCTCCCAGGCGCTGCGCAACACCTGGGAGCGACGCGAGGGCCGCACCCTGACCGTCCGCGGCTACGAGGAGTCCGGCCGGGTCCGCGATTCCGTACGGCGTACGGCCGACGAGGCGCTCGGCGAGCTGCCACCGGAGGACCGCAAGGCCGCGCTGAGGATCTTCCGGCGGATGATGGTGATCACCCCCGGCGGCCGGCCGGCGCGGCGCGCGGCGACGCTGGCCGAGCTGCACGCCGCCGCGTCCGCGCGCCCAGGGGAGCGGGTAGCGGCGCTGCTGTCCGCGTTCGCCGGCCGCCGCCTGCTCACCCTGCACGAGGACTCCGTCGAGATCGCCCACGACGCGCTCCTGACGGCCTGGCCTACCCTGCGGCAGTGGCTCGAACCCGACCTCGCCGCGCAGGAGGTGTACGACCGGCTCCTGGACGCCGCCGGGCAGTGGGCCGAGAACCACCGCGACCCCGCCTTCCTCTACCGGGGCCCCCGGCTGCTGGCCGTCCAGGACAGCAGGCCCCGCTGGGACCGCGACCCAGGCAGCTTCCCCCCGCCGGGCCCCACCGCGGAGAGCTTCGTCACGGCCTCCGTGCGGGAGGCGCGGCGCGTGACCCGCCGCCGCCGTCTCGTCATGGGCGGTCTGTCGGCGCTGTCGGTGCTCGCCCTCTGCGCGGCCGTCGCCGCCGTCGCCGCGGCCGACGAGGCCGTACGGCAGCGCGCGGTGGCGATCTCGCGCCAGCTCGCCGCGCAGAGCGAGGTCACCGGAGACGCCACGCTCTCCTCACTGCTGGCCGTGGCCGCGTGGGACATCGCCCCGACCGACGAGGCGCGCAACCGCGTCCTGTACGCGGCGACCCGCACCGGCAGGGGGACGCTCACCGGGCACGCGCGCGGCGTCATGGCGCTGGCGTTCAGCCCCGACGGCTCCGCCATCGCGACGGGGAGCGACGACGGCACCGCGCGGCTCTGGGACACCGCGTCGCGCCGGCAGCTCGGCGCGCCCATCACCCGGCCGAAGTACGACTGCTCGGACGTCCGCCTGGCCTTCAGCCCCGACGGCCGGACGCTGGCCACCGCGTGCGCGGGCAGCGTCCGGTTCTACGACGTGGCCACCCGCCGCGAGCTGGGCCGGCCGCTGGAGCACGAAGCGGTCGTGTCGGCGCTGGCGTACCGTCCCGACGGGAAGACCCTGGTGACCGGCGACTTCAGAGGTGTCGTCCGGCAGTGGGACGCCGCGACGCACCGCCCGCACGGCCCGCCGATGGGCCGCGCCGACCACGGGCCGGAGCTGGCGAACATCGTCCGCGAGGTGACCTTCAGCCGGGACGGCACGGTCATGGCGGTCGCGAGAGGCAGGGCCGTACGGCTCTGGGACCCCGTCACCTCCCGCCCGCGGGGCGAACCCGTCGCCCGGCAGGCCGACACCGTCCTCGACGTCGCGCTCAGCCCGGACGGCGCCACCCTCGCCACCGTCAGCCAGGGAAGGACCGCCCACCTGTGGGACCTGGCCTCGCGTGAGCGGACGGGCGAGCTCAAGGACCACCTCGCCGGGTTCACCGCGATCGCCTTCAGCCCGGACGGCACCCGGATCGCCACCGCGGGAGGCAGCGGCCGCACCGTCCTGTGGGACACCGCGGCCCGCCGGCGGCTCCTCACGCTCGCCGACAACGTCGGCGTCCTCGAACGCGTGGCGTTCAGCCCGGACGGGACGCTGCTCGCAGCGGCCGGCCAGGACGGCGTGGTGCGCCTGGCGGACCCGCGGATCCGCCAGCAGATCGGGACCCACGTGCCCGCGCGCTCGGCCGTCGCGCTGAGCCCCGACGGACGCACGCTCGCCGCCGGGGCGGCCGGCGAGAAGGATCCCGCGATCCAGCTGTGGGACACCGCCACCCAGCGGCCCGCGGGCCCGCCGCTGAGGCCGACGGGCACCCGCCGCTCCGTGGCCACGATCGAGTTCACCCCCGACGGCCGCACGCTCCTGACCTCCGGCGTGGACGGCCTGCGGCTCTGGGACGTCGCGGGCCGCCGCGAGCTCGCCCACGACCAGGCCCTCGACGGCGTGGCCGAGCTCAGCCCCGACGGCAGGTTCGCCGCCGTCCAGGTCGGTCAGGACATCGCGTTCTGGGACCTCGCCCGCCGCAGGGAGACCGGGCCGCGCCTGCGCGTCCCCGGCCACACCGACGTCGTCACCGGGATGGCGATCAGCCCGGACGGCGCGACGCTGGCCAGCGCGGGCTTCGACGAGCGGGTGCGGCTCTTCGACGTGGCCACCCGCCGCGAGATCCCCGGCTCGCCGCCCGCCGCCGCCGGCGGGCTGGTCAACGACCTGGCGTTCAGCCCCGACGGCCGGACGCTCGCCTACACGGCCGCCGACGACGCGGTCCGGCTGTGGGACGTCGGACGCCGCCGCCCGGCGGGCATCGCCCTGATCAACGAGGACGGGGCGACCGGCGCGCTCGCGTTCAGCCCTGACGGCCGGATCCTCGCCACCGGCTCAGCGGGCGGCGGCGTGCAGCTCTGGGACCTGCGGATCCACCGGAGGCTCGGAGCGCCGATGACCGGCCACACCGGCGGCGTGACCGACGTCGCCTACGGCCCTGACGGGGCGTCCGTCGCCACGGTGGGCGGCGACGGCGCCGCGCGGCTCTGGAACGTCCGCACCCCCGCCGACCTGGTGGCCGCGGCGTGCGCCAACGCGGGCCGCGCCCTCACCCGCGAGGAATGGGAGAACCACGTGCAGGAGGAAGAGTACCGCCGGACGTGTCCATGACCCCGGAGCCGGGCCCCCTCGGGGGGAGAGCGCGCATGTTCCTGCGAGGCCTGCGGCGGCGGACGGACCGGCCCGTCCCCGAGCTGGTGGCGCTGTTCCGCTCGATCATCGACGGCGGCCGCGACGTCCACCCGATCGCGTCCGACTTCCTGGAGCACTTCATGGACGGCGCTGGCGCGTCCAGGACGATGTCGTCGCGGTGGCTGCGCTCGTTCCGGGTGATCGAGAAGGCCGAGCGCAGGAACCAGCGCCGGTTCGAGCGGCAGCTCACCCGGGAGGCGGGGCTGCTGCCCGACGGCGGGTCGAGCTGGTCGCACGACCACTGGGACGCGCGGATCAACGCCTTCATCGGCACGGAGCTGTTCTACGTCAGCAGGATGAGCCTGCTGCGCTCGCACGGGTCGTTCGTCCTGACCAGGGACGGGCCGGAGGTGCGCGTGTCGGGTACGGTGCGCCACCGCTGGTTCGACCCCTACGACTGGGACCGGGGCCGATGGGTCTACATCCCCCGCCACGGGTTCGTGCCCATCGCCGTCGGCCGCGAGCTCGTCGAGGCCGACGAGGCGCGCAACTTCCTGATGGAGTGCCGCCACGTCCAGACGCTGGAGGGCCGGTGCGTGGCCGGCCGGTGGCCGCGGCGCGGCCGCGCGAGCTTCGCGTGGTCGCTGGTCCGGACGGGGGACGGATGACCGCGGAGCGTCCCCGCCCGCCGGGCCCCGGCACCGCCGGCACGGCGGACTTCGTACGCTCGCTGGCCCTGCTCAGGCAGTGGGCGGGCGAGCCGTCCCTGAGCAGGCTGCGCGTCCTCGGCGGTCAGACGTCGACCGCCGACGGGACCAAGGTCGACGCCCTGCCGAAGAGCACGACCTCGCACGTCCTGCGGCAGACCGACAGGCTGCCCCGGTGGGACTTCGTCCGGGCCTTCGTCACCGCCTGCTTCCACTACTGCGACCATCCGCCCGAGCTGATCCCCGCCGAGCTCGAACGCTGGCGGGCGGCCAGGGCGGCCCTGGCCGAACCGGCCGCCCCCGCACCCGAGCCGCCCCCCGCCGACGTCCCCCTGCCCGATCCCGCCGTCCGGCTGCTGGCCCGGCGCGTGCTCCGGGAGGAGGACCGGGCACGCAAAGGGCTGCTCGGCGGCTACAGTCTCGCGCCGCTTCCCTTCGGCCCTGACGACGCCTCGGGCGGCGGGGCGGCGCACGACCTGCACGCGATCGGCCGGTTCTTCGGCGGCCTGCGCCCGCGGCGCCTGCTGGTCGTGGGGGAGTCGGGGGCGGGCAAGACGGTGCTCGCCGTCGAGCTGGTGCTGCAACTGCTGGAACCCCTGCTGGGGGGACGACCCGGCCGGGACCGGCCGGTGCCGGTGCGCCTGAACGCGGCCCGGTGGACCCTGGGCAGGCCGTTCGAATCCTGGCTGGCCGAGCAGCTCGCGCAGCAGTTCGGGGTCGCGGCCAGGGACGCGCACCGGCTGGTGCGCGACCGCCTGGTGCTGCCGGTGGTGGACGGGCTGGACGAGCTGGACCCGGAGCCGTCGTCGGGCCCGCCGCGCCGGGCGATCGGGCTGCTCGCCGAGCTCAACCGCTACAGCGACCTCTCCGGGCGGCGGCCGGGCGCGGTCGTCGTGACCTGCCGCGCCGACCGCCACGCCGAGCTGCGCGCGGCCGGGGCAGGGCTGGACAACGCCGCCCTGATCAGGCTGAGACACCTCAACACCGAGCAGATCGGCACCTACCTGCGCGCCCGCTGGCCGGACGGTCACCCCTTCGCCCCGCACCGCGACGCCGTCCACGCGGCGCTGTCGGGGCCGGCGGGCGAGGCCGTGCACGCCGCGCTCGCCACGCCGTGGCGGCTGCTGCTGACCGTGACCGCCGTGGAGTCCGGCGGCGACCCCGACGACCTGCTCCACGCCGACCCGGACGCCGACCCCGCCGCCGGAGCGGCACTGATCGCCGGAAGGCTCCTGGACGCGTACGTGCCTGCGGCCACCCACCTGGCACCCCGCACCCCCCACGGCACCCCCTACCGCCCTGACCAGGTCCGAGCATGGCTCGTCCGCCTGGCCGCCCACCTGCGCGAGCAAGCGGGTCGCGGTGCGGAGGCGGACGGGCCCCTCGGCCTCCACCCGCGTGGGCAGGCGGGTCGCGCTGCTGGGGTGGGGCGGATGTCGCCTGGGTTGACGGCGATCGATCTTGTGCCTCATCTGTTGTGGCCGATCGGGGGGCGGCGGCGGGTGCGGGTGCTGCACAGTCTGGGGTGTGTGGTGTTCGCGGTGATCGCGATGCTGGCGTTCTGGACGGGCTCGGCGGCCGGTGAGCTGCCGGATCAGTCGCTCACTCTGGCGCTGATGGCGGGCTGGGTGGGCATCGCCACCGTGCTGTCGCTGGCGCCGTGGCCGGCCGCCGCCGGTGGGCGGACGGGGGTGCCGCGACGGCGCCGGGTCACCGGCGGTCTGGTGGGCGCACTGGCGGGAGTGCCCGTCGGCGTGCTCGGAGGGCTGACCGGGCTCGCGCTGACCGGGGGAAGAGCCTTCGGTCCAGGCTTCGCGGTCGTCGCCGGGGGCACGGGGGGACTGGTGCTGGGCGCCGTGATCGGGCTGACGGCGGCCGGTCGTCCGGGAGCCGAGCGTATGACCGTGCCGGAGGCGATCCGCGCCGAACCCCTCACCCTGCTGGGCTTCGGGCTGTGCGGCGCGCTCACCGGCCTGCCGCCGCTGCGGCTGGCCGGCGCCGGTCCGCTGCCGCTGGCCGCGGGGGTGGCCGCCGCCTTCGTCCTCGCCTTCGCGCTCGGGGTCGTCTTCACGATCGCCACCGGGGGCTGGAGCAAGGACGCGGAGCTGGCCCACCCGCGAGAGGCCCTGCACCGCAACGCGGTCATCGGGCTGGCCTTCGGCCTCATCGGCGGCGTCGCGGCCTTCCTGGTGTTCCTCATGAACCACGACGTCGCCGAGTCGCTGCTGTGCGCACTCGTCGGCGGCGTGACCTTCGGCCTGGCCTTCGGCGCGATCGCCTGGGCCCGCACCATGATCGGCCTGGCCGTCGCGGCCGCGCGGGGCCTGCTGCCGCTGCGGCTGTGGGCCTTTCTCGACTGGGCCTGCGAGGCCAACCTGCTGCGCGTCAGCGGCGCCACGTACCAGTTCCGGCACCGCGAGCTCCAGGACTTCCTGACTCCCGGCGACAGATGACGCCGGAGCCTGCCGGCGCGGGGCGAAGATCCGACACGCGGGGAGTTCCGGAACGGCGGCCTGTCACCAGGCGCGGGTGCGGCCCACCCAGACGTTGCGGGCACGGAGGTGGGTGTCGCCGGTGGGGCCCGGCAGCTGCTGGTTCCAGCCGGGGTCGCCGGGCCCGTCCAGGCCGGACGCGTACGAGCCCATCTGCAGGTTGATGATGAGGTACTGCGGGACGCCGGCCCAGTTCTCGCCCTTGTGGGTGGCCACCCAGGAGCCGTCGAGGTAGTAGTCCAGCCCGACGTCGTCGCCGTCTTTGTACATCCAGACCCGGTACTTGTGCCAGGCGGCCGGGTCCGCGACGGGCACCCGCTCCCGCGTGACGAAGTAGTCGTCGCCGGCCTCCTCGCCCTCATCGCCGCTGGAGGTCTTGTTCCAGGTGTTGAAGAGGTTGGTGGAGTCGCCCACGTACTCCAGGATGTCGGTCTCCGGCGGCCACGCCGGCCATTCCCCGGTCGTCCAGAACGCCGGCCAGATGCCCGGCCCGGTCTGGGCGCTGAACTCGCCCTCGATGTCGTACTCGGGGAACTGGTCGTTGACGATGATCTGTTCCTTGGCGTGGATGGCGCCGGAGCGGTACCACAGCGGGGCGTACGGCTTGTGCGGGCTGGTCCCGTCGGCCGTGGCCAGCCGGGTCGCCTTCAGGGTCAGCACGCCCCCGGAGAGTGAGATTTGGTCGGCGTGCATCCGGGCGGCGCCGTTGTGGGTGTCGTCGTCGCCTCCCCAGGGATAGAGGCGGTTCCACTCCCGGTCGAAGGCCGTCCAGCTGTCGAAGGACGACTTCTCGATGATGTTCTCCCACGTCTCGGCACGGGCGGGAGAAGGGGACGGGGTCGCGGCCGTCGCGCCGGTGGGCAAGGCCGCCACCCCCAGGGCCAGGCCGGAGACGGTCAGAAATCTACGCCGGTCGACGCCATGATCAGACATCTGTTTCCTTTGCCGGTTCCGCCACAGGATGCCCGCACATGAGTCAATGATCACTGTTAGGGCGGCAACAGTATGCCTCACGTGACGAAGATCGGCGAGCCCCCGTCAGGGATGCCGCAACGACGTCAGCCCCGCGTCCCAGCGGCCGAGGATGTACTCGGCCCACAGGCGTTCCAGCCGCAGCGCGCACGCCGCCCCGTACAGGACGTCCCCGGCCAGCCACGGGTGTTCGGCGGCGAAGTTCTCGCACAGGTCGTGGCAGGCGATCTGCTCGTGCACGGCGTCGGCCTGCACGTGCTCGTCGTAGAAGAGTGCGGCGGTGTCGTCGCCGCCGAGCCTGCGCAGCCCGATGGCGTAGCGGCGGTTGGGCAGGGAGGAGGTCATCTCCAGCGCGGCGAGATGCCCGATCAGGGCGCCGCGCAGCCGCCGGTGCAGGCCGAACAGGGACATGGCGTTGGAGATGGCCAGCGTGATGCCCGGCACGCGGCCGAGGTAGGCGCCGTAGGAGTCGTCCAGGCCGAGGCCGCGCATGGTGGCGCGGAACAGCTCGGAGTGCATGCGCTCGGCCCGGCCGCCGCCGTACTCGTCGGCCTGGATCTCCACCAGCGCGGCCTTCGGCCGGCCACGGAGGCGGGGGATCGCCCAGGTGTGCGGGTCCGCCTCCTTGAGGTGGTAGATCGACCGGTGGATGACGAACTCGCGGAACTGCTCCAGGCCGGCCCGGCGGGACAGGAAGGCGGACAGGGAGGGGCCGTCGTCGTCGGCGGTCAGCTCCCTGAGCGCCCGGCGTACCTCGACCGGCCCGTCGAGCGGCGGCCGGGGCACGGCCGCCGCGAGCGTCTCCTCGAAGCGCCGCTCCAGCTCCATGCGCGCGGCCAGCAGCGGCGGCGCCCACTCCCAGCGCTCGTCCACGTCGTCGAAGCCCTGGTAGTGCAGCTCGTAGCAGACGAACAGGGCGAGCTGGAAGTCGTCGTCGCCCAGCTCGGCGCCGGTGACGTCCAGCGGGATCGGGCTGTCGTCCGGCGGACGGGTCAGGCGGTCGAAGAGCGTCGCGGTGACCGGCCCGCGCGGAGCGGGCAGCCTCGTGGCCGGCTCCCGCCCGGTGGCGCCGCGACCTTCCCTCCTGGCCCTCCTGGCATCAACCGCTGTCACGAGTCCCCCTTCTCGCCCGGGAACTGCCCGGGGACCTGTGCGCCAAACTCGCCTCCCTGGTGTCAGGTGTCCCCGCTGTTCCGCCGGGAAGAGGGGTGGGATGTCGCATCAGGGAGATGACGTGGTGACGGTGACGCCTTGCGAGGACGGGCCCCTGCTGATCCGGGGGCCGTTCGAGCTGGTGACTCAGGACGGCGTGCCGATCCCGGCGGGGCGGGCGACGGTCGCGCTGTGCCGGTGCGGGTTCTCGTCGGTCAAGCCGTTCTGCGACGGCTCGCACAAGGTGGCCGGCTTCCGGGCGCCCAGCGAGCGCGAGGCCCCGGCCTGACGCAGCCACCGTACGGAATGGGCCGCCCGGCGGAGCCTGCGCCCGGCGTACGGCACGCCGCCGCACACGGCGGCCCCGACCGCGAGCCAGGCGCACGTCGCCCGCTCCACGATCCAGACCGGGGCGAACAGCGCCGACGTGCCCGGGAAGACGCGCCGCCCGCCCGCCCTGCGCCGCCCCGCCTCCGCCACCCCCACGGCCAGTACGGCGCCCGCCACGGGCAGGACATACCGGTGGCGCAGCAGGCAGAAGGCCAGCCCCGGCAGCACGGACAGGAACAGCGCCATGCGGCCGGGCTGCGCCAGGTCGTCGTACGCCTGCCGGACGCGCTGGCTCCAGAAGCGGGCGGCGTCGGGCGGCAGGCGCCGGACGTAGAGATCAAGCGGGCGCAGCTCCCGGCCGCCGTGCGCGCGTACGGTACGGATGAGTTCGAGATTCTCGAACAGCACGTCACCGTCGTAGCCGCCCATCCGGGCGAAGAACGAGCGGCGCACCCCGAACGTGCCGGGATAGTCGGCGCCCAGACCGCGGTTGAGCAGGGTGCGGGCGGTGTCCCAGCGGGCGTGCCAGGGCAGTCGCGCGAAGTAGTTCTGCGGCCGGACCAGCTCGGCCTCGTCCAGCAGGCGATCCATCCTGGCCAGGGCCCACTCGTCGTAGCGCACGTCGTCGTCGGCGATGATCACGTGCTCGGCGCGGGCCAGCCGCATGCCGGTCAGCACGCCGCCGACCTTGCCGTTGGCGCGGAGCAGATCGGTGTCCGGACGGACGTGCGTCACGAGGCCGCGCCAGGCGGCGGCATGGCGCTCGAACAGCGGCCCGGGAGAACCGTCGACCACGACGACCCGTAGGCGGCGGCTCAGGGCGCGCAGGTAGGCGGTCAGTTCCTCAAGGCCGGAGTCGTCCTCCCAGCGCAGCGGGAGCACGTAATCCATCAGGCGCCGTCTTCCATCCCTCATGCCGGTCGCACCGTACCCGGGAAGGCCCTCAGGAAACGACGGCCGATGCGTGCCGGGAATAAATCGAGGTTAGAATGCTCACCAGTTGACCGGCTCTTGAATCCCGGCCCCCACGTGCGGCTACACCGTGGAATTCGGAAATCTACATAGTCTTCCCCCCGCGAAATGGGTGCCGGCCCCGATAGCCGGATTCCTGTTCCTGGGCCAAACTGGTAAGTGAGCGGACCCGATTGCTCGAATTTCCTCCAAGTGACGAGGTTCGCGCCGACGACGAGCCAGGTCGACAGGGGATGAGGGCATGTTCGCGCTGGACGGTCAGACGGTCACGTGGCAGGCGCCGGCCGTGTGGCTCCTGCTGGGCCTCCTGCTCCTCGCCGCGCTTATCGCCCGGGTGGTGCGCGTCGTCGGCGAGGACGAGCGGCTGGTGGTGCGCAGGCTGGGCCGCGTGACGGGGGTCCGAGGGCCGGGGCTCGTGGTCGTCTGGCCGATCCTGGAGCGCGACGTACGAGTGTCGCTGCGCACGGCGGGGCTGGACGTGTTCGGCAAGGAGGCCGTCACCCGCGACGGCGTGAGCGTGCGGGTGCGGGCCGGCGTCATGGCGGCCGTCGAGGACCCGGTCCGCTTCGCGACGGCGGTGGAAGGCCCGCTGACGGCCACCACGATCGTCGCCGAGAACGTGCTGCGGCGCGAGATCGCCCGGCGCGACCTGGCCGAACTCCCCGCCCTGGTCGCCGGCGCGGGCGCCGACCTGGCCGGCCAGGTCAGCGAGACGACCCGGCAGTGGGGCATCCGCGTCACGCTGCTCGACATCACCGACATCCAGGTCCCGCTCAGCGCCGATCTGATCGCGTGGGGCAGGGGCGACCGGCGGCAGGAGAGCCTGCCCGCATGACGTCACAGGGAAGGAGACCCATGAAGATCACGAGCAACACCATCCCCGGCATCGGGACCGTCCATCACACCGACACCCGGCGGGGAGACCACCTCGCCGTCATCGTCACTCCCGCCGGACGCACCCTCCTGCTCTACGACGAAGCGGACCCCGACACGCCCGCGCACACCGTGGAGCTCGAACAGCAGGAGGCCGACCAGCTCGCCGACCTGCTGCGCGGCCGCCCCACGGCAGACCGGCTGACCGAGGTCGAACGCCGCCTGGCCGCCGTGGAACGCCGCCTGGCCGCCGCCGCGTAGCCCTCAGAGGAACCTCCAGAGGGTGTTGCCCGCTCCCTCGTCGGCGAGCACGACCTGCGCGCCCTGGGACGTCCCGGCGAGGCCGAGGACCCGGCCGCCGTTGGCGCACTGGATGCGGAAGGCGGCCCCCGGCCCGGGGCGCAGCCGCCAGCGGTGGTCGGCCGTGCCGTTGTCGGCCCACTGCAGGACGCGCGACCCGGAGGCGGTGCCCATGTCCTCCACGCCCAGCACCTTCTGGCTGTGGCCGTTGCGCAGCCGCAGGTAGCCGCCCGTGTCGACGACCGCCGTCCACAGGTGGTCGGCGGTGCCGGTGTCGCCCCACTGGACGACGAGCGCGCCGTCGGCCGTGGACATGCCGGTGACGCCGAGCACCATCCCGGTGGCCACGTTCTGGACGCGCCGGGCGCCGCTCGGCACGAACCGCCACCGGTTGTCCGCGCCGCCGTTGTCGGAGTCCTGGACCACCGGGGCGCCGTTGGCCGTCGAGCCGTTCTGCACGCCGAGCAGCTTGCCGCTGTGGACGTTGCGGATCTTGACCGAGCCGTCGCCGGTGTCGGTGACCGTCCAGCGGTGGTCGGCGGTGCCGTTGTCGTCCCACTGGACCACCCGGGCGTTGTCGGCGGCCGACATGTTCTCGACCCCGAGCACCTTGCCGCTGTGCGCGTTGCGGAACCGCAGGGCGTCGCCGTCGACGATCGGGACCCAGTCGTGGTCGGCGGTGCCGTTGTCGGTCCACTGGAGCGCCGGGGCGCCGTCGGCGGTGGACATGTCCTGGATGCCGAGGACCAGCCCGCTGGCGGCGTTGAGCAGCCGGAAGCCGGAGCCGGTGCCGCCCTGACCGCCGGTGTTCCAGTAGACGACGTAGTTGTGGCCGTGCGCGTCGTGGAACGGCCCCAGCCGCACCGTCGCCCCGCCCGCCGTCGCCGTGAAGGCCAGGGACGAGGTGCTCGTACGGGTGATCGACGAGGGGACCAGGACCGGGGCGGACGACAGGCCGGTGTTGCCGTAGTCGCCCGACAGCACGACCGGGCCGTAGGTGACGGCCTGCAGGCCGGGGTTGTCGTTGGCGGCCTTCATGACCACCCGCATGGGCAGCCGCACGGTCACGGTGTCGCCCGGCGCCCACGACCGGGTGAGGCCGGCGTAGCTGCCCGGGGTGACAGGAATGTTCTGCCGCACCCCGTTGACGCTGATCGTCGCGTCCTGGGTCCAGGCCGGGATGCGGACGCGCATCGTCCACGTCCCGCCGACCTCGCCGGTGACCCGCAGCGACGTGGTGTCGCCGACCGGGTATGAGGTCGTCTGGGTGACCGTGATGCCGCGCTGGCTCCAGTCGAGCGTGGAGGGCGCGAACAGGTTCACGAACAGCGTGGTGCCGTCGTAGAAGTAGATCGAGTCCATCAGCTTGGTGTTGGTCTCGATGCCGGTGCCCTGGCAGCACCAGAAGGAGTCGTAGTCCGTGCTCCAGGTGCCGCCGCCCCAGGCCGGGCCGACGCCCCGGCGCCCGCCGGGGTTGAGCGGGGTGAAGTACGTGACGTGCCCGCGCGCGTCGGCCGGGTTCTGCTGCCCGATCAGATGGTTGAGCAGGGCGTTCTCGTAGTAGTCGAAGTAGTCGGCCCGGGTGGGCGACAGCAGCCACAGCTCCCGGGTCAGCTTCAGCATGTTGTAGGTGTTGCACGCCTCGCCGGTGTCCCTGGTCAGGTGGGCGGCGATCGCGTTCGGGGCGCGGAAGTGCTCGGCCTGGCTGTTGGAGCCGTTCGCGTACGTGTGCGCGCCGACGGTGATCGACCAGGCGTTCGCGGCGATGTCGCGGTAACGGGTGGTGCCGGTCGCCTTGTACTCGCGGGCCGCCCCGATCCACTTGGGCACCTGCGTGTTGGCGTGCAGCCCGTTGAGCTGGTCCTGGCCCGCGGCCAGCGGGTTGAACACGGCCGCGTGGTCGAACCGCTGGGCCGTGGTCAGCCACCGGGAGTCGCCGGTCATCTGGTACAGGTCGGTCAGCACCGCGTTCATGCCGCCGAACTCGGTGCCGAGCATGGCCTGCAGCTGGCTCGCGCCGAGCCGCGAGGTGCGCGTGTCCACCCATCCCGCCAGGGCGAGCAGCACGGTCCTGGCCCGGGTGTCGCCGATCAGCCGCCACACGTCCAGCAGCCCGGCCAGCGTCTTGTGAATGCAGTAGTACGGGACGTTGCCGTTGGTCAGCGTGCGGTTCTCCACAGCGGTGATGTCGGACTCGGGGAAGCCCGACAGATAACCGGCCGTGAACCCGGCGGCGGCGTTGTTGGCCTGGCACCGGGCCAGCTCGGTGACCATGTGGACGGCCTTGTCCCGGCAGGTGGTGTCGCCGAGCACGGCGTAGGCCTGCGCCCACGCCGTCAGGAAGTGGCCCTGCATGTGCGACCGGAACGGGAAGCCGGGCGCGTCCCAGCCGCCGTTGGCCGCGGCGCCGCCGGTCGGCAGGCGGTGGTTGGCCCGGAAGACGTACAGCAGCCGGTCGACGTCGACGAAGCGCAGGTAGTTCAGGGTCCGGTTCTGGTTGTCCAGCCAGCGCCCGGAGGTCAGCCGGACCTGGCCGAGGTCGAAGGCGTAGGCCGAGACGCCGATGTCGGATCTGGCCCACGGCAGCGCGGCCGCGGACGCGGGGGAGGCGCCGGCCACCTGGCCGGCGGCCGAGAGCGCGACGGCGGCACCCGTGGCCTGGAAGAGCCGGCGGCGGCTGATCTCGCTCATGAGGCCACCCGGAAGGTCGCGTCCTGGCGGTCGGTGGCGCTCGACGACGAGCTGACCGGGTCGATGCGCAGCACGTACCCCTGGTGCCGCAGGTGGTGGGTCGGGAAGTTGTGCGACCGGAACGACGACCAGCCGCCGTCCGCCAGCCCGGCCACGCGGTGGAAGGTGGCGTCGGCGCGGAACACGGACGAGCCGTCGTCGGGGTCGAGCCGGACCGCGTAGTTGCTGTGCCGCAGGTAGTCGCCCGGCACGTTCACCGACTGGAACGAGACCCCGGCCGGATCGGCCAGCCCCGGCACCATCCGCCACAACTGATCCTGGTGCGGATCGAACGGGTAGGGGTCGATGCGCCCCACCCGGTCGGCGTGCCGGACGAAATAGTCGGGGAAGTTGTACGACTTCAGCCGCACCCAGTTCGGCAGCCCCCACCGCGCGACCATCGCGTTGTACTCGGCGTCGGTGATCGAGGCGATCGAGCCGTGCTTGGAGTTCAGCGGCGGGGTGTAGTCCCGCTGACTGGCCGCCGTCCACGCGCCGGCGCCGATGTTCGACGACGACCACAGGTAGTAGTCGTTGTTGACCGGGCTGAAGGAGTCGCCCCACAGCCGCCAGCCGCCTTCGTTGGTCTTCTGCAGCAGCGGCGCCTCGATCGCGTTGCCCATCCGCAGGCCGCCGGTGTACGTGGTGAAGCTGTTCGGCTGTCCCGTGGCCGAGCGGGCGCCGTAGAGGTTCCCGTCGTTCAGGTTCTTGTAGTAGAGGTACGTCGTGCCGCCGTCGACGACGATGTCCCCGTCGAGCACGTTGAAGGCGGGGCTGAAGAACGGCTGCTGGGCGCTGACCGACTGGAAGTCGCTGGTGTAGTTGACCGCCAGGATGTCCCGGCCCCCGGTGTTGAACGAGTAGACGATGCCGTACTGGCCCCGCGAGGCGTCGCGGAATACCGTGGGCGCCCAGGTGTGGCCGCTGGTGGTGTGCATGCGCAGCCGCCGGTAGCCGGTGAAGGCGGTCAGGTCGGCCGAGTCCCAGACGTGCAGATACTGACTGGTCGTGCCGAAGTCGAGGCCCTTCAGGTCGGTGGCGATCACCACGAAGGCGCCGTCGAGCTTGCGGTGGATCTGGGGGTCGCGCAGGCCCTGCTGCCCGGCGGTCGGAGTCGCGACGGGGTTGTTCTGGTTGAGCGGCGCCCAGTTCAGGCCGTCCCGGCTGACCGCGAGGTGCAGGCCGTAGTCGGCGGCCGACTGGTTGGGGGACTCGGTGAAGTACGCGAACACGTAGGCGGTGCCGGCCGCCTGCGCCGCGCGGGGAAAACCGGCCACACCGGTGGCCGCCAGCGCGGCCGACGCCAGGGCGGCCTTGCCGAACTGCCTGCGGCTCAGGGACATCCAGGGCTCCTTGGCTAGGTCGGAGCGGGCGGCCACAGCGCGTGTTAGCGCTACCATTTCTTTCCGCCGAACCACATGGCCTGCTCCGGTGGGTGCGTCGTCGCGGAGTACATCCGACACCCCGCCCTCACGTCAACGGGGGCGATCCGTACCGGCGGTGCGGACCTGCCCCCGAAGCGCCCGCATCTGGAGTTTCACGGTCCAGCAGACCGCGCTATAGCGTCCACGACGTGAAACTTTCACCGGCGGCCGCCGTCGCCGAGCCCGTCGCGTTCGCGACGGGACGACCCGGCGGAGCGCGTGACTACTGGAGCCCGGCGCGGACGGACGTGATGCGCTGGGTGTTGAAGCCGAGCCAGTGCATCCGGCCCACGTAGCGCGCGTGCTCGACCTTGATGCAGCGGTCCATGATCACGGTCACGCCGCCGTCCTCGGCGATCCGCGCGCCCTCTTCGTTGATCACGCCGAACTGGCACCACAGGGCGGCGGCGCCGATCGCCACGGCCTCCTCGGCGATGGCGGGTAGCGCGTCCGGCGCGCGGAAGACGTTCACCAGGTCGACCGGGACGGGTACGTCGCGCAGGCTCGGGTAGCAGGTCTCCCCGAGGATCTCCTTCTCCCGGGGGTTCACCGGGATCACCTGGTAGCCGTGCCGCTTGAGGTAGTAGCCGACGAAGTAGCTGGCCCGCAGCTCGTTGCCGGACAGGCCCACGATCGCGATCGACCTGGTGGCGTGGAGCACGCGCTGGATCGTCAGCGGGTCCTGGTAACGCCCGAGCTCGGTCATGCCGTCTCCTCCTTCTCCCCGATCGCCTTGGCGACGCGGGCGAACCCCTGCTCCAGATCCCAGATCAGGTCCTCGACGGACTCGGTGCCGACCGACAGCCGCACCGTGCCCGGCCCGACGCCGGCCGCCCGCAGCTCGGCGTCGCCGAGCTGGCGGTGCGTCGTGCTCGCGGGGTGGATGACCAGGCTCTTCGCGTCGCCGACGTTCGCCAGGTGCGACCAGAGCGTCAGCCCGCCGATCAGGCTCTGCCCGCCCTCCCGGCCGCCCGCGCAGTCGAAGGAGAACACCGCGCCGGCGCCGCGCGGGAGGTACTTCTCCACCAGCGGCCGGTATCTGCTGCCAGGCAGGCCGGCATAGCTCACGTTGGAGACCAACTCGTGCGACTCCAGGAACGCCGCGACCGCCCGCGCGTTCTCGACGTGGCGGTCCATCCGCAGCGACAGGGTCTCCAGCCCTTGCAGGAACAGGAAGGCGTTGAACGGCGAGAGCGCCGCCCCGAGGTCGCGCAGGGTCTCCGCGCGCAGCTTCATCAGATAGCCGTACGTGCCGAACGTCTCGTGGAAACGCAGGCCGTGGTAGGCCGGAGACGGGTCCGCCACCACCGGGAACCGCCCGTTGGACCAGTCGAACGCGCCGGACTCGACGACCACGCCGCCGATGCTCGTGCCGTGGCCGCCGATGAACTTGGTCGCCGAGTGGATCACGATGTCGGCGCCCCACTGGATCGGGCGGCACAGGTAAGGCGTCGCGAACGTGTTGTCCACGATCAGCGGAAGCCCGTGCTCGTGCGCGATGGCCGCCACGGTCTCGATGTCCAGCACGTTGCCGGCGGGGTTGCCGATCGTCTCGCCGAAGAACGCCTTCGTGTTCGGGCGCACCGCCTGGCGCCACGCGTCGGGATCGTCCGGATCGACCCAGGTCAGCTCCACGTTCATCTTGCGCAGCAGGTGCTTGAACTGGTTGACCGTCCCGCCGTACAGCGCCGAGGACGAGACGACGTGGTCGCCCGGCTCCAGCAGCGTGAAGAGCGCGGCCGCCTGCGCGGCGATCCCGCTGGCGAACGCCACCGCGCCGCAGCCGCCCTCCAGGTTCGCCACCCGCTCCTCGAACACCGCGACGGTGGGGTTCATGATGCGCGAGTAGGTGTTGCCGTACTCCTGCAGGTTGAAGTACGCCGCCGCGGACTCGGGATCTTCGAAGACGTAGCTGGTCGTCTGGAAGATCGGCACCGCGCGGGCGCCGGTGTTCGGGTCCGGCCGCTGCCCGGCGTGCAGCTGCCGGGTCTCGAACCCGAACTCGCGGGCTTGTTCGGCACGGGAAAACTGGTCGGTCACGAAGGCCTCTTCTTCGACGTCATCCGGTCCCGCCCTGAGCCAGGAACCGGCGGATCATGGGAGTCTGGCGCGCTTCTTCGAGCAGGAAGCAGTCGTGGCCGTACGGTGCCTCGATCACCTCGAACTCGACCGGCTTGCCGAGGTCGCGCAGCGCCCGCGCGACCTCCTCCGACGCCTTCGGCGGGTAGAGCCAGTCGGAGCTGAAGGCGATCAGCAGCGTCCGCGCGGCGACGCCTTCGAGCGCCCGCGTCAGCGATCCGCCGCCGTGCTGCCGCGCGAGGTCGAAGTACGTCAGCGCGCGCGAGACGTAGAGGTAGGTGTTGGCGTCGAAGCGCTTGACGAACGAGCCGGCCTGGTGGCGCAGGTAGCTCTCCACCTCGAACTCCGGCTCGGTGATCGTGTAGCGGAGGTCGTCGGCGAACTGCAGCCGCCGGCCGAACTTGTCGTCGAGCGCCGGCGCGGACAGGTAGGTGATGTGGCCGACCATCCTGGCCACGCCCATGCCGCCGTCGGGCGCCCGGCCCGTGCCGTAGTAGTGGCCGCCCTGCCAGGCGGGGTCGCGCATGATCGAGTCACGCGCGATCGCGTTCCAGGCCATGCCCTGCGGGTGGAGCGCGTGCGTGCTGGCGATCGCCACGACGGCGTCGACCTGGTCGGGGTACATGACCGCCCACTCCATGGCCTGCATCCCGCCGAGCGAGCCCCCGGCCACCGCCGCGAGCCGCTCGATGCCCAGGACGTCCAGGAACGCGCGCTGGGTCCGTACCATGTCCGCCACCGTGATCACGGGGAAGTCCGCCCCGTACGGCCTGCCCGTCGCCGGGTCGATGGACGACGGGCCCGTCGTGCCGCCGCAGCCGCCGAGCAGGTTGGTGCAGATGACGAAGAAGCGGTCGGTGTCGAAGGCCTTGCCGGGGCCGATCATCCCGTCCCACCAGCCGAGCCCCTTGCCGGCGGCGCCGTCGCGGTCGGCGGCCCCGAACCCGTCGCGGGTGCTCTCCTCGGACGGCACCTTGGCCAGGCCGGCGGCGTGGGCGTCGCCGCTGAGCGCGTGGCACACGAGGATGACGTTGTCGCGCTGGGGCGAGAGGACTCCGTAGGTCTCATACGCTACGCGCACCGGGTGCAGATCTCTGCCGCAGTCGAGGGGGACAGGCTGCGGCAGGTCGAGATACTGGGTTTCCACGGTGCCGGCCGTGCCGGCCATGCCGGCCGCGAGCGTCGAGGCTGGCTGTGACATGGGAGCTATGGTAGCCGCCACCGTGGGTGTATGGTCAAATACCTACTGGAAGTACAGGAAGTAGCCGAAGGGTGCGGGACATGACGACTGTCGCCAACGGAGTGAACGTGCAGGCGCTGCTGGACGCGCGCGAGGTGCTGAAGACCGCGCCGGAGGCCGCGCAGTTCGTCTGGCGGGCGTCCTCCAAGTGGCAGAACGGCGTCCACAGCACCACCACCGTCAAGGAGTTCTTCGGTCTGGGGCAGGAGCAGACCCACAAGAACGAAGCGGTGTTCGACGCCGACCACCCTGACGTCTTCGCGGCCGAGGACAACGGCATCACGCCGATCGAGTACCTCCTCGTCGGCCTGGCCAGCTGCCTGACGGCGGGCGTCGCGTCCGTCGCGCAGAACCGCGGCATCCAGCTGCGCTCGGTCGAGGCGACGCTCGAAGGCAAGCACGACATCCGCGGGATCCTCGGCGCCGACGCCGACGTCCGCAACGGCTTCACCGACATCAAGGTGACCTTCAACATCGACGCGGACGCCTCGAAGCAGGACATCGAGGCGCTGGTGGCCCAGTCGCAGAAGCGCTCGGCCGTGTTCGACGCCATCACCAACCCGACAGACGTCACCGTCGAAGTCGCCTGAGGGCCGAGTCATCAGCGAGCGTGTCACAACGGTCGTCATCGGGGCGGGGCACGCGGGCCTCGCGGCGAGCCGCTTCCTCGGCGACCGTTCGATCGATCATGTCGTGCTGGAGCGCGGCGAGGTGGCGAACTCCTGGCGGCGCGAGCGCTGGGACTCCTTCCGCCTGCTCACCCCCAACTGGCAGAGCCGCCTGCCCGGCCTCGGCTACGAGGGCCCGGACCCCGACGGCTACATGACCATGGGGGAGGTGACCGAGTTCATCGAGCGTTTCGCCGTGCTCTCGGGCGCTCCCGTACGAACGAGCACCAACGTCACGTCCGTCCGGCGGACCGACGGCGGATACGACGTGACGACGGACCACGGCGAGATCGGCTGCCGGGCGGTCGTCATCGCCAGCGGCGCCTGCAACCAGCCGGTGGTGCCCAAGTTCAGCGAGGCGGTGCCGTCCTCCGTGCGGCAGCTGACGCCGTTCGGCTACCGCGAACCCGGTCAGCTCCCCGACGGCGGCGTGCTCGTCGTGGGCGCGTCGGCCACCGGCGTGCAACTGGCCGCCGAGCTGCGCAGGTCGGGCCGGCCGGTGATCCTCTCGGTGGGCGAGCACGTGCGGCTGCCCCGCACCTACCGCGGGCGCGACGTGCTGTGGTGGATGGACGCCTCCGGCGTGTGGGACCAGCGCTACGACGAGGTCGACGATCTCACGCGGGCCAGGCGGCTGCCCTCGCCCCAGCTCGTCGGCACCCCCGAACGCGCGACGCTCGACCTCAACGCGCTCACCGCGATGGGCGTCGAGCTGGTGGGCCGCTGGGCGGCCGTGCGCGACGGCCGCGCGCTGTTCTCCGGCGGCCTGCGCAACGTGTTCTCGCTCGCGGACCTCAAGATGAGGCGCCTGCTCGACGGCTTCGACGCGTGGGCGCGCACGTCCGGCCGCGAGGCCGAGGTCGGCCCGCCCGAGAGCTTCGAGCCGACCCGGGTGCCCGAGTCGGCGCGCCTGCAGCTCGATCTGAACAGCGGCGAGATCCGCACGATCGTGTGGGCGACGGGTTTCCGGCCCGATTACGGCTGGCTGGACGTGCCCGTGGTCGACGAGAAGGGCCGGCTGCGCCACGACGGCGGCGTGGTCGACAGCCCGGGACTGTACGCGCTGGGCCTGCCCATGCTGCGGCGGCGCAGATCCACCTTCATCAACGGCATCGAGGACGACGCCCGCGACGTCATCGGCCATCTCGCCCAGGACCTGGCCGTACGTAGCTGAGCCCTGTTTCCGGCGAGGACCCCGGCCTCGCCGGCTCCGTCGCATCAGCCCGCACGGCGTCCGACGCCCTTTCCAGGTACCCGGCCGGGGCGGAGGCCTGGAACCGAAAATCTATGTTCGCCGTAGTAGACATCCGAAGACGTACGCGCTAGAGTTCCTGTCATCGAAAGGAACGGATCCGCCGGGCAGCAGAAGAGTTACCGCAACACGACGAACTGCCCGTGACGAGGTTTGAGTAGGTGAAGGCAGAAGGTCGGACGTGATGGGCCAACGCAGTGGTAAGGGGTCCTGATCGTGGACGCGCTGCCGAAGTGGAAGTGGACAGTCAGTCCGGCAAGTTGAGGAAGGGAGTGTTGAACGCCATCGAAGGATCGCCCGTCGCCGGCTGAGTCCCGCCGGACGGGTGCCGCAGTTCCACAAGATTGGAAGGTGGTCTACGGTCACGCATTCGCGATCCCCGCATCACCGCCGCACATCAGGGCGGATGCGGAATACAGTAGGCCGGCCGAATGGCCGGTAGATGGTGTTGAACCTCTTCGGGCCCCGGCGCATACAGGCGCCGGGGCCCTTGTTCGCATGATGAAAGGCATCTATGGATCAAACCCACACACCCGGCGCCCGCCCGGGCGGCACCGCGGGCAGCGTCACACACGAGGCCGACGACCGGTTCGAGGATGAGGACTACCCCGCCTACAGCATGGGTGCGGCAGCCGAGATGCTCGGTGTCACCCCCACGTTCCTGCGGGCCCTCGGCACCGCCAAGCTGATCGAGCCGAGACGCTCCAGCGGAGGCCACCGCCGCTACTCCCGCTACCAGCTGCGCCTCGCGGCCCGTGCCAGGGAACTCGTCGACCAGGGCACCCCCGTGGAAGCCGCCTGCCGGATCATCGTCCTGGAAGACCAGCTCGCCGAGGCGCTGCGCATCAACGCCGCGTACGAACGCGAGCGCAAGACCGGAGACTGACGCGGCGGCTTCGCCAACCCTGCGGCCTGGTCTCCGACCGCGCTGACCAGGCCATCCCTCCCGAGGGGAACCACCGTGGCATCCTGGCTCGCGCTGGACCGTTGCCCGACGACGGCCGCGAGAAATCGGCGCCGCCGAAGCAGCGCCGATTCCTCGATCAGCGTCCTATGGGACAGCGCCGCGGTCGAACGCCTTCATCTCCCTCCCGTGGACGGCCAGCGCGTAGATGACGAGGACGTCGAAGGCGATGACGATCGTCGACCAGACCGGGTACGCGGGCAGCCAGGCGAAGTTGACGAGCGCCTGGAGGGCGGCGAGGGTGATGCCGACCACTCGCCCCCAGGTCTTGCCCGTCATGATCGCGGCGCCGGCGAGGAAGACGATCACACCCATGGCCAGGTGGAACCATCCCCAGGCCGTGTAGTTGACGGGGATCGCCAGGTTGTTGGCGGTGACGACGTAGAAGTCGGTGTTGAAGATCCCCACCAGACCCATGAAGGCCTGGAAGCATCCCAGGATCATCATCCCGATGCCGGCGAGTGCCACCCAGCCGACCCAGCCGGTCGGCTGGGGCGCCTCCATCGTGGGCCGGGCAGGCGCCTGTTGCGGCGTTTCCTGACGGGCTTGTGGAGGCACCTGACCTCGGGACGTCTCCTGCGGTCGTGCGTAGCGTGGATTGGTCATTGCCGGCTCCCTTCGCACGGCAGAGCTTGCGAGGTGGCCCGCTTGCGCGGCCCCGCCTGTGCGCCGAATTCGTCCGGGCGCTGTCTCCCGGTGATTCAGCGATTCGGGCAGCTCAGGCGTGTACCTAAAGACACCCTATTCGGTTCTTCTGTTCAGAACCTTCGCCTTTCGCCCGCATTTCTCCAAAGGTGTTCAAAATGGGCGTTGCCCGGGTCGAAGCGGAGCACCTTCCCCATGGGACTTCTTTATCCATTTATGGTGATCGTACGGGTGAGAAAAGGGGATCGCGTTCCCTCTGACGGAGGGCATCGACCGGCCGAACCCCCGCTCAGGCCGCCTCGGCGCGGTCGAGCTGCTCGCCTGAAGGCCCGATCTCCTCGGCGAACAGGCCGACGAAGGCGATCTCCCCGGCCTGGAGGGTGAGGCCGGCCGCCGCGGACCACCCGGACGGCCCGCGTCAGGCGGTGCCGGCCGGAGGGGACGGGGGAGGGGTCCGGTTCCATGGGGTCGGCGTGCCCTGCGCCCAATAGTCCCGACGCCACCGCAATCGGAACAAATCGGGACAATTTGCGCGACGGAATGCACTGAAGACCTTACACACGGTTGACTATCGTGACCAAGCGGGAATACTGGTTTCCCTGTTGGCCGTCGTTCGACTGAGACTGAGGATGCACATGTCGCTTGGCCCCGCCCTGCCTCAGGCAGAGCCGCACCGGGCACGCAGCCGTGCCCACGTCGCGGAAGGGCTCGGTCAACGCCGACGCGGTCCAGGCCGGACGCCGCGCGAGAACCCCACGCGCCGCTAGCAAACTCTTCGGCGGTCGACATCTTTCCGCCGGCTCTCCTCGACCCCAGGACTTGTCATGCCGCCAGACTCCTTCAGCGTTCCCGCAGCGATCATCGCCCTGGTCCTCGCCCGGGCCCTCGTGGGCGTCCTCCTCCACCACGTGCGCGTACGCCGCGATCTCGCCCAGGCCCGCGGGCAGCTCGCCCAGGCCCGCCAGGAACACGAACACCGGACGCGCGAGACCAGCGCCACCGAGCAGCGGCTGGCCCACGCGGAGCGCCAGGCCCAGGAGAGCGCGGAGCTGCTGCGCGAGGCCCGCGCCCAGCAGGAGCTCGTCCGCGCCGAGACCGAGCACCTGATCACCAAGCGCGTCCCCGCCCTGCTGTCCCACCTGCGCAGCCCGCACGTGATCGTGCCCGGCGTGCAGCACCAGGCGCTCGCGGGCACGGACGTCGACAGGCAGCACCGCGCCCTCCTCGACGCGTTCACCCGCGGCGTCAGAGAGGAGGGCGAGCGTATCGACGAAGCGGCCCAGGCGGTCATCAGGGGCGCGATGTCCCGCGTGCAGACCCAGGCGCTGCGCGCCCAGGACCTGCTCGCCGGTGTGCAACAGCGCTACAGCGGCGACGAGCACACCGCGCTCCTGCGCGAGGTGCTGGGACTCGACATGTTCAACGAATTGATCATCCGCCGCGTCCAGGTGACCGGCATCGCGTGCGGCGCCACGCCCGGCCTGTCGCGTGACGACACCTACCTGGTGGACCTGATGGTGGGCGCCATCTCCCGGGTGGAGAACTTCGAGCAGCGCATCGAGGGCCCCGCCAACCACCTGCGCCGCCGGATCGGGGTCGCCGCCCGCGCCGCGGAGTCGATCCTGTTCATCACCGCCGAGCTGCTGGCCAACGCGGTCCACCACTCCTACGGCACGCTCAAGGTGACCATCGCCGTGCACGAGACCAACAACGGCGCCGCCATCGTCATCGACGACGCCGGTGTCGGACTCAACGAGGAGCAGTACGCCCGCGCCACCCGCCTGCTGAGCGGCACCCAGCCGGCCCGCCTCGTCGACCTGGGCAACCCGCCCCACACCGGCTGGGCCGCCATCGGCCGCCAGGTCGCGCACTACGGCCTGCAGGTCACGGTCAAGAAGAGCGCCTTCGGCGGCGTGCAGGCCGTGCTGAACATCCCCACCGCCCTGCTCGTGGAGATGCCGGAGCACAGCCGGCCGTCGGTGCTGGCGCCCGAGCCGGTCCGCGCCGCGGCCCCCGCCTTCCGGCCGGAGCCCGTGGCGTCGGCGCCCGTCGCCTCGTTCGCGCGGACCGAGCCCGCGGCGGAGACGCGGCAACAGACAGGAGAGGACCTGGCCCCGCTGCCGCAGCGTCGCCGCCAGTCGCCGCCGCGCCCCGCGTCCGGCCCCCGGCCCGGCGCGGGCGGTTCCCAGGGCCCCGACGGCAAGGTGCTCACCACCCCGGAGGCTGCCCAGAAGCGGTGGGGGGACTTCCAGATCGGAGCCGAAGCGGGCCGCCGCGAAGCGCTCCCGACCCAGCAGCACGACATCACCGAAGGGAATTGACCGTTCCATGGACGCTCACAGCGCTTCTGGCCGTGTTCCGACCAAGGGACGCGCGTTGTCCCTCGACGTGTCCTGGGTCCTGTCGCCCCTGATGGCGCTGCCCGGGGTCACGCGAGGCGTGGTGCTGAGCCGTGACGGGCTGATCCTCGGCGGTTCGGCCGACGTGACGACCGAGACCGGCGAGCGCGCCGCCGCCATGACGAGCTCCGTGCTGGGGGCCGCCCGCGCCCTGTGCGACGGCCTCAGCGGCGGCTCCGAAGGCGGGGTGGTGGACATCGTCATCTCGGCCGACAGCGGCTACTACTACATCGCCCCGGCCGGCGACCGCGCCGCCATCGTCGTCGCCGCCACCGGGGCGGTCAACGTCGGCGCGCTGGCCTACGAGGTGCAGCTGCAGGTGCAGAAGCTGATCAAGGCTCTCGACGAGGCCAGCGCGGCCAGGGTGCAGGGCGTGCGGACATGACCTCAGGACGACAACGGCGGCGGGTCGTCCCGGACTACATGGCCGCCGCGAGACTGACCGTGCCCGAGCACATCAGCGTCCAGCGGACGACCCTGGTCTACATCGCGCCCGACGCCGCCACCAACGGGCTGGACCCTCCGGGCTCGCATCTGCTGGCCCTGCTGCGGGACGGGCCGTTGTCGGTGTACGAGTGCGCCGCGCACCTGGGCCTGCCCTACTGCGTGGTGCGGTTGCTGGTCGCCGGGCTGGTCGGCGGCGGAACGCTGCTGACCCGCGATCCGCCGGCCACCGACCTGCCCGACATCGAGATCTTGGAGTTGGTACTCAATGGCCTCCGCGCTCTCTGACAGTCGCGTCAGCGCCGAGCACATCCCGGTCAAACTGGTCATCGCAGGGCCGTTCGGGGTGGGCAAGACGACCATCGTGGGCGCGCTCTCGGAGATCAAGCCCCTCAACACCGAAGAGGTGCTCACCCAGGCGGGCACGCTGGTCGACGACCTCACCGGCGTGAACGAGAAGACGACCACGACCACCGCGATCGACTTCGGCCGCCTCACCCTGCCGGGCGTCGTGCTCTACCTGTTCGGGGCGCCGGGACAGACCCGCTTCCAGGTCCTGTGGGACGAGCTGGTACGCGGCGCGCTGGGGGTCCTGGTGCTGGCCGACACCCGCCGCATCGACGAGAGCTTCGCCGTGCTCGACCTGGTGGAGAACTCCGGCATCCGCTACGCCGTGGCCGTCAACCACTTCCCCGACTCGCCGGACTACCCGCTGGAGTCCGTGCGCCAGGCGCTCGACCTGGACCCGCGCACGCCGCTGATGGTGTGCGACGCCCGCGACCCCGCCTCCGCCCGCGCCTCGCTGATCGCGCTGGTGGAGCACGTCAGAGAGCTGGTGTTGTCATGACCCTGCGCTACATGCCCGACGCCGGGCGCCTGTACGGGCCCGAGTACGCCAGAGACCCGCAGGCCGTCTACGCGGAGCTGCGCGCGCGGCACGGCGCGGTCGCGCCCGTGGAGATCGCCCCGGGCGTCGAGGCCCACCTGGTGATCGGCTACCGGGCCGCCCTGGACGTGCTGACCAACGCCGGCGGCTTCTGGAGCAAGAACTCCGGCGCCTGGCAGGCGCGGCTCCCCGAGACCCCGGAGACCGGCGGGGTGATCGCGATGCTCGGCTACCGGCCGAACGCGCTGTTCTCCGACGGCGCCGAGCACGCCCGCTACCGCAAGGTGATCGCCGACTGCTTCCAGCAGATCCAGCCGCACAAGCTGCGCCAGCTGGTGACCGAGGTGTCGGATTCGCTCATCGGCCGGTTCGCCACGAAGGGCGAGGCCGACCTGGTCGCCGACTTCGCCCGGCTCATCCCGGCCCGCGTCTTCAACCTGCTCTTCGGGCGGCCCGACTCCGACAGCGAAGGCCTGGTCCAGGCCCTGTCGGACATGATGGAGGCCGACGGCGAGACGGGCGCGCGGGGCAGCGAGGCGTTCAGCCGCTACATCGGCGAGCTGATCCAGGCCAAGCACGCCCAGCGGGGCGACGACCTGACCTCCTGGTTCATGGACCATCCGGCCATGCTGCGGACCGACGAGCTGGCGGAGACCCTCGTGCTGGTGACGGCCGCCACCTACGACCCCATGGCCAACCTGATCTCCAACACGATCTCCCGGATGGTCAGCGACGACCGCTACTACAGCTCGCTCACCAACGGCGCGCTCAGCACGTACGACGCCCTCATGGAAGCCCTGCGCGCCGAGCCCGCCATGGCGAACTACGGCCCGTACTTCACGCTCCAGCCCGTGCACTTCCACGGCACCTGGATCCAGCCGGCCGAGCTGGTCCTCGTCTCCTACGCCGCGGCCAACACCGAGCCCACCGGCATCCCCGAGGAACTGCGCTCCGACGGCGGCGCGTACCTGGGCTTCGGCGCCGGGTCGCACCGCTGCCCGGCCAGCGACCCGGCCGTGCTCATCGCGATGACCGCGATCGAACGCCTGACCTCTCACCTGTGCGACCTCGAACTGACCGTCCCCCGCGACGAGCTGTCGTGGCGGCCCGGCCCGTTCCATCGCGCGCTGGCGCACCTGCCGGTGCGCTTCACCCCGATCCGTCCCGACCAGCCAGGAGAATCCCCGTGGGCAATGCGGCCCCCGTCGTCCTCGATCCCTTCGGCTCCGACCTCCCCGGCGAGGTCCGCCGACTACGCGACCTCGGCGCCCTGGTCCTCGTAGAGCTCGCGGGAGGCATCCCGGCCTGGGCGGTGACCCGGCACGACCTGCTCAAGCAGCTCATCCTCGATCCGCTGGTCAGCAAGGACAAGCGGCACTGGCGGCTGCTGCCCCAGGCGCTCGCCGAGCCGGGCTGGACCTGGATCATGACCTGGATCGGCGTGTCCAACATGCTCAGCGCCTACGGCGAGGAGCACCGGCGGCTGCGCAAGCTGATCGCCCCGAGCTTCACCGCGCGCCGTACCAAGGCCATGCAGCCGATCGTCGAGGACATCGTCGCGGAACTGCTGGACACCATGGCCGCGCAGCCCCGGGGCCAGGCCGTCGACCTCCGCGCCGCCTACGCCCACCCGCTGCCGATGCGGGTGATCTGCGAGCTGTTCGGCGTCCCCGAGGGCATGCGGGAGGAGATGGCCCAGGTGATGGAGGCCATCATGGACACCACCGCCACCCCGGAGCAGGCGGCTGCCACGGCCGTCCGGATCGGCACCGTGCTGCCCGCCCTGGTCGCCCACAAGCGCGAGCACCCGGGCGACGACCTGACCACCGAGCTGATCAACGTCCGCGACAGCGGCGACTCGCTCACCGACGACGAGCTGCGTGACACCCTGCTGCTCCTCATCGCGGCCGGGCACGAGACCACCGTCAACCTGATCGGCAACGCGGTGCACGCCCTGCTCACCCATCCGGACCACCTGCAGCGGGTCCTGTCGGGAGAGGTCTCCTGGGACGCGGTGGTCGAGGAGACGCTGCGCTGGACGCCGTCGATCGCCAACCTGCCGCTGCGCTTCGCCATCGAGCCGATCGAGATCGGCGGCGTACGGATCGAGGCGGGCGACGCGATCATCACCAGCTACCTGGCGGCCGGGCACGACCCCGACCAGCACGGCCCGGACGCCGACCGGTTCGACCCGACCAAGGAACGCGACGAGCACCTGGCCTTCGGCATCGGCGTGCACCGCTGCATCGGGGCTCCGCTCGCCCGGCTGGAGGCGCTCACCGCCCTGCCCGCGTTGTTCGCCCGCTTCCCGGACCTCCGGCTGGCCGTGGACGAGAGCGAGCTGCCCCACGTGCCGTCCTTCATCGCGCACGGCTGGGCCCGCCTGCCGATCCTGCTGCACCGCTGACCGGCACCGGCCGGCCTCGCGACCGGCAGGAAGAACGGTGAGACACACGCGCCCCCCGGTCCGGCCCCTCAGCCCCGGGGGTGCGCGCGGCTCACGGTGTCACGCGTAGAGGAAGTAGTAGCGGTAACGGCCTTCCCACTCGCATGAATAGTCGTCCCACCAGCCCTGGTTTATGCCGTGGCTGCCGATCCGCTGGCACTCCGAGTAGTCCCTGAAGACGCCTGCCAGCCTTTCGGCGTGCGCCGGGGCGGCGCCGATCGTCAGCGACACTCCGAGGACCATGACGGCCGAGACGAGAACAGCGCGTGCCTTTCGCATTCGTCCTCCTGCGACTGGGGGGTGATCATCACGGTGGACATTATCACCAACCCGGCGTTGGAAAGATTGTCACGTCGAATCGGCCGGGGCAAGAGGATGAAACTTTCACGGCGTTAACCCGAGGTTGCGCGGGTGTTTACTGCCGGTAAGGCCGGTGTCGCTTGCCGAGTGGCTTGTCAAGGCCCCGTGGGTGCTTATCCGACCGCCTGTGCACGCCATGGATGATCTGGTCGGCCTTCGAGCCCTGTGATCCACAAAGTACGATTTATGCCGCTTTTTCAGTCCGGTCTGGATGAAGTGCGGAAAACTTTGACCAGCGTCACTTACGTGTCATATCGTCTCCCCGCCCATATCGATGTGAGCCGCGACACTCGAGCAGGACATTGTTCTAGCAGGGTTCTAGCAGGCGCTATGGCCGGGGACCGGGGAAGCGGCGATCATCCGACCAACCGGAGTCGCACCATGCAAGCTCGAATCCGCACGGCCATGATCGTCGGCATGGCGATGACCGTGCTGGCCGCCGTCGGTGTGTCGGTGGCCTCGGCGCCGCCGGCCCACGCCGCGCAGGTGGTCACCGACATCGCCTACGCGCCCGCACAACCGGCCGGCAGCAAGGGCCATCTGCTGGACCTCTACCTGCCGTCCACCGGCATCACGCCCCGGCCGCTGCTGATCTGGCACACCGGCTCGGCGTGGACGAGCGACGACGGCAAGGCCGGCACGGACGCGATCGCGGCGATCTTCAACCCCCTGGGCTTCGCCGTGGCCGGCGTCAGCGTCCGGAACAGCGCACAGGCGATCTTCCCGGCCCAGGTGCACGACATCAAGGCGGCCATCCGCTGGCTGCGTGCGAACGCCGCGACATACCAGATCGACCCGAACCGCTTCGCGATCATGGGCGACTCCTCGGGCGGCTGGCTGACGGAGATGGCCACCCTGTCCGGCGGGGTGGCGGCGCTGGAGGGCACCGTCGGCACGACCGGCGTCTCCAGCGCCGTGCAGGTGGGACTCGCCTTCTACAGCCCGACCGACTTCCTGCAGATGAACGCGCAGAACCTGCCGACCGGCGGGCTCGACCACGACTCCCCGGCCTCCCCGGAATCCCTCCTGGTCGGCTGCCCGATCCAGACCTGCCCGGCCAAGGTGGCCCAGGCCAACCCGATGACCTACGTCGACGCCAACGACCCGCCGCTGATGTTCCTGCACGGCCAGGCCGACTTCCTGGTGCCGCACGGGCAGAGCGTCCTGCTCTACAACAGGATCAAGGCTCAGTGCGGCGACGCCACCTTCGTCTCGGTGCCCGCCGCGGACCACATGATGTCCCAGATCATGGACCCCGCCCAGTACGGCAACCAGACCGTCTACACCACCACCGACTGCTCCGAGACCGTGGGCACCGGCACGCTGAACCCCACCTGGGCCAACTTCGCGACCTTCCTGCGCGGCGGGCTCAAGCTGGGCACCTCCTGTGAGGTCGCCTACGCCACCGGCGCCTGGAACGGCGCCTTCAACGGCACCGTGACCATCAGGAACACCGGCACGACCCCCGTCGACGACTGGACCGTGACGTGGGCCTGGTCGGGCAACCAGCAGATCACGAACGCCTGGAACGCCACGGTGACCCAGACCGGCGCCCAGGTGACCGCCCGCGACGCCGGCCACAACTCCTACATCGGCCCCGGCTCCAGCCAGAGCTTCGGCTTCTCGGCGACCGCCACCGGGACGAACCCCGTTCCGGCCCAGTTCAAACTCAACGACATCGTCTGCACGAAGGTGCCCGCCTGAGACGACGCGCGCCGGGCCCGAGCGTGAATAGCGCCGGGTCCGGCGCCGGATTCGCGGCCGTCACATTCGCGGAAATGGCGGCGTGAAGCGGAAAGAAGCATTTCCGAAATGCGACACGTTCCGTCGGATCTCGATTACGGAATGTCGCGGGCCGGATCGCTCGCGGACATATTGCCTTATCCGAGGATCGGCCCCTATCCTTGCTGACGGCTCGCCGGACCATTCCGTTGTATTCACCCGCCGGTCGGGAGCCGATTGATATCCCGGGCCCGAAATAAATCGGATGAGCCGCCTCACGCTGCCCGAGGACCGTTGCCCGGGATCGTCGACGAGTTAGGGGACGTGTGCGTACATCCAACATGTTCGTCAGGAGCCTCGGCGTTTATGTGCCTGACAGTGTGAGCGTCGAGCAGGCGGTTCGCGAGGGCTGGTATCCGGAGGAGGAGGCCGAGCGATTTCAGCAGATCGGCACGGCGGTGGCCGGCGACATGCCCGCGCCCGAGATGGCGCGGCTCGCGGTCCTGGACGCGTACGACCGCTGGGGTGAGTCCTCCCCGCGCGAGCTCGACCTCCTGCTCTACCCGTCGGTCTGGCACCAGGGCCCGAACGGCTGGCAACCTCAGCACTACCTGCAGAAGCACCTCCTCGGCGGGAACGTTCCGGCGTTCGAGATCCGGAGCGGCTGCGTGGGGATGATCAGCTCGCTGGAGCTGGCGGCGAGCTACCTGCGGGCCGGCGAGGACCGGCGGACCGCCATGGTCGTCTCCTCGGACAACCACGGCACCCCGCTGGTGGACCGCTGGCGGATGACGCCCGGGGCGCTGATCGGCGACGCCGCGGCCGCGCTCGTTCTCGGCAAGGAGTACGGCATGGCCGAGCTCCTGTCGGTGAACGCCACGGTGATACCCGAGGCCGACGCGGTCAACGACGGCGCCTACCCCCTGTTCCCCCCGGACGCCACCGTCGGCAGGGGGCTGAGCTTCGGTGACCGCCACGAGGAGTTCCGCCAGCGGCTGCTCAAGGCGCAGGGGACCGGGATCCACCTGACGATCCAGAAGACGATGATGCAGCAGGTCGAACAGACCCTGGACGAGGCCGGGATCGGGCTCTCCGACATCACGCGGGTCGCCTTCCCGCACGGCCGCCGCGAGGACCTGGACGGGCAGATGTCCTGGCTGGGCATCGACGAGGACCAGACGACCTGGGACTACGGCAGGCGCGTGGGCCACTGCGGCGCGGTGGACCAGTTCATCGCCTTCGAGCACCTGATCGCGACCGGCGGGCTGGTGGCCGGCGACCACCTGCTCATGGTCGGGTTCGGCTCCGGGACGTCCGTCGCCGCGGCGGCGTTCAGGGTCCTGTCCACCTCTCCCGTCACGCAAGGGGCACGCGCATGACCGAGCTCACGCAGAGACTGGTCGTCTTCGTCCAGGAGAACCTCGTCCTGGACGGCGACGACATCAAGGTCGACGAGACGACCCCGCTCCTCGTGTCGGGCCTCCTGGACTCCCTGCGTACGGCGCGGCTGCTGAACTTCCTGCGCAGGGACCTCGGCGTCGCGATCCCCGCGGCGAAGCTCGACCCCGACAACTTCCGGGACGTCGTGACCATCGTGGCGATGGTCCGAGAGCTCGAATCCGTCTAGCCGGGACGAGGGCAGAGTCATGAAGTTGGCGGACACGTACATCAGCGGAGTGGGAGCCTTCGTGCCCCGGACCGTCGTCAGCGTCGCGAAAGCCGTCGCCAAAGGCTGGTATCCAGCCGAGGAGGCCGAGCTGCACAACCTGGCCGGGGCGGCGGTGGCCGGTGACGTGCCGGCCCCGGAGATGGCCCTGCACGCGGCGCGGAGCGCGCTCAAGCGCAGCGGGCGGGCGCAGGCCGATCTGGACCTCCTCCTGTACGCCTCGACCTGGCACCAGGGGCCGGACGGCTGGCCCCCGCACTCCTACCTGCAGCGTCACCTCGTCGGCGGGGACGTCCTGGCCACCGAGGTCCGGCAGGGCTGCAACGGGATGTTCATCGCCCTGGAACTCGCGGCCGGCCACCTGGACGCCGCCCCCGGCCGGCAGGCCGCCCTGCTGGTAGCCGCCGACAACTACGGCACCCCGCTGATGGACCGGTGGCGGATGGGCCCCGGCTACATCGGCGGCGACGCGGCCAGCGCGCTCGTGCTCACCAAGGAGACGGGCTTCGCGCGGCTGACGTCGGTCTGCACGACGACGGTGGCCGAGGCCGAGGAGCTGCACCGGGGCAGCGAACCCCTGTTCCCGCCGGGCGTCACGGTCGGGCGCCGGATGAGCTTCGCGACCAGGAACGAGCAGTTCCGGCACCAGGTCATGCCCAAGGGCGAGGCCACCTCGGCGCTGTTCAAGATCCAGCGGGCGTTGATGGAGATCGTCGAGCGCGCGCTGGCCGAGAGCGGGATCGAGGCCCGCGATCTCGCCCGGGTGGCGTTCATGAACTACTCCGAAGAGATCGTCGAACAGCGCTGCATGGCCATGCTCGACCTGCCGATGTCCCGCTCGACCTGGGACTACGGCCGCACGATCGGCCACTGCGGGGCCAGCGACCAGATCCTCTCCCTCGACCACCTGCTGACGACCGGGCAGCTGCGCCCCGGCGACCACATGCTGATGCTCGGCACCGGGCCTGGAGTGACCGTCTCCGGCGCCGTCATCAAGATCATCGACACTCCTCCATGGGTATGAACCGAAGGGAAACCAACGCAGATGGTCGACAGTCCGCGGGTGGAACCAGTGGCGGTGGTCGGGATCGGCTGCCGCCTTCCCGGCGACGCCCGCTCACCGGACGAGTTCTGGGACCTGCTGTGCTCCGGCCGGAACACGACCGGGCCGCTGCCGGCCGAACGCTGGCGCCGGTATGAGAACCGGAGTCCGGAAGACGCCGCCGCGCTGCGCGACGCCGTGCGCCACGGCAGTTTCCTGAGCGACATCGAGGGCTTCGACGCGGAGTTCTTCGGCCTGTCGCCCCGCGAGGCCGAGCTGATGGACCCCCAGCAGCGGATCCTGATGGAGACCGCGTGGGAGGCCCTGGAGCACGCCGGCCTGCCGCCGCACCGGCTGGCCGGCACCGACGCCGGGGTGTTCGTCGGCGTCTGCACCGCCGACTACGGCGGCCGTCTGCTGGAGGACCTGCCCCAGATCGAGGCGTGGACCGGCATCGGCGCCGCCACCTGCGCCGTCGCCAACCGCATCTCCTACTCGCTCGACCTGCGCGGGCCCAGCATGGCGGTCGACACCGCCTGCTCGGCGTCGCTGGTCGCGCTCCACCTGGCCGCGCAGAGCCTGCGGCTCGGCGAGAGCGACGTCGCCCTCGCCGGCGGCGTCAACCTGCTGGTCACCCCGGGCCAGACCCTCACGCTCGGCACCGCCGGAGCGCTGGCCCCCGACGGGCGGTCCAAGTCGTTCGACGCGTCGGCCGACGGCTACGGACGCGGCGAGGGCTGCGGCGTGGTCGTGCTCAAGCGGCTGTCCGACGCCCAGCGCGACGGCGACCGGATCCTCGCGCTCGTCATCGGCAGCGCGGTGAACCAGGACGGGCACACCAACGGCATCATGGCGCCGTGCGGCGAGGCCCAGGAACACGTGATGATCAAGGCCTGCCGGCAGGCGGGCGTCGCGCCGTCCACCGTCGACTATATCGAGGCCCACGGCACCGGGACCCGGCTCGGCGACCCGCTGGAGGCGGGGGCGCTCTCCTCCGTGTACGGCACGCCGCGGCCCCCCGGCGACCCGTGCCTCATCGGCTCGGTCAAGTCCAACATCGGTCATCTCGAAGGCGCCGCCGGCATCGCCGGCGTCATCAAGGCGGTCCTCGCCCTCGACCGCGGTGAGATCCCCCCGAGCGTGCTGACCACCCTGAACGAGGCCATCCCATGGGAGGACTCGGGCCTGCGCGTGGTGACCGGGCGATCGGCCTGGCCGGAGCGCGACCACCCGCGCCGGGCGGGCGTCTCCAGCTTCGGCTACGGCGGCACGGTCGCGCACATCGTGCTGGAGCAGGCGCCTCCCGCCCAGGAGGCGCCCGGGGACGAGGTGACGGGGGAGCGGCTGTTCCCCCTGTCGGCCGCGTCGGAGCAGGCGCTGCGGCAGTACGCGGGCAAGCTCGCCGATCACCTGGACAGCGGGCTCGACCTGGCGTCGGCGGGCCACACGCTGGCGCTCCGGCGCACCCACCTGGCCCGCCGCGCCGTCGTGGTCGGGGCGGGCGCGGACGAGCTGGCGGCCGGCCTGCGCAGGCTCGCGGAGGACGTGCCGGCCGAGGCCGTACTCACCGGGGACGTGCTGCCCGAGCCCGGTCCCGGGCCGCTCTGGGTCTTCTCCGGGCAGGGCTGCCAGTGGCGCGGGATGGGGCGGGAGCTGCTCGCCGTGCCGGAGTTCGCGTCCCTCGTCGACGAGGTGGAGCCGATCTTCGCCGAGGAGATCGGCTTCTCACCCCGGCAGGTCCTGGCCGACGGCGAACTCGACACCATCGACCGCGTCCAGACCATGATCTTCGTGATGCAGCTGGGCCTCGCCAGGCTCTGGAACGCGTACGGGGTCGCGCCGGAGGCCGTCATCGGCCACTCCGTCGGCGAGATCGCGGCGGCGGTGACGGCCGGCGCGATGTCCGTCGCCGACGGCGCCCGCCTGATCTGCCGCCGCTCCCGCCTGCTGCGCCGGGCCGAGGGCAAGGGCGCCATGGTGATGGTCGGCCTGTCCTTCGAGGAGGCGGCCCATCGGCTGGCCGGCCGGACCGACCTGGTGGCCGCGATCGCGTCGGCGCCCGGCTCCACCGTGCTGTCCGGCGACGTCGCCGCCGTCGAGGAGGTGGTGAACGAGTGGCCGGCCGAGGGCATCGTGGTGCGGCGGGTGGCGTCGGACGTCGCCTTCCACAGCCCGCACATGGAGCCCCTGGCCGTCGAACTGGCCGCCGCCACGGCCGATCTCTCGTTCGGGGCGCCCCGCATCCCCATGTACACGACCGCGCTGGCGGACCCCCGGTCGACGCCGATCCTGGACGGCGCGTACTGGGCGGCGAACCTCCGCGACCCCGTGCGGCTGGCCGCGGCGACGACGGCCGCGGCGCAGGACGGCTACCGCGTGTTCCTGGAGATCTCGCCTCACCCCGTGGTCGCGCACTCCGTCACCGAGACGCTCTCGGAGAACGGGTTCGAGGACGTGTTCGTCGGCACGTCACTGCGCCGCAACCAGCCGGAGGCGGCGACCTTCCTCGTCGCGGTGGGCACTGCCCACTGTCACGGCGTCGACGTGGACTGGAGCCGGCTGCAGCCTGCCGGCGGCCTGGCCGACCTGCCGCCGTACGCCTGGCAGCACCGCCGCCACTGGCGCGAGGCGTACGCCGACGACGGCAACCGCGGGCACGACGTGCACTCCCACACCCTGCTCGGCGCCGCGACCAGCCTCGCGGGCAGCCGGACCCGGATGTGGCGGACCAGCCTGGAGGACGCCAACCGGCCCTACCCCGGCAGCCACGCGCTCAACGGGGTCGAGATCGTGCCCGCCGCCGTGCTGGTCAACACGTTCCTGCACGCAGCCGAGGACGAGGACGTCACGCTCACCGACGTGGAGATGACGCATCCGCTGATGACCGCGGAGCGCAGGCAGGTCCAGGTCGTGCACGAGCCGCCGGCGGTACGGCTCGCGGCCCGCACGCCGGCCGGGCCTGGCGAGCCCGAACCCGCCTGGCTGGTGCACGTCACCGCCGACGTGGCCGCCCCCGGCCAGGTGAAACCCGACGTGCTGCCGGACGCCGGCGCTCTCACCCCGATCGACCCCGGGTTCGTGCACCGGCGGCTGGCCGCCGTCGGCGTGCCCTCGACGGGCTTCGGCTGGACGATCGGGACGCTGCTGGCCGGAGACGGTGCGCTGCGGGCGACGGTACGCACCGGGGAGCCGGGAAGCTGGGCGCCGGCGCTGGACGCGGTGATGTCCGTGGCGCCCTGCGTGTTCCCCGGCGACCCGGTGCTGCGCATGGTCGTGCACATCGACGAGGTGGTGCTGACCGGCACGCCGCCCTCGACGGTGATCGTCCACGCGGCCGTGGACCCGGCCGCCGACGACACCGTCCGGGCGCTCCTGGCCGACGTGGACGGCCGGGTGGTGGGACACCTCACGGGACTCCGCTATCCGGTGATCGACGCGCCCGCCCCGGCCGACGAGGATCTCCGGGGACCGGCGGAGTCGTTCGCCGGACTGGCGCCCGAGGACCTGCGCGAGCGCGTCCTGCCCGAGATCCGCGCGGAGATCGCGGCCGTGATGAGGACGGCCCCCGAGGACCTGGCGATCCGGCGTCCCCTCGTCGAGCAGGGGCTGGACTCGGTGATGACCGTCATGGTCAGGCGGCGCCTGGAGAAGCGCTTCGGCCGCCGTCTCCCCGCGACCCTGCTGTGGCAGCAGCCCACCATCTCCGCGATCGCGGACCACCTGGTGGAGCTGCTCGCGACTCCGGTCCCGGCGGCGGAGACCGCTCCCGAGAGCATGCCCGCGATCGGGGGGTGAGACCGCCGCCTCACCGTGCGCCGGAGGGCGAGCCGTCGGGATTCGTCAAGCTCTGAGTCCGGCGTGTCCATCGAGCCCGGCACCCCGGACGAGGAGGTGCCGGGCTGCGCCGTCGGGCGGGCGCCCCCGACCGGCCTGTGCTCGTCAGCGTGACGGTTCCGTGGGCTCACCCGCCCCGGCGAACCGGCGCAGGGCGTCCAGCCCCGACAGGCCGTAGACGTCCTCCACCGCGTCGGCCAGCAGGTGGCAGGCCCTGAACCGGTCGAGCGGCGTGAGCCCGAGCCGGGTCAGGTGCAGGTACGTGTAGTTGAGCAGCACCCGGTAGCGCAGGAAGCGCGGGTCGGTGAAGACCGCCGCGTGGTAGGCCGGGTTCTCGTAGATCAGGCGTTGCAGCTCGTTCGGCTCGTGGTGGGGAGCGGGCGGGTCACCGGGCCTCGCCCGGAGCGCCTCGCCCGGCTCGAACGTCGGCTGGACCAGCCGGCCGCTGTCCAGCAGCGTTCCGGCCCGTCGCCGGTAGTCCTCCAGCAGCGCCGCCCACTCGCGTACGAACGCCACGGGCGGCGCGGCGGGGTCGTCCAGGGCGGCGACGACGTCCCGCACCCGCTCGGTGAGCGCGGCCCGCCGTTCCCGGAAGCCCTGCTCGAAAGCGGCGCGGACGCCTTCGGGGTCGGCCGCCCACGTGATGAAGCCCTCCGCGTGCATCCGGTACGACAGGTAGCTCCGCGTGATGTGCTGCGAAGTGTGCGCGACGGTCAGCATGAGGCTCAGCGCGAGCCCGGTCCTGCTGTCACGGCCGGCACGCACGTGCTCCAGCATGCCGAACAGCAGCGGGGTGGCATCGGTGTAGAACGCGGTGAGCAGGCCCACCGCCTCGTCGCTGCCGAGCACGTGCCGGCGGGAGTCGTACGGCGCGTCGTGGATGGAGTTGTCCGGCGGCCACGGCGTGAGCGGCCCGTGCTCCTGCTCCCGCATGGCGAGCAGGCGGTGCCTGGCCAGGCTCGCGGCCGGGTCGAGCGCGGCCGTCGAGGGGTGTTCGCGCAGGTAGGCTCCGATGACCTCGTCCACCCGCGGGCGCACGACCCCCTCCCAGACGGCCGGCGCCGCCTTGACGTTGATCCGCAGGTGCGGGCCCTGCCGCCAGTGGCGCAGCACGTACGCCGCCTCGATCTGACCGCGAAGGCCGTCGAACAGCGGCCGCACGGCATCCAGCAGCAGGCCGTCCTTGTCCGCCGCGTGGTAGTAGACGTGCACGCAGTGCCAGGTGGGAGCGTCGGACGCGGTCAAGGGGGTCACCTCCGGGAGTCGGCGAGTCCGGCGAGGGCACGGACCGCCAGGTACGACACGTGGCGCTCGGTCCCGGCACGCAGCCCCAGCCGGTTGTGGAACAGGTGGACGCAGCGCATCAGGATCAGCGACACCGTGCGCCGCTCCAGCGGCGCGGCCAGGGCGAGCAGCGCGTGCGGCGAGCCCGAGTCCCGCGGCGCGCACCGGCCGGCGGCGTGCAGGGCGCCGAGGTCGTCGCGGAGCGCGCGCATCGACGCCGCCCACGAGGCCAGCAGGTCGCCGCCGGAGCCGGGCGCGTCCCACAGCCTGCGCGTCTGGGCGAGGAGGGCGCCTTCGCGGCGCCGCCAATCCTCCTCGCTCACGGACTCCCCGCCCATCTCTCGCGCCTGGCGGGCGGCGGTGGCGAGGCGGTGGGCGGCGGCGGGCAGGTCCGGCTCGCACGCGGCGGCTGCGACGGTGAGCGCGGCCAGCCCGATCGCCGCGCGCCGGGCCATTTCGGTACCGGCGCGCAGCACGTCCAGGGCGAGCCGGCTCGACTCCGCGAAGTGCCGTTCGGCGGCGGCGACGCAGGCGGCGTCCCCGTACGCCTCGTATTCCGGCCGGTAGCCGATGAACGCCACCGAGCCGGCGGGACGCAGCCGCTCGTCGTAGGACGTGCGCCGCTCGCCCGCGGCCATGGCGGCCGCGAACGCGCGGTAGGCCGCCGCGTCGACCGGCGGCGACGGGTGGGCGGCGAAGTGCGCCGCCGCCCGCTCGCGCACCAGGTCATGGACGCGCGACGCCCGCGCCGGGTCCGGCACCTCCAGCCGCAGCCGCACGTGCTGACCGCCCTCCCAGTAGCGCAGGAAGAACGCGCGGCGCACGGTGCCGTCCGCTGCCAGTTCCCGCGTCACCGGGTCCACCACGTCGTTGATCAGCGGGTCGAGGTCGCCGGAATGGAACAGGTGCGCGCCGATCCAGCGGCTGTCGGCGTCCGTCATCGGCCCGGCCGCGCGGAGAGCTGGAGGACGTACTCGGTGACCCGGCGGCCGGTGCCGTAGCGGGGCGCTTGGGAGGGATCGGGCAGGGCCTCCTCGATCACCAGCAGCGCGCCGGGGTCGCGCAGCGCGCGCAGGAACCCGTTCAGCAGCAGCATGTCGGTGACGTCCACGTACATCGGCTTGCGGTCCTTGCTCAGCAGCCCCACCAGCAGGCCGTCCCGCAGGTCCACCACCCGGGCGAAGAACCGGCGGGGCACCTCGTGCAGCGCCAGCCACTCGGCGAGCCTGGGCAGGTACGAGGCCTCGCCCTCGCCCTTGGCCGGCACCGGGAAGGTGCCTGCCCGGAGCCGCCACACCGCCCGGGCGAACGTCACCCGCCCGAGGTCCATCCGCGGCCACCGTTCCACCTCGCCCTCGCCCGGCACCTCGCTCCGGGTGCGGAACACCCAGCCGGGCACCATCGCCGTGGACGGCTCCCCGAACGTCCGCACCAGGAACTGCAACCACGGCGGCAGCCAGTACTGGGCGGTCATGCCCAGGTGGACCGGCCGGACCGGGCGGCCCGCGCCGTCGAACAGGGTCAGCCTGTCGCATCCGGGGTCGTAGCCGACGGTGAGCTCCGCCGGCGAGACGCGCGGGAGGTGCGCGTCCGGGGCGGTGAAGGGGTGGTCGAGGGCGAGGTCGGCCGCGGCCGGACGGGCGTTGAGGCCGCCGCCGACGAGTCCGCGGCACTCGGCCACCAGGACGTCGCCCTGCGCGGCGCGGAGTTCGCCGGCGGGCGGCGCCTCACCGCCGGCGAGGACGACCAGCCGGTGCAGCCGCGACAGGCCGCGCCCGTACCCGGCGGAGATGGAGTTGACGACCGCGCGCAGGGCGCCCGGTCCCGGCACGGCCTGCAGGTAGCAGCAGATCGACCCGGGGGGCCGGACGAAACTCGGCCAGTCGCCGGCCATCTCGGCCAGGCGGGCGGCCGTGAGGTCGACCACCGGCCCCGGCTCCCGCGCGCCGGTCTGTTCCCAGAAGCTCCGCCGCAGTCCGGTGAGCTGTACCAAGCCGGGCGGCGGCTCGGCGTCCGGCACCTCACGCGTGCCCGCCACCGGGTCGCGCAGCATGCCGCGCAGCAGCGCTCCGCTCCCGCCCGGCGCCTCCTGGTGTATCTCGCGGTAGAACGTCAGTGCGGGGATCCGGCCGCCGGGGCCGTGCCGGTCCAGGAAGAACGCGGCGGCGGCGATCTTGACGGGCAGGTCGGGGTCGAACAGGCCGAGCAGCCCGCGCAGCGCGTCGAGGTCGTCGCACACGTCGCGCCAGGCCGGCGCGCTCAGCCGTCCCGCGACGCCGGGAATGACGGCGCTGTGCCAGAGCAGGTTCTTGTCCGGCAGCGACGGTCCCGGCGGCAGCACTTCCCGCAGCGCTTCCCGTACGACCGCGGACGCCTTCTCGTCGCCGGGCCTGGTGACGCCGTCGCGCAGGGCGGCAGCGACCCGGCCGACAGCTCGCGTGTACGGCGCCGGGCCGTCCTCCGCCAGCCACGACGCCAGCCGGCCCACCGGGTCGTGGCCTTGCTCGTCGTACGGCGCGACGAACTCCAGCAGCCCCGCGTCGGCCAGCGGCTCGATCCCGGGGGCGGCGGCCAGGGTGGGGCAGGGGTGCCCGCGCACCCAGTCGAGGGCCTCCCGCACCGCCGGGCTCGACGGCACCGCGGACAGCGGCTCGCCGTGACCGGCTCCGAGGAACCAGATCCGGTCGCCGTCGTCGGCCGCGGTCGGGTTGACGCGGAGCCGGGCGCGCTCCCGTACGCGCCGATGCCGGGTGAGCGCCGCCCACAGCGGGCGCAGGACCGCCCGATCCAGCTCGACCACCAGGTGCCAGGCGGGTTCGCCACCGGTCGCCGGCGCGGGGCCGTCCGCCTCCCACCGGCCCAGGCCGCTGAGCGTGAACGTGGCGTACGGGCTGGTCTTGACGGTCGCCCGGGCGAGATAGCGGGCCAGCCGCAGCAGCTCCTGCCGTTCCGGCCGGCGGTCGGCGGGGCCGGCGAGCCAGGCGTCGAGGCGTCCGGCCAGCACCGGGCTGCCCTGGGCCAGGCCGTGCCGGAAACCGGCGTCGGACACCGCCTCGCGGAGCAGCGCCGTCTTCTCCCGCGACTCCTCTGCCAGGGCGGCGGGCAGCGCCGCGCGCAACTCGTCCGCGCGGCGCCGCAGGGCGGTCCACGCGCCGACGCGGGCGGTCAGGTCGGCGGGGAGGGCCGCCAGCGCGTCGGCGGTCGCGGCCCCGCCGCTCAGGCGGCGTCCGGAGAACACCGCGCGCCGTAGCGCCACCAGCCCGGACCGGGCCGGACCGGGCGCGGTGCCGCCGATCACGTCGTGCAGCGGATCGGACAGGTCCGCGCCCTCCCGCCGCAACCAGGCGGAGACGTTCACCAGCTCGTCCACCAGCCGCCACGTCCGGGTGCAGCGCATCCGGTCCAGCCCGGCCACCGGCAGCGCCGCGACGCGGACAGCGAGGACGGGCGAGACGGCATAATCGGGATCAGCGAGCCTTGCCAGGTCGCCGTCCCCGGTGACGGGGACGGTGTGCGTCACATCGGTCAATCGAACGCGCTCCTCGTGAGGGTTCGCCAGGGGCCGAGGGCGCCCACGGCACGGGCGCCCTCGGCCCTGCTCGTCATACCGGTGACCCGGGGGTCACCGGCGGGCCGACGCCTCCGGCGTCACGCCTCCGGAGCCCAGCAGCTGGTGGCCGTCAGGTAGGACGAGCAGTAGCCCAAGGCGGAGGAGGCGCCGGTCTCGATGGCGCCGTGGCCCTCCACCACGAGGGAGTCGGCCGACACGACCTCAATGGAGTCGACGTCCAGGCCGCGCAGGTCGAGCTTGAGGTTCTCAGCGGACATGTGCTTCTCCTTCTGATTCCGATCAAAGGTGATCTGTACGGGTCAGGCTCTCGTCGGAGCGGGGCATCACCTCCTCGTGCACAACGGCCGGCATGGGGCGGGCCACCAGGGGCCCGCCGGTCGGGGGAGTGCCCAGCAGCAGGAAGGACAGGCTCCGCAAGGGGGTTCCGGCGAGGCCGAGCACCTCGTCGGTGGTCTCGTTGGCGCCGTCGGAGTGGATGCGCGCGGCCAGGCCCAGCGCGGTGGCGGCCAGCGTGGCCCGCTGGACGACCAGGCCCGCCTCCATCTGTTGCATGCGATACCAGCGGTCCCCGAACAGGCGCGCGCCCGCGACCGGGTCGCCCGCGGGGACCAGCGCGGCGGCGGCCCCGCGCAGCGCCACCCGGGTGTTGGCCAGCAGCCGCCCCGTGGCCACCTCGTCCACCCGCTCGGCGCCGGCCAGCTCGTGGAGCGTCCGCCGGGCCGGGTCGTACCAGTAGGCGCCCCGCGGCAGGCCCTCCACCCGCAAGGCCAGCAGGCACAGCGCGGTCACGGCAGGCCCGCTCTCGGCGCCCGGCAGGTCGGCCGGGTAGCCCTCGCCCGCCGCGGCCAGCACGGCGCCGAGGGCCGCGCCCCTGAGGGGCGCCGGCCGGTAGCCGGCCAGCGGGGACGTGCGGCGAGACGCTCCTGGGCCGGCGCGGATCCCGGTCGCGGGCTCAGGAGCCGGGAAGGCCCGGCCCGCCCGCGCCGGCGGCCGTGGCCGCAGCGCCTCCGCCGGCTCCGGCGAGCCCGTGGGGGAGGCGGCGGAGCAGGCTCGGTGCAGGGCCGCGGCGAGGCCGTCAGGCATGGGCTTGGGCAGCGGCGTGCTCTCGCCGGCCACCGGGCGCTCGATCAGCTCGTGGGCGGACGGGGAGGCGTCCGGGCGCCCCGCACCGCCGGGTGGCAGGGTCAGCGTGAGCACGGCCAGCGCGGCCTCCCGGGCGCCGTCGAGCCCGAGGAGCCGGTCCACCTCACCGTCCGGGAACCGCAGCCAGGCCCGGCACGGCAGCCCCAGCCGCCCGCCGGCGGCCAGCGCCTGGGCGACGAGCACGCCGGTCTCCTGGCAGATGAGGCGGTAGCCGAAGTCGCCGTACTTGAACATCGACCGCCAGAACACGGCGGACAGGACGATCGCCACGTCCGCCGCCGGACCGTCCGCGAGCAGGCCGGCCAGTGCCCCGGTGTGGTCGCCGCCGCGCACGCGCTCCAGCACGTGGTGCACCGGGTCGTAGTGGTACAGGGCGGCCGGCAGGCCGGGCGGGCGCGGCTCGCCCGCGGCCACGTACGCCTCGATCGCGTACAACCCTCCGCCCGACGGCGCCGGCCGGCCGGTGAGGAGCATGGGCGGCCGCCCCGCGGGTTCGCCGCCGTCGTCGAGCTGATGGCACCAGACGAGCCTGGTCATGCCGAGCAGGTCCCGCAGCAGCTCGCCGATCCGGCCGAGGGCCGAGCCGTCGCCGGACTCCCAGGGGAGCCGCGTCCGTACGGCGTCCGGGTAGCGCTTGTGCCTGGTCGGCGCGCCGCCCCAGTCGATGGACAGCGGGCCCCGGTTCCGCATCGCGGCCAGGTAGCGGCGGGTGGCCGCGCCGGCCTCGCTCGCCGCCGTGGTCGGGTGCATACGGGTTCGCCTCGCTTCCTTCGTCGTGCCGGTGGTGACCGGGGTCAGGGGAACGGATGAGGATAGGGATTCAGCTCTTCGGACCCCAGGTCGCGGTCCCGGTGACCGAGGAGCCGCGGCAGGCTCAGCAACCGCGGCAGGCCGTGGACGCGCCGGTAGCGGTGACCGAACGTCATGGGCGCCGTACCCGGCACGATCACCTTCGCGGCGGACACGCCGCACGCCTTCGCCTCGGGCGAGGTGATGTCGACGGCGATCACGTCGAGGCCGCCGGCCAGGAAGCGTCCCGCCAGCTCGGCCACGTCCGCGCGGAGGTCGTCGTGCGCGGGCCACCCCGCACGGGCCGTCACCTCGGCGACGGTCAGCGTGGGCCCGTCCAGCGGCAGGAAGCCCAGCCGGTCGAACGCGTCCGGGTGGGCGTAGGCCAGGGGATGGTGCTCCAGCAGCCGCACCTCCTCGGGGTCGGCCGCCAGCCGGGCCGACGACGCCGGGTCGTAGCGGTCGATGTGGCCTGCCAGCATCGGGCCCAGGTCCTCCAGCGCCCGGCGGAGCGCCCGCTGCGGCACCAGGTGGGAGGCGGAGCCGCACAGCACGCGCGGCCGGTCCGGCCGGTCCAGCGCGTCGACGGCCATCACCCAGAACACCGGCACCCGCTGCTCCATCAGCGCGGCGAACGCGTGCACGTCGTAGCCGAGCCGGTCGCGTACCCGCTGGGCGAGCATCGGGATGCGGCGGTCGGAGGCCGAGCCGAGGTCCACCCGCGGAATGGGCATCCGGGCATACCAGGTGGCCAGGGCCGCGTCCCGCTCGGCCACCTCCAGCAGGCCGTACAGGATCGCCTCGGCCGGGTGGCCGCCCAGGGCACAGCCGTTGGAGCACTCGTAGGCGAATCCGAGGTCGTCCGCCGGGCGGGGGCCGAAGAAGGCGTAGCTCTCCGGCACCAGCACCGGCGCGTCCCGTGCGAACGAGTACGCCCACACCCACGAGGTGGGCCGATCCGGACGGAAGCGGGTGAACAGGAAGCCGGGCCGGTCGTACCAGTCGTCCGGGTAGAGGCCCAGCGTGCGCGGGTCGAGCGCGTCGCCGGCGATGTCGTCGTAGGCGGCGCGCACGACGGTCCGCCGGCCGCGCGGGGCGATGCCGGCGATCCGTTCCAGCGCCTCGGCGACGGCGGTGGCCCGCGCGGACGCGAAGTCGCCGCTGCGGCCGTAGCCGTGGTGGCTCTCGTGCTCGGTGCGAGCCGGGCTGAGCCGCGCCACCGCGAGCGGGCCGCCGCCGCGCTCCTGCGCGACCAGAGCCTGCACGGTGCCGGTCTCCGGGTCGACGAACCGCTGTTCCCACTCCGCCGCCCGGTGGCCGATGCCGCTGACCCGGAAGGTCGCGGGGTCCGGCTTGGGCGCGGGACGGGGGACGTACCGAGCCGCGTGCGGTCCGTCGTCGGGCCGCACGCCGCAGTCGGGGCAGAACGGGTCGGGAAGGAACGGGTGGTGGCGTACTTCGGCGTTCGGCAGGCGGACCTTCAGCAGCGCGCCGGCGGTCCGCGCGGAACCGGGGTCACGCCGCAGCCGGCGCACCTCGTCGGCGACCAGCGCGGCGACGGCGCGCGTGACGAGCGGTGTGAGCAGCGCGCTGGGCCGGGACCCGAGGTCCGCGCCCCACCGGGCGCGCAGCCGGTCGCGAGCCACCGCGTCCGGCCGGTTGCCCGCGCGTCTCCGTTCCACACAGGTCGGGCAGCCGGGCAGGGGCGGGCGCGCGGCCGGGCCCACCAGCGCCCAGCCCGCCTCCACGCGCACCGGCAGCCACGACGCGCCGCTTTCGGCCGCGCGTCGCGCCACTCCCGGGTACGGCCGCGCGTCGTCGGCGTCGCTCGCGACCACGATCACGGGACCGGTGGCCGAGGCGAGGGCCGCGCGGATGGCCGCGTACAGGCGGCCCTCACCCAGAACGGTCACCGGGTCCGCGTACGCGGTGACGGCGGCCTCAGTCATCGAGCAGCGCGACGTGGGTGACGAAGGGGAGCAGCCGGGCGGCCTCGGGGTCGCCGTCGAGTGGCACCGCCACCGGCACCTTTCCCAGGCGGCGCAGTCCCCGGGCCATCCTCCGTACGGCCTCGGAGGGGTCGCCGTCCGGCGGCCAGAAGGGACGGGCCTCGGCGTACGCGGGCTGCCCGGCGGTCCGCGACTGCCAGCGGAGCAGCAGCCGCTCCAGGCCGTCGCGCAGCGCCGCCGGGGCGGTGGCGGCGACGGACACGATCGGGTCCTGGCCGGGGACGGTGAGGGAGATCGCGGGCACGCCGAGAACGGCCGTGTGATCGCTCACCTCCGGCGTTTCACCAGCCAGGACGAGCTGGCGCAGCAACGCCTCCGCGACCGGATCTTCCGTGGGACCCACCGGCGCGCCCCTCCCGTCCGCCTCCAGAGTGCCCGCCAGCAGGTGCTCGCATCGGGCTCGCAGACCGGCGGCCAGCGCCTCCGGCCAGCTCAGCCCGGCACCGGTGCCCACCGGAGGGCACGGCGTGCCGAAACCGGTGAGCCGGAGATCGGATACGGGCACGGGAAGAGGCCGGCCCTCCGGCAGTTCCATGCCCCATATCGTCGCTTCCGGGTCGGCACTCGGGTCGACGGTGAGCAGACCGTACGTGGCGAGTGCGGCGAGCAGGCAGCGGAGCCGGGCCGTCCGCTGGTCCGGTCCCCAGCCGAACACCTGCGGAGGCGGCGCCCAGCCGGGCAGCGCCCCGAACGGGTCCGAGACGGTCGCCCCGCACACCGCCAGCGGGGACTGGGCCAGCGCCTGCTCGTCCAGCATGCCGAGGAGGCCCAGGCGCGAGTCGACCAGCTCGGGGGTGCGGCCGAGCAGGCTCTCCGCCTCGATCGGCGTGGCCGTCGCCAGCACCGCGGCCCGGTCCCGGATCGCCTCCGGGCCTCCGCCAGGACGGGTGCCCGCACGTTGACGGGCCAGGAACCGGTGCGGGAGCGTGTCGAGATTGCGCAGGTCGACCCGGGTGAGCAGGCGCTCCCGGTCCGGGTCGAGCCCGGTCACCTGGGAGAAGCAGGCGAGCGCCAGCATGGCGGCGACGACCTTCGGCACCGGTCCTGTCAGCCAGTCCTCGTTCGACGACGCCGGGGCCGCGGCGGGCAGCGCGGCCAGCCGGTGCCAACCGGACTCCGCGGCGGTCACCGAGGGCCGTCCCACCCTGCTGAGCCAGACCTCCGCAGGACCGGCGAGAGCCTGGCCCAGCACGACGTCGCCCGCCTCGGCCAGACGGGCCGTCGCCACCAGGTCGTCGAGGTCCGCGCTGACCTGGAGCACGACGTCGGCGTCCCCGGTGACGGCCCGGACGAGCGCGTCGCCGGCGGGAGAGAGCGTCCGGATCTCCTGGCGGGGATCGCGCCGGACGGCCTCGGCCGCCCGGCCGGCCGCCGTGGCCTCGGGACAGATCACGGCGACGTACCGCCACCCTGAACCGACACACGCCTCCACCAGCGCCTCCAGCAGCGGGCCCGCCCCGGCCAGCACCAGGCGGGCGCTGCGGATCCGCTCGAATCGCGCCTCCGGCGAATCCAGGGCGTAGCCGATGAAGGCGATCTCTTCCGCGTACGCCCGCAGCTCCGCGTCGGTCAGTCCGTGTGGGCGCGCCTGCCGGTCATCCACCACGAACCGGTGTTCGGCGAGCCGGCCCACGAGGCTCTCGACCATGGCCTGCTTGTCGGCGGAGAGGTTCGACGTGAGCTCGTCCAGGGTGTGCCGGCCGGTCAGCGCGGGCGCCAGCCTGCCGAGCCAGGCGTACGCGTGCCGTCCGCGTAGCGTGCACGCACCGTAGTCACTGTGCACGTAGGCCCCGTCGGGGCATTCGACGAACCGGACGTCGTCGCGTAGTCGTGGTCTCATCGCCGCATCAGTGTTTGGGAGCGCTCCCATGAGCGAAATGCTACGAACTGACGTCCTATATGTAAACCCGAAATCGGCCCTATCATGCAGCGCCCATCGTGGCTATAATCACGGGATTCTCGCATATTCATAACGGAATGCTCACATTCAGTGATGGGAACCCGCGTTCCTCGCCATTTCGTCGGCATGGAGCGCACCGCGTTCCGCGAGGCATCCCGTCCCTTGACGGATCAGCGTCGTCCGCCCTGGACAGGTCATACCGGGGTGCCTTGAGCCGGCCGTTCCCGGCTCGGTTACTCTCGGCGCGTCGCTCTGCGATCAGGTCAGAGCGCGACCGGACTCGGGAGACGCCGACGTATGCATGAGCCATCGGAGCGGACTGACGGATCACCCGTCCGGATCGGCGTGCTCGCCCCGCTGACCCGGCCCGGCTGGACCGAGGCGGGCCGGCACCTGCTCGCCGGACTCGAACTGGCCGCCCGCGAGGTCAACGACGCCGGCGGGATCGCGGGAAGGCCGCTCGAACTGCTGGTACGAGACACCGCCGCTGATCCCCACAGGGCGGAGGCGGCCGTGGAAGAGCTGGCCCGCCTGGGCGTGGCCGCCGTGGCGGGGGAGTACCACAGCGTCGTCGCCCGCGCCGCCGCCGCCCAGGCCGACGCACTCGGCGTGCCGTACCTCTGCTCGTCAGCGGTTCTCGACGCGCTCACCGAGCAGCCGACGGACCGGGTCGCGCGCCTGGCCCCGGCGCAGTCCCGCGGCTGGCGCATCTACGCGGACTTCCTCCTCAGCGGGGGCCACCGCCGCGTCGCCGTGGCGGCCGAGCCGAGTGTCTACTGGGCCTCCGGGACCCGCATCCTGCGGGACCACCTCGCCGAGCACGGAGGCACCGTCGTCGAGCTCGACGCGCGCGCGGCCGTGTGCGACGAACTCGCCGGCAGTGGTGCGACAGCCCTCCTTCTTCTCGCCGGTTCCCCGGAGCCCGCGGTGTCGATCGTCAAGGCCGTCCGCCGCGACCGGCGCCTCGCCGAGATCATGATCGGCGCTCCGGCCGGGCAGCCGGAGTTCGCCGGCTGGGCCGCGTCGCTGGGCGGCGATGGCGCCGCGATCCCGTTCCTGCGCTACCTGCCCGAACGCCTCGGCCCACTCGGCGCGCGCGTCGGGACGGCCCTGCGTGAACGGCTGGCCGAGGCGCCCTCCTTCGTCGCCTTCGAGGGCTACGACACGGTCACCGTCCTCGCCGAGGTGCTGCGCACGGGCGGATCCTGGTCCAGCGTCGCGGTCGAAGGCACCCGCGGGGAGATCCGGTTCTCCCGCACCCCGGGCATCAGCGTCTGGCAGTGGGCCTGGCCCCCGATCCAGGTCGCCGACCGAGACCCCGCCGAACCCGATCGCTTCCGGATCCTGCGCACCGGCTGAAGACCGCCGAGCGTGGCAACACGGCTGGCAAAGACCGGTCATGGAGGTTGTCGAGTCTCCGGGCCCAACGGATAGTCGAGGGTGTCAGGCCTGTCCCCGTACCCCGAGGAGAAGCATGGACGGATCGGCCACCCGCGATCGGCGCCGCACGGGCACGGTGCGGCGCCTCTTATCGGCGACCGTCGGACTCATCGCGATGGTCTTCCTCGTCGCCCCGCCCGCCGGCGCCCTGGCGCTGCCCACCCCCGCGCAGCTGGTCTCGAACCTCGACCTCGAGTGCTTCAAGACCAGCCCCTACCAACCGCCGGCCGTCGGGCTGGCGCTGCGGCACATCAACCCGGTGCTCGTCGGCCTGCCCATCGAGCAGGTCTCCCTCGGCGCGCGCGACCAGCTCTGCGTCCCGGTCGCCAAGAACGACGTGATCCCGCCGGACGGCGTGCTCGACTTCGTCCGGTACGTCGACCTGTCGTGTTACCGGGTCACCGGGTCCTCGATGGACAAGTCGCTCGTGCTCAGCCATCTCAACCGCGTCCTGAGTGACCTGCCCCGCAAGCAGGTCCTGCTGAACCGGCCGGAGCAGCTGTGCGTCCCGGTCGCCAAGAACGGCGTGCTGCCACCGGCGGAGGTGCTCCGGGTCGTCAGGCACATCGACCTCCTCTGCTACGGCGCCACCCCGAACGTCCCGATGAACAGGCCGCTGGCGCTCCGGCAGCTCAACCCCGTGCTCGTCGGCAAGATCCCGCCGGCCGACGTACGGGTGGGCTACTCGCGCCAGCTCTGCGTGCCGGTGTACAAGGGCGGCGACAACATCCCGCCCGAGGTCATGGATCTCGTCAGATGGATCGACCTGGAGAAGTACGACATCACGGCGCGTGAGATGGCGCCCGTCGACCTGACCCTGCGGCACCTCAACCCGGTGCTCGCCCGCCTTCCCGAGGAGAGGGCGACGCTCACCGCCGCGGTCCAGCTCGGCGTCCCCGTCGCCAAGGACGGCCGGATACCGCCCGGCTGAGCGACAGCTGACGAGCCTGCCGGTGGCCCGTGGTTCTCCCATGGGCGCCGGCAGGCTCACGTGTGCTTGCGGCGCCGGTAGTGGCGGGCGACGCGGACGCGGTTGCCGCAGCGGGCCGCCGAGCACCAGCGGCGGCGCGGGTGGGCGGGCAGGAACAGCATGACGCAGTCGGCGGCGTCGCACTGGCGGACCGTGGCGACCGCCGGGTCCGCCAGCAGGCCGGCCGCGCCCTCGGCGAGCCACGTCGTCAGGCGCGCGCCGGGGGTGCCGGTGCGGCGGTGGGTGGCCGTGACGGTCTCGCCGTTCCAGGTCAGCTCGCTGATGGCGGGCGCGGCACGCTGAGCCCGGTTGACGGCTTCGAGATCGGTGGCCGGTGGCCGGGTCCCGGCACGCACGTGCTCCAGGGCGCGCGCGATGTGCTCGCGGAGTTCGCGTACGGCGGCCAGGTCGGCGGCGGTGAACTCGGCGGCGAGGAGCTCCCGCGCCTCGGCGAACCGGTCGGCCTGCAGGCCCAGCCAGACGCGCAGGTCGCCGGGCGTGGTCAGCAGGTCGCCGGTGGCCGGGCGGGTGTTGACCAGGTCCAGGGCGAGGGGTTCACCGGTCAGGGGGCCGAGCTCACTCATGCCCTAATGCTACATCCGTGCTTTGACACGTTAGATCGCTGATCGCTATAACTAATGTGTCTTCTGCGATGAAAGGCATTAGCCATGACCTTCCCCGCGCTCGCCCGCACCGTCCACCGCCACCTCGACGTCGACGGCGTCCGCGTCTTCTGCCGCGAGTCACTGCCCGAGCGGGCCGACGCGCCCGTCCTGCTGCTCCTGCACGGCTTCCCGTCGGCCTCGCACCAGTTCCGCCGCCTCATCGACGTGCTGGGCGCCCGTTACCGGCTGATCGCCCCCGACTACCCCGGCTTCGGGCACACCGAGGCCCCGGCCGGCTTCACCTACTCCTTCGACCGGCTCGCCGACATCACCGAGGGCTTCGTCCGGAAGCTCGGCCTGACCCGCTTCGTGATGTACGTCTTCGACTTCGGCGCACCCGTCGGCTTCCGGCTCGCCGAGCGGCACCCGGAGTGGATCGCGGGCCTCGTCGTGCAGAACGGCAACGTCTACGAGGAGGGCCTGTCCGCCGGAGCCCGCGACTTCATCGCGCTGCGCCCTGACCGGCCCGGCGCCGAGGACACCGTCCGCGACCTGCTCACCCTGCCCGGCACCCGCGGCCAGTACGAGACCGGCGTCGCCGACCCCGAACTCGTCGCCCCCGACGGCTGGACCCTCGACCAGCACTTCCTCGACCTGCCCGGCCGCAAGGAGGCCCAGGTCGCGCTCGCCTTCGACTACCACACCAACGTCGAGCGGTACCCCGCCTGGCAGGAGTGGCTGCGCACGCACACCCCGCCCACCCTCATCGCCTGGGGCGCGAACGACCCGTTCTTCCCCGAGCCCGGCGCCCGCGCCTACCTGCGCGACCTGCCCGGCGCGGAACTCCACGTCCTCGACACCGGCCACTTCGCCCTTGAGGACCGCCTGCCGGAGATCGCCCCGCTCGTCGCCGGCTTCCTGGAGCGGGTGTGGGACCGAGGGCCGCGTTGACCACCGGCACCACGCTTCCAGTGGCCGGCTCACGACGCCCCACTATGATCGGCGGCATGGCGCTGCGACTCATCCAGGTGAACTTCAAGGCCCGGGACGACTCGGCGCTCGGCCGGTTCTGGGCCGAGGCGCTCGGCTGGAACGTCTCCAGCGAGGCGCCCGGCGTGACCAACCTCGAACCCGAGGGCTTCGCCTGGCCGGACCCCGACGCCTTCTACGTCGACCTCGTCACCGTCCCGGACCCCGAGACGGTGAAGTACCGCGTACACCTCGACCTCGCCACCACCTCCGCCGCCCACCAGGCCGAGCTGGTCGCGCGCCTGCAGGAGCTCGGCGCGACGCCCGCCGACGTGGGTCAGGGCGACGTCCCGTGGACAGTCCTGGCCGACCCGGAGGGCAACGTGTTCTGCGTGCTGGAGCCCCGGGAGATCTACCGGGACACCGGGCCGATCGCCGCGGTGGTGGTCGACTGCGAGGACCCGCGCGCCATGGCTCGCTTCTGGGACGAGGCGCTGGACTGGACCCTGCACGAGGTGACCGACGACCACGCGCGGCTGCGCTCCGCCAAGGGCGTCGGCCCGTATCTGGAGTTCCTCCGTACGCCCGGCGCGAAGACCGGGCGTAACCGCATCCACCTCGACCTGCTGCCGCACCCCGTCGAAGACCAGGAGGCGGAGGTGGCCCGGCTCAAAACTCTGGGCGCCACCGCCGCCGACGTCGGCCAGGGCGACGTCCCGTGGAAGGTCCTGGCCGACCCGGAGGGCAACGAGTTCTGCGTCCTCGGCCGGGGCTAGACGCGGGAGCCCTTTCCTCGGCGCCTCACCCGTCCGCACCGGCGAGCGTCGCCGGACCGAGGACGCTCGCCCTGGTCGGGTCCCGGACGTGAGCCGCCAGATCCGGATGGTTCCATCGCGGCTGCCAAGCATCGATTTGTCTCGATGTGGGCGGGATTTTTGCTGCTGTCGTATTCGTGAATGCTTGTGTGCCGTTTTGTAGGGCGTACACGTTAGTAACCATGCGTTCTCGGCTATCCGTTTCGCGTACGAGCAACGTCCGAGCGGTCACTAATCAGCGGTCGAGCACACCGAGATGAGCCGTGTACTGCCCTGCGGACATCGTCGTTACGGACCTTGCGGCTGTCCGGCGGGCCGTTGTAACTTAGCGTGCTTGTGAAGATGCAGTTGGCTCGCGCCATGAACGGGGCGGCATGAAAGCGAACGAAACCACCCTTCGCAAGCTCATTCAGGGCGACCAACAATTACTGGTCCCTCTTTATCAGCGCCAATACACCTGGGAACGCCCACAGCTCACTCAGCTGTGGGCCGATATCACCGCCCAGGTCGACGTGCTGGCCGAGCAGCGGCAGGATGCCCCGAGCCACTTCATGGGATCGGTCGTCCTCGCGCCTGGCCCGGAGCTGGCGCCGAGCCGCTCTCAGTGGATCATCGTGGACGGCCAGCAGCGTCTCACCACCCTGATGCTCGCGCTCTGCGCCATCAGAGATCATCTGATCGCCGAGGAGCCCACCGCTCGCGAGCGGATCAACGAGCTCCACCTGATCAACAAGTTCCAGCAAGGCGAACTGCGTTACCGGCTCCTGCCCACGCAGGGGGACCGAGCGGCGTTCAAAGCGTGTGTGGACGGCACTTCCGAAGGAAAGTCCGACAGTCTGATCGGCAACACCTACCAGTTCTTCCGCAGCATGTTGAAGGAGTTCGACGACCCGGCCGACCCGCATGACATCGCGCGGGTGGAATCGGTGCTGCTGGATCGGCTCAATCTCGTGCAGATCCTGGTGGAGAAGGACGACAACGCGTTCCGTATCTTTGAGTCGATCAACAACACGGGCATGCGGCTCAGCCAGGTGGACCTGATTCGCAACTATGTCTTCATGTGCCTGCCCACCCGCGGCCAGCATGTCCACGACGAATACTGGAAGCCGATCCAGGACCAGTTGGACGCCAAGGCCATGGAACAATTGATGTACCTGGTGCTGGTCCTGCGGGAGGGTGGCGAAGCCCAATACAACGCCGTCTACCGGGGGCATCAGCAGTTGCTTCTGGCACTGTCCGGGGATGAGAGGCGAATCGAGTCGTACGTCCGGGATCTGCACCGTCGCGCGCGGCATCTCAAACAGATCCTCTTCCCCCCGGAGGATTTCCCGTTCGCGGGGCGGCTGCGCTTCCTCAAGGAATGGCAGGCGTCCACGGCCTACCCGCTGGTGATGCGCCTGCTCGAGTTGCGGGAGGACGACCACATCGGCGATGAGGAGGTGGGCGAGGCGCTGGCCTACGTCGAGAGCTTCCTCGTGCGCCGCCTGATCGCCGGGGTCGCCACGGGCAACCTCAACCGCATCTTCCAACGGCTCGCCGTGCAACTGGGCGCCGAGGAGGAAGTGCCGCACGCGGTGCGTGTCGCGCTGTCACCGGCCAGGCTGTACTGGCCTTCGGATGAGCAGCTGCGGGAGGAGATTCGCAGCCGCGCCTTCTACTGGCAAGGGCGTACGGTTCAGCAGAAGCTGATTCTGCGGCGTATCGAGGAGTCGCTGGGCAGCAAGGAGCGGGTGGACCTGGCCGACAAGCGCATCACCATCGAGCACGTCCTGCCGCAGTCCATGACCACCGACTGGCTGGGCGAGCTCTCCCACGAGGGAGACGACGCCGACCTCCTGCACCGGCAGCTCGTGCACACCCTGGGCAATCTCACGCTCAGCGGCTACAACTCGGAGCTGAGCAACAACTCCTTCGCCGCCAAGCGCAAGCAGCTGGGGCAGAGCGGCCTGGTCATGAACCAGGAGATCGCCGCCTGTGAACGCTGGGGCAAGGCGGAGATCCTGACCCGCGCCGACCGGCTCGCGGACCGTGCGATCGCCATATGGCCAGGCCCGGAGGAGTCCGGCCGCGGGAGCGCGGCCTCCCGCGACTGGACACTGCTGCACAGCGCCCTGGCAGTCCTGCCGGCTGCCACCTGGACCTCCTACTCAGATCTCGCCGAGCTGATCGGCTCGCATCCGGTGCCTGTCGGCGTCCATCTGGCAAGCGTCCCCGTGCTCAACGCGCACCGGGTCCTCAGCAGGTCCGGGCAGGTCTCGGAGAACTTCCGCTGGACCGATCCCGACGAGGATCGGGACGTCCACGAGGTGCTGCGTACGGAAGGCATCAGTTTCGACGGTGCGGGACGCGCCTCCGCGGATCAGCACATCACCGCTCGCGACATCGCCGAGCTCCTGGGTCTGCCCATCGCCGCGGATCTCGCCGAATCCGAGGCCGCGGACGATGGGTCCTTGGCGCCAGAAACGCTGACGTCCCTGGAACAGCGCTTCTTGCGTCAGCTCAATGAGGCGAGCGGCCCGCAGGCGGCCGGCGCGGTACAGCGGCTGCTGGAGCACTGGCGCTCACGAGGTGGCGACCTCCAGTACGGCACTTCCGCGAGTGCCTCCTGTGCGCCGGTCATCAAGGTCGGCGGACAGAGCCTGTACGCCATCCGCTTCTATGCCAAGAGCGCCGAGATCCCCTTCGGGCTGCTGCGCAAGCGCAAGCCGTTCGACGACCCCGCGCTGCGTGAGGAACTCCGTCAGCGGCTCAACGACGCACCCGGCGTGGACATACCCGTCGCCAAGCTGGAGCTGTATCCCCCCATCAAGAACACCCAGTTGGCGAACGTCGCCGTGTCCGACGTGGTCGTCGCGGCGCTCGACTGGTTCATGACCGTGGTGACCGCGTCGGATGAGCATGCCGGGGACGCGCCGTAGTCGTCCCCGGCCTCCGTCGGGGCTGCATGACAGAACGTTCACCGCCCCGGGACACCCTCACACCCGCAGGAGAGTGACCTGGCGGCCGGACGGTGTGGTCGCCTGGTGGAAGCTGCCGCGCTCCTTCCAGGGCGGGGCTTGGGGGCGGCGGTCGAAGATGACCAGGACGCCGGTGGTGAGGGTCAGGCGGTCGAGGTAGCGGTCGAGCTGGGCCAGGCCCGCAGGCTCTGGGTCGTCCGCGCCGGGTCGCCACACCTTCAGTTCCATGGCCTCGCGCTGCGTCAGCCGTTCGCCGCCGGGGCCGGTGTACGGCCAGCGGATGTAGACGTCCATGCGTTTGCGGCCGGCGGCGTATTCGCGGTCGAGGTGGCCGCCGCCGTTGACGAGGCGGTGCAGGAAGGCCATGAGGATGATCTGGCACGCCGCCTCGTGGTAGCCCTCCTGCTGGATGAGGACTTCGCCGTGCTCGCGCCAGAACACGACGAACTCCTCCAGCAGGCGCGGCAGGTCGAACCGGCCGTCGGGGAGCACGAAGCTGTGCGGATCGGCGTGGACGTTCTGCTCCGTGAGGTCGCCCAGCACGCGCAGGATGACCTCCCGGTAGATCGGGTTGGCCACCTGGGGCGGAGGTTGCTGGGTGATCAGGCCCAGATCGCGGGCGTAGGACAGGTCCTCGGAGTTGCCGCGGTCGGTGTAGGGGCCGCCGGCCACGATCGGCTCCATCACCCGCTTGACCCGGGGCTCGTACAGCCGAGCCGCCAGGGAGTCCAGATGGGTGGCGCGCTTGCGGATGAGCCGCTCCTTGGCCTCCTCGATTCGCTCGCAGGTGATGGTGCCGGTCACTCTCATCTGGAAGGTGATCTCGTAGGCGAGGGCGTTGACCAGCCAGGGTTGTCCCTGGGTGAGCTCGAAGGCGCGGTCCACCGCGTCCTTGGTGAACCCCTGGCCGGTCGCCTGGGTGTGTTGGTCGTACAGTTCGGCGATGTCGTCGGCGGTGAAGTCGCCCAGGCGCAGTGAGTCGGCGAGGATGTTGAACGGGCTGGCCGCATTGAACCGCTCAGGGGCGCCGCCGGCGGCTACCTTGTAGTCACGCAGGTCGCGCAACCCGCACAGCACCACCGACGCGGGGAACGGATAGCCTTTCGATCGCTTGTTGTGCCCGTCGCGGAGCTGGCCGAGGACGCTGACCAGGCTGTTACCCTGCAAGGCGTCGATCTCGTCGAGGAACAGCACGACCCGGCGCGGGCAGCGTCGGCACCACTCCCGCAGCGCCGCACCGAACCGGCTACCGGGCGTGACCCGCGGCCGGGAAGGTGGCGGTAGCAGCTTCTTCGGCCAGCCCGACAGCTCGGCGGACTCGCGGAGGGAATCCAGCAGAAGCGACTCGGCGGCGCCGTAGTCGTCGCCCGCCGCCTTGGCGCGTTCGCAGGAGAACATGAGGGCGGCGGTGCCGCCTTCGGCGGTCAGGCCGGAGGCCAGAGCGTCCAGGACGGTGGTTTTCCCGGTCTGCCGGGGGGCGTGCAGGACGAAGTAGCGGTCCATCTCGATGAGCGTCCGCGCTTCGGGAAGCCGGGGTATGGGGGGCAGCATGTAGTGGAGCCGCGGGTCGCAGGGGCCGGTGGTGTTGAAGTATTTCGCTCCGCGCGTTCGCATGGTCACAGCCTGCCACCTTCTTGGGTGTCGCACCGGGGACAAGCCCTCTCTGACGCCGGCGACTCGTTCATGGGGCCTGCCGCCCCTTGCAGACGAATCAGACGATCTCGCCAACCGGCGCCGGATCGACACCCCATCGTTCGGAGCAGGCCGCGACGGCAGCCGGCCCGCGTCCGTGCTCCTCGTCAGGCCCCGCTGGTCGGTGGCGTGTCGTGGGCGGAGGTCAGGACGCGGGCGGCGTCGCGTTCGTACGGGCCGCGCGCCGTCACGGTGAGCAGCCCTCCGGCCAGTACGGGCAGGGTCATGACGAGCAGGGCGCTGGTGAGGGAGCCGGTCCGGTCGGAGAGGATGCCCACGATCAGCGGTCCGACGGCGACGGCGGCCCCGGCGACGAGCTGGGCGAGGGCGAAGGCGATGCCTCGGGAGGAGGCTCCGATCACGTCGGCGAGTGACGCGGTCAGGTTGGGGGTGGCCATCGACATCAGGATGACCGCGGCGGCCGTCAGCAGGGCGAACGGCATCAGGGCGCGGGGGGCGGCGAGCAGCGCGACGGCCATGACGACCGCGCCGGCGACGACGCCGCAGCCGCCGACGAGCAGCCGCCCGCCCTTGCGGGTGACGTGCGCGCGGCGGCCCAGCCACGCCCCGACGAGGGTGCCGGTGACCACTCCGATGACGGTGACCAGGCCGCCCAGCGCTCCGGCCTGCCCGGGGGACAGGGCGAAGGTGCGGCCGATCAGCGTGGGCATCCAGTAGAAGAGCCCGGCGACGCCCATGCCCAGCGTGGCCAGGCCGACGGTGACGATGACCAGCGTGCGTACGGCGAGCACGTCCCGCACCTGCCGCCCGAGCCGCGGCGGCGTCGCCCGGCGCGACCCGGCGCCGTCCGCGCGGGGTGCGGCGGCCCCGGCGGTGACCTGGTCGAGGAGGCCGCGGGCCGGCTCGCGGAGCCGCAGGCAGATCAGGGCGGTCAGCAGGCCGGGGATCGCCATCAGCAGGAACGCCGCCCGCCAGCCGAACGCCTGCCCCAGCACCGCGCCCAGCACCGTGCCGATCCCGCCCAGGTGCGCCGACATCCGCGTCCAGCCGAACGCCCTGGCCCGGCTGATCGGCGGGTAGTAGTCGGCCAGCAGGCTGCCGGTCGCCGGGTTGTCGACGTGCTCGGCCGCGGCCAGGGCCATGCGGGTAAGGAAGAAGACGGCGAATCCCGGGGCGAGGCCGCTGCCCGTGGTGGCCACGGCCCAGAGGAAGACCATGACGGTGATGACGCGGGTCCGGCTGAAACGGTCGGCGAGGTATCCGGCGGGGATGGCGACCGCCGCCGCCGCGATCGCCGAGCCGGTCGGGATCGCTCCGGCGACGGTGTCGCCGATGCCCCACTCGGCCTGGATCAGCGGGAGGAGGCCGCTGAGCAGGCCGGCCTCGACCCGGTCCACCAGGCCGACCAGGAACAGGATGACGAGCGGCGCCCAGCCGTAGGGGGCCGGGTCACCGGCGCGGATGCCGCCGGGAGGAGGCGCCCCCCAGCGGCGCCGCGGCACGGGGCGGACGTCGTCACGCATGACACACCGGCCGGTCAGGACACAAAGTCGCGCACCTTCGCGTAGACGGAGGCGTCGGTCAGGAACGCGGCGTGCGACAGGCATCCGGCGTACGTGTTGACGGCCCCGGCGAGGGACACGCTCGAGTCGGGGTTGACCACCGTGTCGCAGTCGGACCAGAACGTGCCGTACGCGATGTCGCCCGGGGTCTCGTCACCGCTGTTGAGCTCGGTCAGGAACGGCGAGCCGATCCGCATCTCCTGGCAGGTGAGCCGCTCCTCCGAGCAGAGGCGGGTCGCGGTCGTGCCGTGGTTGGGGCCCGCCAGGGAGACCCAGGTGCTGACGGCCGCCGTGCCGCCGAGGAACTTGAGGTAGTGGCGGCTGTTCAGCGAGCCCATCGACATCGCGACGATCGTCACCTTCGCCGCGCCCGTGGAAGATCGGATGGCGTCGACCCTGGCCCGGATGTCGGCGGCGATGTCGACGTTGGACTTGGTGCTGTCGTAGTCGATGGTGAACAGCCGGTCGGCGGGCCACCCGTCCGCCTCGAAGCGGTCGATCATGGTGCTCCAGCGGCTGCCGTTGCCGCCGTAGCCGTGCACGAACAGGATCGGCCCGGTGTCCGCCCGCGCGGGCGGGGTGCCGGGGATCAGCACGGCCAGACACGTCAGCAGCGCTGCTGTCAGGGCGGTCCCGGCGCGAGCTACGGCGTCCATGGGCGACCTCCTCGGGGAGTCCGACGAATGCCACCTGATTGTGCGCGACAGAGAAGTTAATGGCAACAATTAAATTTTCTTCTTCGGCGGACGCCGAATGCTTGACCGGGTCGCCGTCTGCCCTCTATGCTCCGGCCGTCTAATGGTGACCCTTAACTATTCCGCGGGGATCGCCGCGAGCGTCTCCGCCGAGGCCGGGGCGGTCAGTCCGGCGACGAGCATGTCGAGCAGATTGCCGAAGAACAGCTCCCCCGTCACCGGCGGCTCGCCGGGAGCCGACTCGTCGAGGAGCTGGGCGCGCAGGCCGAACAGGCTGATGAGCTGGGACCGCAGCATGGCGAGCCGCTCCAGCCGGAGGGGGCGGGGGAGCGGTTCGAGCGTCGCGTGCAGCCATCGCACGACCGCGAGCCCCGCCGGCGCGTCCACGATCCGGAACGGCCGCCGGTAGGCGAGCGAGGGATAGCTCAGCCTGGCCACGATGCGCAGGTGGGCCCGGCCCAGCTCGGTGCCGAGGTCCTCGTCCATGGGGGCGGCGAGCGCGTGGACCAGGGCCCGCGGATCCGCGGTCAGGTCGTCGGCGGCGACGGCGGCGACCAGCGGCGCGCGGCGCGCCTCGACGGCCTCCAGATGCCCGCGCAGGATGGCCTCCACCAGGCCGTCCTTGCCGCCGAAGTGGTAATGCAGCGCCGACTCGTTACGCGCCCCGATGGCCTCGTGCAGCTGACGGGTGGTCACGTCGGCGACCCCGTGCCGGGCGAACAGCAGCGCGCCCTGCCGGAGCAGGGCGTCACGGGTACTTGATCTGGACACTTCGCCATACTATCCTCCGGCAGATATTAATGAGATCCATTACTGATGGAGGAGATCGAACGCATGGCGGACGCCCTGGAGGCCTGGAGGCGGTTCGTGCGCGCGCTGGACGAGGCGGGGGAGACCGTGGCCGGCCTGGCCGGGCCGGACGCGGGCGTCGACGTCGCGGAAGGCTTCCGCTATGTGCTCCACGTCCTGGCCGACCAGGTCGACCGGGCCGGCACCCGCGACTCGGGCCGCCCGCTGTTCCTGCCGGGCGTCACTCCGGTGCGCAAGCTGTTCTTCGACAACCCCGACACCGAGTACGACATCGCGCTCATCTCCAGCCGGCGCTCGTACCGCATCCGAGGAGACCGCGGCACCGTGCCGTACCTCGCCTTCTGCGTCTACGGCGCGAGCACCGGCGACGGCCGGCCGACCCGCGTGACCAACCTCAACGACGAGCGGATCGCCTTCGGCCCCGACGGCTCGTTCGAGATCACGCTCTCCCCGGAGGCGCGGCCGGGCACCTGGATCCCGCTCGCGCCGGGAGCGCACACGGTCATCGCCCGCCAGTACTTCCTCGACCGCGCCCGCGACAGGCCCGCGCGGTTCACGATCGAGGCGCTCGACGATCCGGGGCCGGATCCGGTGTTCGACGACGCCCGCTTCGTCGCCTCCACCCGGTCCGCCGCCGCGTTCGTCACGGCCGCGACGCGCGTGGCACGGCAGCGCGCCGAGCAGGCCGAGGCCACGCCCAACCGGTTCGTCGAACACCGGGGCCACGGCCTGTACGGGACACCCGACGCCGGCTATGTCATCTGCTGGTACTCCCTCGAACCGGACCAGGCCCTGGTCGTCGAGGCCCGGCCGCCGCGATGCCGCTACTGGGGCGTCCATCTCGCCAACCGGTGGGGCCAGTCGCTCGACCATCGCAGCCGCACCACCGCGCTCAACGCCCGCAGCGCCACGCTCGCGCCCGACGGGACCCTGCGCGTCGTCGTCGCCCACGCCGACCCGGGCGAGCCCAACTGGCTCGACACCGCCGGTCACCCGCGCGGCTGGGTGCTGTTCCGATGGCTGCTCACCGACGACGTGGTGATCCCCGAAGCACGGGTGGTCCCGCACCCCGCACGACGCACCGGCCCTGGAGGACCGACATGAGCTCACCCGTCTGGCACGACGACGCGGCACCGGTCCCCGAGGTCGCGGATCCCCGCGTCACGGCGGCCAAGAACGCCTTCCTCGCCGGCTTCCCCCTGGTGGCCACCGCGCGCATCATGCAGGGCATGGCGCAGCGGCTGGGCGTCAACACCATGTGGGCCTCACGGCGGCTGTCGGGCCCCGGCAGCCGGGCCATCGTCGCGCCGAACCTGGACACCGTCTACGCGCTCGCCGTCCTGGACCTGCGGGCGGGCCCTCTGACGCTGACCCTCCCCGACATCCGCGACCGCTACCACAGCGTGCAGCTCCTCGACGCCTGGATGGGCGGCTTCGGGCTGCTCGGGACGCGGACCACCGGCGGCCGGGGCGGCTCCTGGGCCATCCTTCCCCCCGGCCACTCCGGCCCGATCCCCGACGGCCTCGAACCGATACCGTGCCCCACCGGTCACGCCTTCCTCCTCTGCCGGATCCGCGCCCTCGACGCCGCCGACGCCGCCGAGGCCGGCGCCCTCGCCGCCAGGATCGAGCTGCGCGCCCTCGCCGGAACCGCCGGAGGCACGACCCTGCCGCCCCCCGCCGGCCGCGCGCACGACACCGGACGCGACGGCATCGGCTTCTTCGACGAGCTCTGCGCCGCGCTGCCGGCCAACCCGCCCGTCACCGCCGAGCAGCGCCGGGCGCTCGACGCCGTGGCGGCCCTCGGCGTCGCCGCCGGCCGGCGCCCCGGCGCCGAACTGGACGAGTCCGGCAGAGCGGTCCTCGCCGCGGCCGTCGCGGCGGGCATGCGCGAGCTGGAGCCACCCGCCACCGCCCCCCGCACCGTCAACGGCTGGACCACCAACCTCGGCCTCGGCACGCAGGACACCCGCGGCGGGCTCCGCGAACGGGCGATGGTCGCCAGATACTTCTGGGGCCCCGTCCCGGCGGAGGAGGCGATCTACCCGCGGACCTCGACCAGCGCGGACGGCCTGCCCCTGGACGGCTCCAAGCGCTACCGCATCCGCTTCCCCGGGGGCGGCCTGCCCCCGGTCGACGCCTTCTGGTCCCTGACCGCGTACGGCCCGGACATGTTCCTCGTCCCCAACGAGTCCGGCCGCTACTCCATCAACGGTGACGACCCGGGCCTCGTCACCGGCGCGGACGGCTCGCTCGACCTGCACCTGTGCCACGAACCGCCGGCGGGCTCCGAGAGCAACTGGCTGCCGGTCCCGGCCGGTCGGTTCAACCTGATCCTGCGTCTCTACCTGCCCCGCCGGCCGGTCCTCGACGGCGCGTACGCGTACCCGCCCGTGACCGTGCTCCCGCCCGGTACGTGACGCTGATCCTGGCGGAATGTCCTGTCGCTGCCCTCGTCCTGTCCCTTCCTGGAGGCGAGGCTTCAGTGAGCCCGTTCTCGGGCCACCAGAAGCCGCGCAGTCGGAAGAAGGGGACAACCATGCGTACGAAGATCCTGCGGGTCGGGCAAGTAGCCATCGCCGCGGCCGCGACGGCCCTGGCCATGACCGCGCCCGCGGAGGCGCACTCGTTCAGAGTGGGGAACGACTGGGGCTTCGCGGAGATCAACTCCAACCACACGAGGCTGAACGTCTGCCGGGTGCTCGGAAGCTGGCCCGATTCGGACGTCTGGGGCACGGTGCGGTACAGCGGCGGCACCCTCATCCGATATGACGCGCCCATTTACAGCGGCGTGTGTTACCCCCACACCCTGAGGTCCAACCCCACCGACGTCAGGTTCTGCTGGCGGCCTTCGGGGACGAACAACCAGTGCACGAGGTGGCGGGCCGTCTGATCCTCCCGCTGCTCCCCGCAGGCGGAACCCCGCGTCGCCATCCTGGCCGACCTGGTCAGCCACCTCGGGCGAGCTCTTCCGGAACGGCTGCCGTCACGCCTTCTCGGCCGGCGCCGGTCGACGTCGCCTCGCTCCTGGAGGGGACGGTGTAAGGGAGAGCAGGTTGGAACACCGCGAGGATCTCGCCGATCTGATGGTCCTGTTCGAGAGGGTGCCGCAGCGGCAGGGTGGGGTTGAGCCGGTAGCGGTTGCGGCGCCCTTCCCGGCTGGCGGTGAGGTATCCCGCGGCGGTGAGGTCGGCCAGGATGCGTTGCGCGGCGCGCTCGGTGATCTGGACGCGGGCGGCCACATCGCGGATGCGCACGCCGGGGTCGCGGGCGATGCACAACAGCACGTGGGCGTGGTTGGTCAGGAAGGTCCAGTCCGGCACGTCCACCATTTTACGAGCACGATTTCGTTGTCATGAATCGAAAGTGATGAATCGCGAGTCAGGTGGGGAGAGCGGCTCACCCCTCCCGTGCCATCCGGCCGTCGGTGGCGGCGCCGGAGGCGCGGGTGGCGATCAAACTCCAGACGATCGAGACGGCGATGGCGACGACGATGACGCCCAGCGTCAGCGGGATCGGCAGTTTGCCGACCGGGGTCTCCGAGAGGATCAGCTTGACGCCGGCGAAGGCCAGCAGCACGGCCAGGCCGTAGTGCAGGTGGACGAACCGGCGGAGCAGCCCGGCCAGGCAGAAGTACAGGCTGCGCAGCCCGAGAATCGCGAACGCGTTGGCGGTCCAGACGATGAAGGTGCTGGTGGTGATCGCCAGGATCGCGGCGACGGAGTCGATCGCGAAGACCAGGTCGGTCGCCTCGACGGCGATGAGCACCACGAGCAGCAGCGTGGCCACCCGCCGGCCACCGGTGCGGACGAAGAAGCGGCCACCGTGGTAGCGGGGGTCGGTGGGGATCACCCGGCGCACCAGGCGCACCACCGGGTTGCGGTCGGGCGGGGTCTGCTCGCCGTGCCGGAAGGCCATCTTGTAGCCGGTGTAGACAAGGAACGCGCCGAACACGTACGCGGTCCAGAAGAACGTCTCCAGCAGTTCCACGCCGACGAAGATGAACGCGAGCCGGAAGGCCAGCGCTCCGATGACCCCCCAGAACAGCACCTTGTGCTGGAGCGTGGCGGGAACCGCGAAGGCGGTGAAGATCAGCGCGAAGACGAACACGTTGTCGATCGACAGCGCCTTCTCGATCAGGTAGCCGGCGAAGTAGGTGCCCGCCACCTCCCCGCCCTGCCACCACCACAGGATCGCCCCGAACAGCACGCCGGCGGCGATCCAGACGCCGGACCAGACGGCAGCCTCGCGAAAGCCGATGACGTGGTTGTCGCGGTGCAGGAACAGATCGACGGCCAGCATCGCCGCGACCACCAGCATCACCGCGACCCACGCCCACCAGGCGACGGACATAGAGGACCCCCTCGACCCGGCCGCCCGCGCGCGGGCGGCGTCGGCTGGTCGACGGTCTCCCCAGGTCGCCTCGGCGGGCGACCGCACCACCGGGCCCCGGATCCACCGGGTCCGTCCTGACGGCGATGCGTCGATCGTCGGGTACTCCCCCTCGATTTAGGAACTAGTATTCACGACACAAAAGACGTGTGTCAAGCCCGTCTCGCGGAGTCCGTACTCCGGTGGCGGGCGGGTGCCGAGATGGCCGCGGGCGAGCCTTCCGCCGAATATCCTCTTCTCGTGATCACGGGTTGCGCGCTGCCGGGTCGCTCTTGCCGGGCAGGTGCGAAGGACCGATGTACTGCAGACCCTGCAGTCGCACTGTAAGGACCGGTATCCTTGCGGTTGTCGCGCTCGGGCCGCCCCCTTCGCCGACGGCCCGTCTGGAGGAGATACGGATGTCAAACGAGATTGCGGAGCCACTGGACGTCGCGGAGATAGGCCGGCGCCTGCGCGAGGCCAGAGCGTCCAGGAACCTGTCCCTGGACGTGGTGTCCGCGGAGTGCGGGATCAGCCCGAGCCTGCTCAGCCAGGTCGAGCGCGGGAAGGTGACCCCGTCGCTGGCCACGCTGCACAGCATCACCCAGGTCCTCAACATCGCGATGTTCGACCTGTTCGGTTCCCCGGCCGACCGGCCGGCCCTGATCCGGGAGGGCTCCCGCAACGTCATCCGCCCGCCCGACAGCGGCGGGGTGTCCTACGAGCTGCTCTCGTCAGGGCAGCTGCGCAACCTGCAGATGATCGAGATGCACCTGAGCGCGGAGACGGGCAGGTTCAACCACGCCCTGTCCCACGCGGGCGAGGAATGCCTGATCGTCAGGCGCGGGTCGGCCGTCATCAAGGTCGGCGCCGAGGAGCTGACGCTGAGCGAGGGCGACTCGCTCTCCTATGTCGCCCGCCTGCCCCACCAGTTCCGGGGGCTGGAGGACGACACGCGGCTGATCATCTCCATGACCCCTCCGGCGTTCTGAGCGGCGCCGCCGTCTCAGCCGACCAGGGCCTGCACCTCGATCTCGACGTCCATGCCGGGGTAGGCGAGCACCGGGAGGGGCACCGGCACGAGAGCGGGGGAGGAGTCGCCGAAGAACGCGCCGACCTCGGCCTGGAGAGCGGCCAGCTTGCCCGGCCCGCTGCCGGCGTCGGCGGCCACGAAGGCGGTGAGCCGCCGGACCGCGGACCGGGGCACGTCGAGTTCGTCCAGCACCCGCGCGATGTAGTCGAGCGACCGGCGCACCTGCGCGGGGAAGTCGCCGACGTCCAGTGAGCGGGCCCGCTCGTCGAGGGGCACCTGCCCGCCGACGAAGGCCAGGCCGCCCGAGCGGTTCCCGTGCTTGTACGGCAGATGGAACGGCCAGTCCCAGTGACCCTCCGGCCAGGAGTGCCGGCGGGCCGGACGGGCGCCCCGCAGCGCCAGCACCTGCATGGCGATCAGCACGCCGGGCTCGTCGAACCGGGGCACCGGGATCCCCGTCGTCGCAGGCCCGGGTTCGGTGAAGTACCCGGCGCGGACGCGCGCGGCGACGGCCCAGTCCTCCTGGGTCCCCTCGCCCCGGTAGAAGATGTTGAACTTCACCACGTCGTCGGTGCCCAGATCCTGCTCGGAGAGGAGGTCCTGGATGGTCCGCAGGATGGCGTGGGACTGCTCGACGATGTCCCCGGCCTCCGGCGCCGTGATCAGCCGGGTCGCGACCGCCGGGCCGCCGGCCGCGTACCGTCCGCCCGCCTCGCGGGCAGCGGCCACGCCGGAGGGCAGGGCCGTGGCCTGCACCCGGGTCAGGTCCCCGCCGAGCACCCCGACGGAGGCCGGGATCGCCGACACCGGAAGGTCGCCGTCAGGGTTCAGCTCCCGCACCGACTCCCGTGCCTGCTCGGCGCTGAGCCGCGCGTGGTCGTAGAACACCTCGACGGCGAGCAGTTCTTCAGGGCGGACGCCCTGCCCGGCGAGGGTCGCCGCGGCCGTGCCGCCGGGACCGGCGTCGAGGAAGCGCAGGACGGGAGTGGGAGAAGGCATATCGGGACTCGCCATCGGTGAGGTGGGACGGGTTTCCAGCAGGTTCAGGAGGTCCACGCCGGGACGCCTCCGACCCAGGTCTGCGTGACGGGTATCTGGTCCAGCTCGTCGGGCGGGACCTCGAACGGGTCCGCGGCCAGGACGACCAGGTCGGCGAGGTAACCGGGGGCGAGCCGGCCCTTGTGCCCCTCCTCCCCGGCGGCGGCCGCGGCGCCGGTGCCGAACAGGGCGAGCGCCTCGCCCGTGCTGATGCGCTGGTGAGCGCCGAGCACGCGGCCCGCGCGGGTGCGCCGGGTGACGCAGCTCTTCACGCCGAACAGCGGCTCGTACGGCCCGCACGGGTAGTCGGACGACCCGGCGACGGTGATGCCGGCGTCCAGCATGCGGCGGTGGGCGAACATCCGCCCGAGACGTTCCTCGCCGTAGGCGTCCACGAGCGCGTCGCCATGGAAGGTGACGTAGCCGGCGAACGGGACAGGGATCAGGTCCAGCGCCGCGATCCGCGCCACGATCGCCTCGTCGACGACGGAGCAGTGCTCGATGCGATGGCGGGTCGTGATGTCCGGCCGCCGCCCGCGGGCGTGCTCGACCGCGTCCAGCAGGAGCGCGATGGCGCGGTCGCCGTTGGCGTGCACGGCCAGGCGCAGCCCGGCGGAGTGCACGCGCACCGCGAGGTCCGTCAGCTCCTCCGGGGTCACCACCGGCATGCCGTGGTCGTCCGTGCCGCGGAACGGCTCCGACAGCCAGCAGGTGAGCCCGGCCACCGCGCCGTCGACGAACGCCTTGATGCCGCCCAGGCGCAGCCAGTCGTCCCCGAACCCGTCCTGGATCCCGGCGGCGATCAGGTGGTCCGCGTGCGGGTACGTCACCAGGGCGGTGACCCGCTGCCGGAGCCGGTCGCGGGCCCGGGCGGTCTGCAGCAGCCGCAGCTCGTCCGGGCCGACCATGGCGTCCCCGATCGAGGTGATCCCCGCCGACAGGAACCTGGCCGAAGCGGCGTCCAGCCCGGCGAGCAGCTCGTCCTCGCCCGGCGGCGGGATCACGGGCGGGCGGCGAGCAAGGGACGGGTAGGCCAGGTCGAACAGCGCCTGCTCGTACAGCACCCCGGTCAACCGGCCGGCCCCGTCCCGGCCGAGCGAGCCGCCGCGCGGATCGGGGGAATCGTCGGTGAGCCCGGCGGCGGCCAGCGCCGCGGAGTTGACCACGCCCCAGTGGGCGCCCACATGGGTGACGAGGACCGGCCGGTCGGGCACCCAACGGTCCAGGTCGTGCCGGTCGACGACCCGCCCGCCGGTGGTCCGTACGTGGTCGTACCGGCCGGCTCGCAGCCACGCACCCGCCGGCAGTGTCGCGGCGGCGGCCCGCAGGCGCTCCGCCAGCCGATCCGCGGACGGGGTCACGTCCGCGGAGACGTCGGCGCCGACGGAGTCGCGCGCCGCCATCGTCAGGTGCAGGTGCGCGTCGACGAACCCCGGCAGCGCGCAGCCGCCGCCCAGGTCGGTCTCCGGCGCCTCGGGGAACCGCTCGCGCAGCCCAGCCAGGGGCCCGGCGGCGACGACGCGGTCACCGGCGACCGCGAGCGCGTCCACCACCTGGGGAGCGCCGGTCGGAGCCATGGTGCGGATCCGTTCGCAGCGCAGCAGCCGCACCGGCATGTCGTTGACGGCCATGCTGCAGTCTTCCCGAACCGGCGCGCAGGTCGGCAATCGTCGGATCCTCCGGACGCCGGGGCAGGAACCTGGAGATTGCTACAGTACCGGCGTGTACCTGCACGAACTCGTGACCACGGAGGACCTCGGCCTGCGGTTCGTGCTGCGCCCCAGCCGGCCGGTCCCCGTGAGCTGGGTGCACTCCACGGACATGGCCGACCCGAGCGGCTACCTCGGCGGCGGCGAGCTGATCCTGACGATCGGGCTGTGGCGGCAGGCCGAGGGCGACGCCGAGCGCTTCGTCCGGGCGCTCCACCGCTCGGGCGCCGCGGCCCTCGGCTACGGCGTCGAGGCCCCCGGCGCGGACGTCCCCGCCGACGTGCTGGACGCGTGCAGGTCCATCGGCCTCCCGCTGGTCCGGGTGCCGCACGAGGTGCCGTTCATCGAGGTCGCGCGCGCCTTCCACGCCGCCGCGAACGCCGAGCGCCACGACCTGCGCCGGCTGGTGCGGCACCACGAGGCGCTGGCCGCCGCGGTCTCCGGCGGGGGCATGCCCGAGCTGGTCCGCGTCCTCGCGGCGCAGCTCGCGGGCGACGTCTGGGTGGCGGACGGCCCCGAGGTGGTCTGGGCGAGCCCGGCCGCGCCGCCCGGCGCCGCCGCGGTGACCTGCCAGCGAGGCAGCCAGGCCGTCGCCTTCCCCGTCCAGGCCACGCTCGCCGACTCGACGGCGGTCACCGTCATGCGGGTGGACGAGGTCGCGCCGGCCCGGTGCTTCCTCGGCTACGCGCGGCCCGTCGCCGCCATGACGGCGGCCGAGCGCCGCGTGCTGGACAACGCGCTGCCCTACCTGCGCGGCGAGCTGGTCCGGGTGCGGGAGCGGCGCGGCCACGCCGCGTCACGCCGGCGCGAGCAGCTCGCCCTGGCCGAGAGCGGCCGCCCGGCAGGCCCGCCGCTGGCGGGTCCCGCTCCGGCCGTGGCGGTGCTCGCCTACCCCGCCGTCCCAGGACCGGTCGCGGACAGCCTGCTCGACGCCGTGCCCCCGGCGGCGCGGGACTGCGGGGCCGACGAGGTCGAGGTCATCCCGGACGTACGCGAAAGCGTCCTGATCCTGCGGCCGGGCGCGGCGGTCGGCGACCAGACCGTGGCGTGCCTGCTGAAATGTGTGGAACGCCAGCTCGGCCGGGAGGTCCACGCCGGCTGGACGCTGGCCCGCGACGGGGAGTCCGACCTGCCGCGCGCCGTGACCGCGGCCCGGCGCGCCGCCCGGCTCGCCGCCACCGGCGCCGGGCGCGAGCGGGTCGCCAGGTACGAGCGCCTCGGCACCCACGAGGTCCTGCTCGCGCTGGACGAGGAGATCGTCGGCGGGTTCGAGGACCTGGTGCTGGGCCCGCTGGTGGAGTACGACTCCCGGCACGGGTCCCAGCTGGTGGCGACGCTCAGGGAGTTCCTCGACCGCAACGGCGCCTACCAGGCGAGCGCCGAGGCCCTCGGGATCCACGTCAACACGTTGCGGTACCGCCTGGTGACGATCGAGCAGGTCACGGGGCGCGACCTGCGCCGGATGGCGGACAAGGTCGACTTCTATCTCGCCCTGAGATCCCGGCGGTCGCCGGAGGACCCCGCGGCCTGAGCGGGTCAGGGGCGCTTTGTTGCGCTCAGGTAAAAGGCTCAGACGTTCGCCAAGGTTTTGGTTGACCTTTTCCGACATCGCTACCTATGTTTGTACCCACTCTGCAGCACCACTGCAGCCTCTTGCAGTCACGCTCTAGGGCAAACCAGTGCCACCGAGCGGTCCCTGCCCCCCCATCCGCCGATCGTCGACGTCTGCCGGAGCAGTGTCCGACAGGAGGTACGAAATGTCCCATGAATCAAGTGACCTGATGACGCCCCTGGTCACGACCATGACGCACGAGGCACGGATCATCCGGCACGCCGGGCTCGCGTACACCAGGGCGCGGCAGGAGGCCGGTCTCGCCACCGTCGAGCGCGCCCTGCGCGGCTACTACGACTGGCGCGCGGAGGCCGCCGCCGGCCGCGGCGGCGACGGCCTGCCGGGCATCGTGCGGGCCTGGGGGACGGCCGAACTGCTGTCCGTCAACGCCGAGAAGTGGGGTGAGCTGCGCGTCGGCGAGGCAGGGCTCCGGCTGGAGCTGCACGGCACGCCGGAGCTCCTGCACTACCGGGCCTCCGGGGTGCCGGCGTTCGCGCTGATCCACTACCGGGCGCTGGTGTCGGCCCTCATGCGCGCCGCCGACCTGCCGGACGACGTCGAGGCCGGATGGCAGGGCGACTCGCTCGTCCTGGAGGCGGGACAGGCGCCGCCCTCGGGTGAGGGGACGCTCCCCGGCGTCCCGCTGACCGGCGAGGATGGCCTCGCCCTGCTCAGGGCGACCACCGAGAACCGCGGCGCGCTGCTCGTGTACCTCGGCCGCGAGGCCGAGCAGGCCTTCGGCGCCGACGGTGACCTGATGTTCCGCGAGGCCGTGCGCGCCTTCGGCGCCGAGCGCGGCGCCGCCATGCGCCTGGACCACCTGAGCAAGGGTCTCACCCTCGACCTGGTGAACATGATGGAGCTGTACGACTCCGGCGGCAACGAGGACGTCTGGCAGTACCGCGACGAGGGCACCCTGACCCCCGTCGAATGGTCGCAGGACTGCACCTTCTGCCCGTTCGTCCAGCCCTGGCACGACCTCGACGGCCTCCGGTACGGGGAGGTCTACGACTACGAGTTCCACGTCTCCCAGTTCAAGGCCTACCGCGAGGACATCGAGGTGAAGTGGGGCGAGTTGATGTCGCGCGGTGACGCGACCTGCGAGTTCCGTTTCTCCATCCCGGGACCCGTCCCCGCCTGAGCGGCGTTCCACCCCTCAACGTCCCAGGGACGCGTGACCGCGCGCCCCTGGATCGTTCCATCGCCAAACGAACAGTAGGAAGAATCATGGGTTGGTCGAGAAGGCCCGTCACGGTGGCAGCCGCCACGTCGGTGCTGGCGCTGCTCCTGGCAGCGTGCGGCGGCGGAGGAGACGGTTCAAGCGCAGGTGGCGGCGACAAGCAGCTCACCTTCGTGTCCTGGGGCGGTGGCTACCAGGAGACGCAGGAGAGCCTCATCGTCAAGCCGTGGGGTGAGAAGAACGGCGTCCGCACCCTCTCGGACGGTCCGACGGACTACGCCAAACTGAAGGCGCAGGTGGACTCCGGCAACACCCAGTGGGACGTGATCACGCTGGAGCCCTTCTGGGCGATCTCGCAGTGCGGCACCATGCTGGAGAAGATCAAGGACAAGGTCGACACGTCCAAGCTGCCCGCCGAGGCGGTCACCGACTGCGGCATCCCGTTCGACATCCTGTCCTACGTCCTGGTGTACGACTCCGCGAAGTTCGGTGACAACCCGCCGACCTCGTGGGCGGACTTCTTCGACACGGCGAAGTATCCGGGCAAGCGCGGCGTGTGGAACTACGCCCCCGGCGGCGCGCTGGAAGCCGCGCTGCTCGCCGACGGCGTCGCCCTCGACGGCCTGTACCCCCTCGACACGGCCAGGGCGATGAAGAAGCTCGACGCGATCCGCGGCGACATCGCCTTCTACGACACCGGCGCGCAGCAGGTGCAGCAGCTGCAGAGCCAGGAGGTCGTGATGTCGATCGCCTGGAGCGGCCGCGCGCTCGACGCCGTCCGCGCGGGCGCCACGTACGAGCCGGTGTGGAAGGACAACCTGATGCTCGTCGACTCCCTCGCGATCGTGAAGGGCTCGAAGAACATCGACCAGGGCGTCAGCCTGATCAACGAGATGACGTCGGCCGCCGGCCAGAAGGCGTTCGTCGAGAAGTACACCTACGGGGTCGTCAACTCCGACGCCAAGCCGGAGCTCGACGAGACCGCGCGGAAGTTCTCCCCGACCGAGAACGGCCAGGGTGAGCAGGGCCGCTACATGGACCAGCAGTGGTGGGCGGACAACTTCGACAAGGTGAGCGCCGACTGGACGAAGTGGGCGTCCGGCTGACCGGAGCGTCCACCACCACCTCGATGCACGCGGGCGCCGTCCGGAGGCGGCACCCGCGTCATCGGCCCATCCGATGTCCCATGGCCGACCGAAGCACGACAGGAGCGGGAACCACGGCATGCTGAAGCTCGCCCAGCAGACGGCCCGGCGACTACGGGGGATCCACCTGGCGATCCCCCTGCTCGTCCTGCTCGTCGCATTCTTCGCCATCCCGGTCCTCGAACTGGTCCGGCGCTCGTTCCTCGACGCGGACGGCGCGCTGACGTTGCAGAGCTACGGGGACTTCCTCGGCACGCCCGCCTACCGCACGATCCTGTTCCGCACGTTCTTCGTCGCGGTCATCTGCACCGTGGCGTGCCTCCTGTTCGCGTATCCGTACGCGTACCTCATGACCCTGGCCGGCCCGCGGCTGCGCCGGGCGCTGCTCGTGCTGGTGCTGCTGCCGTTCTGGACCAGCCTCATGGTGCGCACGTACGCGTGGCTGGTGCTCCTGCAGGACACCGGACCGTTCAAGGCGGTCCTGGCCGCGATCGGGCTCGGGCAGGTGGACCTGATCCGCAACACCACGGGCGTGGTCATCGGCATGGCGCAGATCCTGCTGCCCTTCATGGTGCTGCCGCTCTACAACAACCTCCAGAAGATCGAGCGTTCCGACCTGCTGGCCGCCCAGTCGATGGGGGCGACGCCCTTCCGGGCCTTCTGGCGGGTGTACTTCCCGCAGAGCCTGCCGGGGCTGTTCGCCGGCAGCGTCCTCGTCTTCATCCTCGCGCTCGGCTTCTACATCACGCCGGTGATCCTCGGCTCGCCGCAGAACTCGATGATGTCCCAGTTGATCGTCCGGCAGGTCACCGAGCGGCTCGACTGGGCCAGCGGCGGCGCCATGGCCGTGGTGCTCGCCGTGCTGACCCTCGTCTTCGTCGGCCTCATGAGCCGGGTCGTCAACGTCCAGCAGGCCTTCGGCGGAACGGTGGACAAGAAATGACCAGCACGGAGACCAGGAGCCGGCCGCGCTGGCTCTACCTCATGGCCGCCATCGTGGCCATCTGGATGACGGCGCCGCCGCTCGTCGTCATCCCGATGAGCTTCGCCTCCGAGCGCACGCTGACCTTCCCGCCGTCCGGCTACTCGCTCCGCTGGTACCAGGAGTTCTTCCAGAACCCGGTCTGGATCGACGCGCTCCGGTCGTCCCTCCTGATCGCCGTCCTGGTGATGGTCATCTCCGTGGTGATCGGGACGCTCGGCGCGTTCGCCGTGGTCCGCGGGCGGTTCCGGGGCCGCGGACTGCTGGAGATGGTGGGGATCGCCCCGCTGGTCGTCCCGATCGTGGTGCTGGGCATCGGGGTCTACGCGATGTTCCTGCGCTGGGGGCTGATCGGCACGGTGCCCGGCTTCGTGGCCGCGCACTGCGTCCTCGCGGTCCCGTACGTGATGATCACGGTGGGCAGCGCGCTGCGGGTGGTGGACGGCCAGCTGGAGCGCGCCGCCCAGGTGCTGGGCGCCCGCCCGCACCGGGTGTTCCTGCGCGTGACGCTGCCGCTGATCGCCCCGGGCATGCTGGCCGGCGGGCTGTTCGCGTTCGTCACCTCGTTCGACGAGGTGGTCGTCTCGCTCTTCATCGTCAGCCCCGGCCTGCGGACGCTCCCGGTCGAGATGTACTCCAGCGTGACGCGGGACATCAACCCGACCATCGCCGCGGCCTCGACCCTGATCCTTCTGGTCAGCACCGTGCTCATCCTCGTCTCGACGAAGTTCCTCTTCTCCAGCAGCTCCGACGGAAGGTCAAAGCGATGACCGTTGCAGTGGACACCGACCTGGCCCTGGAGCTGCGCGGTGTCTCCAAGCAGTACCCCGGCACCGACACGGCGGCCGTCAGCGGCGTCGATCTCCAGATCCGCCGCGGCGAGTTCGTGACCTTCCTCGGTCCCAGCGGTTCGGGCAAGACCACGACCCTGAACATGATCGCCGGCTTCATCTCGCCGACGGCGGGGGAGATCGTCCTGCACGGCCGGAACATCGCCGACCTGCCCCCGCACCAGCGCAACCTCGGCATGGTCTTCCAGAACTACGCGTTGTTCCCGCACATGTCCGTCTGGGACAACGTCGCGTTCCCGCTGGTCGAACGGAAATACCCGAAGGACCAGATCCGCGAGCGGGTGCGCGCGGCCCTGGAGATGGTGAACCTCACCGGCTTCGAGAAGCGCCGTCCCCGGGAGCTGTCCGGCGGCCAGCAGCAGCGCGTCGCCCTGACCAGGGCGCTCGTCTTCGACCCGCCGATCCTGCTGATGGACGAGCCCCTGAGCGCCCTCGACAAGAAGCTGCGCCAGCGGCTCCAGCTGGAGATCAAGCGCGTCCACCGCGAGGTCGGGATCACGTTCCTGTTCGTCACCCATGACCAGGAGGAGGCGATGGCGCTCTCGGACCGCGTGGTCGTCTTCGACCAGGGCCGGATCGAGCAGGTCGGCACGCCCGACGAGCTCTACCGCCGGCCCGCGACGCGGTTCGTCGCGGAGTTCCTCGGCGACAGCAACCTGATCAAGGGCAAGCTCGTCGAGCAGGACGGCGCCACCGCCCTGGCGACCCCGGAGTGCCGGATCCCGCTGCCGGACTGGCCGGGCGGCAAGCAAGCCCCGTCCGGGGACGAGCACTGCGTGATGTTCCGGCCGGAGGACGTCAAGGTCCTCCCCGCCGACGACGCGGAAGCGGCCTGCCGGGCCACCGTGCGCGAGGTCGTCTACCTGGGCTCCGAGCAGCGGGTGATCGTCACGACGGAGACCGGCCGCGACGTGACCGTGCGGACCGGCGGTGAGATGACCGGGATCCCCGGGGTGGGGGACACGGTCGGCCTGCGGTTCTCTGCGAGCAACGCATGGCTGATACCGACGGGCGGGTAAGCCTGTTCCGGGCTCGCGCCGTCCTGCCGGAGGCCGGCTGGGCGGGCCGCCCCGCGGACGCGCTCGCCGTGGCGGGCGGCAGGGTCGCGGCGGTCGGCCCGTTCGGCGAGCTGTCCGGCGCGTGGCCGGACGCCGACGTGGTCGACCTGGGCCGCCGCTGGGTCATCCCCGGCCTGGAGGACGCGCACTGCCATCCCACGATCGCCGCCGACGAGCTGTGCCACGTCAGCCTGTCACCACGGGACCAGCGCGATCCACTTCGGGTTGCCGCCGCGGTGGGCCGGGCGGGACGCAGCAACGGCTGGGTGAAACTCGTGGGCTGGCTGGAGGAGCGGTGCGGCGGCGCCGCGGTGGACCGGCAGCTGCTCGACCGCTTGTGCCCGGCGGACCCGCTGGTCGTGGTGCACGCCAACGGCCACCGGGGCTACGCCAACACGGCCGGCCTGGCCCGCATGGGCTTCGCCGACGACACCGGCGCGGTGATCGAGGCGGCGGTGCCGGCGAACGGCTGGGTGGAGACCGGGGCCGACGGTCTGGCCACCGGCCGCGTCTTCGAGCAGGCGATGTTCGACATCATGGAGCCGGCCCTCGCCCGCCACCCCGGCCGGGTCGCCCTGGCCGGTTTCGAGGACCGCCTCGCGGCGCTGCGACGGATCCAGCGGGACTACCTGAGCCGCGGCGTCACGGCGCTGACCGAGGCGCTGTGCGGCGAGACCGGATGGGACCTGCTCGAACGGATCCAGGCCGAAGGCGCCTCGCCGTGCTACTCGGCGCTGGCGCCCGTCGGCGATCCGGACCTGGCACGCCGGCTGGCCGAGCGCGGCGGGCCCCGGCTGCGCCTGATCGGGCTGAAGTCGTTCGTGGACGGCGCGCTCAACGGCGGGACGTGCCTGCTGAGCGAGCCCGTGCCGGACGGTGACCCGCAACAGCTGCGCACCGCCGGCGACGTCGCGCGGGAGCTGCGGCTGGCCGACTCCCTCGGCCTGCTCCTCGCCGTGCACGCCAACGGCGACGCGGCGATCGACGTGCTGGTGCGCGCGTCGGAGCGGACCGGGCTGCGCGGGCGGATCGAGCACGGCAGCGTCGTCCGCGACGACCAGGTGCCGGTGATCAAGCGCCAGGGCTGGGGCGTCGTGCCGTTCGGCTCGTACGTCCATGAGCACGGAGAGCGGCTCGCGGACACCTACGGGCGAGTCGGAATGGGACGGCTCATCCGGCACCGGACGCTCGTCGACGCCGGTGTCCCGGTGGGCGGTTCGTCGGACTACCCGTGCGCGGGCCCCGACCCCTGGCAGGGCATGTGGAGCTGCGTGACGCGACGGTCCAGGGAGGGGGAGGTGCTCGGTGAACAGGAGCGACTCACTCCGGTACAGGCGCTGCGCCTGTACACGCGGGGGTCGGCGTCGGTGCGCCCCGGGTCCGGCCCGGCCGGCACGCTGCGGCCGGGCGCCCCGGCGGACTTCGCGGTGCTCGACGCCGACCCCCGGCGGCCGGAAGGGCTCGAAGCCCGGCTCGGCGCGCCGGTCGCGGCCACGTTCGTGGCCGGCGCACCCGTGTACGCCGGCCACGACGTCGAGGTCAGCGGGCCGGAGTGGTGTCGCTGACGTGGCCGCCGCCGGCCATCACGGTCAGCAGCTCGTACGTGACATGGCTGGCCGCGACGCCGGTCAGCTCCGCGTGGTCGTAGGCCGGCGCCACCTCGACGACGTCCGCGCCCACCACGTTGCGCCCGTCGAGGGCGCGCAGCAGCTCCAGCAGCTCCCGGCTGGACAGGCCGCCGGCCTCCGGGGTCCCGGTCCCGGGCGCGTGCGCCGGATCGAGCACGTCGATGTCCACCGAGACGTAGACCGGACGGTCGCCGAGCCGCCGCAGCATGACCTCGATCAGCGTGTCGAGCCGCTCGTGGGCGAACTGGCGGCTGGTCAGCTGCTGGAACCCGAGCCGGGCGTCGTCGGTGAGGTCCTCCTTGGCGTACACGGACCCCCGGATGCCGACGTGCAGGCAGCCCTCGGGGTCCAGCAGCCCTTCCTCGGACGCCCGCCGGAACGGCGTGCCGTGGGTGACCGGCGCGCCGAAGTAGGTGTCCCAGGTGTCCAGATGCGCGTCGAAGTGCAGCACCGCCAGCTCGCCGTGGTGGCGGTGCAGGTCGCGCAGCAGCGGCAGCGCGACCGTGTGGTCACCGCCGAGGGTCACCAGCCGCGTGCCGGCGCCGGTCAGCGCCCCGGCCTGCTCCTGGATCTGCCCGACGGCGTCCGTGATGTCGAACGGGTTGATGACCATGTCACCGGCGTCGGCGACCTGCACGATCCCGAACGGGGAACGGTCCAAAGCCGGGTTGTAGGGCCGCAGCAGCCGGGAGGACTGACGGATGTGGGAGGGGCCGAACCGCGCCCCCGGACGGTAGCTGACGCCGCTGTCGAACGGCGCGCCGATGACGGCGAGGTCGGCCTTGCCGACCTGGTCGGTACGGGGCAGGCGGGCGAAGGTGGCGGGCCCGGCGTAGCGCGGGACCTCGGTGCCGGACACCGGCCCGACGGGGCGGTTGGTTTCCATTCCGTTCTTTCCGTTCAGGGAGAGCACTGCTTCCGGTCCCGGCCGCGCTGCGGTGGCCGGGGACATTGCGCTCAGGATACGCGATCTGTAGTATCACTGCATGAGTTTCAGTCACACTGCAGAAACGGGTCTCCGCGACTCCGTCCGCAGCGTGCTGCGGCGGGTTCCCGCCACCGTCGTGGTCGTGACCTCGTTCGTGTCCGGCCGCCCGTGGGGCGTCACCGCGTCGAGCTTCTCGTCGGTGACCCTCGACCCGCCGATCGTGTCGATCTGCCTGTTCTCGCACACGGCGGTCATGCGGGCCGCGCGGCTGCACGGCCGCGTGGGCGTCTCGGTGCTGTCGGCCGACCAGGTCCACGTCGCCCGCGCGGCCGCCGCGCCCGGCGCCCCCAAGTTCCTGGAGTCCTTCTCCCCGGAGGCCGAGGGACTGGGGGAGACCGGCATCCCCCACCCGGCGCCGAACCGGCGCTGGGATCCGCACGACGGCGCCGCCGTCCCGCCGGCGCCGTCGGTGCACGGCGCGCTCGCCCACTTCGACTGCGCCATCTCGCAGGTCGTGACCGTGGGCGACCACGACGTGCTCTTCGCCCGGGTGGAGCGGGTCCGCGAGGGCGACGCCGCCCTCCCGCCGCTCCTCTACTTCGACCGTGACTTCTACCGTCTCCCCGACGACCCCATCGAAGGTTGATGACCATGCTCAAGACCGGTGACGAGTACCGGGCGAGCCTGCGCGACGGCCGCGTCGTGCTGGCCTCCGACGGCTCACGGGTGTCCGACGTCACCACGCACCCGCAGTTCAGGGACGCCGTGGACACCGTCGCCGCCCTCTACGACATGCAGCACCGGCCGGGGACGGCCGAGATCGCCACGTACCAGGACGAGGGGACCGGGAAGCCCGCCAGCCGCGCCTGGCAGGTGCCCCGGACCAAGGACGACCTGGTCGCCCGGCGCGAGCTGGCCCGGCTGTCCACCTACCACACCTTCGGGGTGTTCGGGCGGCCGCCGGACTACGGCTCGTTCAACGCGCTGGGCCTGCTCTCGGTCGCCGACCGCATCGCCCCCAGCAGCGAGGAGTGGGCGCGCAACATCGACGCGTTCATCGACTGGGGCCGGGCCAACAACGCGATGAGCGCCGACATCGTGGCCGACGTCCAGTCGGACCGGTCGGTGCCGACCGCGCAGAAGCCCGGCCGGCTCCGCTGCGTCGAGGAGCGCAAGGACGGGCTGGTCCTGTACGGGGCCAAGCCGTGCGCCTCCGGGGCCGTCCACTCCCACGTCGGCACCGTCGTCACGCTGCTGACCCCGGGCGCCGACCCCGACGCGAACCTGTTCTGCTACGTGCCGCTCAACGCGCCCGGCCTCACGATGGTGGCCAGGGAACCGGTGATCATGCCGGGCACCACCGACGAGCACCCGCTGGACGTGCGCGGCGAGGAGCCCGACTCCCTGCTCGTCTTCGACCGGGTCTTCGTGCCCAGTGAGCACGTGTTCTCCTTCCGCAACGAGGAGATGCTGGGCCTGTACCACGAGCTGGGCGCCCTCGCGCTCTGGCACATCCTGGCCCGGCTGTCCTACAAGTCCGAGATCCTCGCGGGCGCCGCCCAGGCGATCGTCGAGGTGCTGGGCACGGAGAACATCCCGCAGGTGCGCGACGCCGTCTCGGAGATCAGCGCCTACGCCACCGGGCTGCGCGCCCACGTGCTCGCCGCCGAGGACACCGCCGCCTACGCCAACGGCGTCCTGGTCCCGGCCGAGCGGTACGTCACCGCGGGGCGCCTGCACTCCGTCGAGAACTACCCGCGGATGCTGCAGCTGCTGCGGGAGATCTCCGGCCAGGGCCTGATCAGCCGCTTCTCGGAGCGGCAGTTCGCCGACGGCTCGGTCGGGGAGATGCTCACGGAGTTCCTCCCCGGCACGGGCGTCAGCGCCGAGGCCAAGAACCGGGTGTTCAACTTCGTCTGGGACCTGACCTGCGGCGCGAACGCCATGCGCGTCGCCCTGTTCGAGAACGTCAACGCCACGCCCCCGGCCGCCATGCGGGCCCGGATCTACGCTTCCCCGTACCGCAGGCCGTGGCGGGACTTCGTGCTCGACCACCTGGGCGTCGACATCAGCGCGGCCCGATGACCGCACCGCCGACGGCGGCGGGCGCGGCCCTCCGGGACGAGCTCGGCACGCTCGTCCTCGACCTGCTGGCCGCGCCCAGCCCGAACCCGCCCGGCGACGTGCGCGACGTCGCCGGGGTCGTGACCGCGTACTGCGACCGCGCCGGCCTGCCGCACCGGCTGGACCGGCCGGCCGCGCGCCGTCGCAACATCGTCGTGGACGTGCTCGGGCCCACCGGCCGGGACGGCCGGCACCTGGTGTGGAACGGGCACCTCGACACGTTCCCCGCCTCCGGCCCGCCGTCCCGCCCCCGGCGGGTCGCCGACCGGGTGCACGGCAGGGGAGCGGTCGACATGAAAGGCGGGGTCGCGGCGTTCCTCGTGGCCGCCCGCCGGCTGCGGGGGAGCGCCGGCGACCTGCCGGGACGGCTCTCCCTGGTCCTGGTGTGCGACGAGGAGACCTTCGGCCCGCTGGGCGCGCGCGGCCTGCTCAGGCGCCGGCCCGACCTGCTCGGCGACGCGCTGGTCAGCACCGAGCCGTCGTCTCTCGGCCTGGTGCGGGTGGCCGAACGCGGCTACCTCTGGCTCATGGTTCACGTGCCCGGCCAGAGCATGCACGCCGCGTACCCCGGCGCCGGGGAGGGCGCGATCCTGCGCGCCGCCGGATTCGCCCGGCGGCTGGCCGGCCTCGTCGCCGAGGTCAACCGCGGGCTCGCGGCCGCGCACCCGCCGCCGGCCGCCCGCGACGAGGCGATGGACCGGCTGCTGGGCGACGGCGCCGCCCGCATCGTCCGGGAGGTCTCGCTCAACCTGGGCACCGTCCGCGGCGGCCTGGCGGTCAACATGCGCCCGGCCGACTGCCGGCTCAGCGTCGACCTGCGCGTGCCCGAGACGGTCGACCCGCAGGACCTGCTCGGCCGCGTCGAGGAGCTGGCGCGCGAGGCAGGCGGCCGGGTCGAGGTCCTCGGCCGGGGACCGGCCAACTCCACCGGCGAGGACGCGGACATCGTCACCGCCGTGACCGAGGCCGTCACCCGGCGCACCGGCCACCGGCCCGTCCCCTCCACCGGGATCGGCTGCACCGACGCCCGGCTGTGGCGCCACGCGGGCGTGCCCGCCTGCGTGATCGGGCCCGACCCGGCCACGATGGGCACCGACGACGAGCACGTCCGGCTCGCCGAGCTGGAAGCGCTCGTGGACATCCTGTGCGATTCCGCACGCCAGTACCTCTCTGGAGAGTCATGACCGAGCGGAGCTCGCCCGCGTACCCGCCCGGCCAGCGCAGCGCGCTGTGCCTGACCTTCGACCTGGACGCCCACACCATGTGGACCTCCAAGGACCCGGGGAACGCCGCCCGGCCGGCGGTGCTGTCCTCGGGCGACTACGACCTCGGCCAGGGGCTCGACCTCGTGCTCGGGCTGCTCGCCGAGCACGGGATCCGCACCACGTTCTTCGTGCCCTCCGACGTCGCGGCGGACGCGCCGGGGGCGATCGGGAAGATCGTCGCCGAGGGGCACGAGATCGCCATGCACGGCACCGACCACAACCCGCTGCCGGACCGCTCCCGCCCGGCCGAGGCGGCGCTGCTGCGTACCGTGAAGGACACGCTGGAGCAGGTGAGCGGCACGCCCGTGCGCGGCTACCGGGCGCCGCTGTACGACGTCACCGAGCACACCCGCGACGTCCTCGCCGAGATCGGCTGCACGTTCTCGTCCAACTTCATGGACGCCGTCCGCCCGTACGTCGTGCGCGGCGAGCACGGCCCGGTCGCCGAGATACCGACGCACTGGGCTCTCGACGACGGCCCCCATCTGCTGTTCGCCAACAGCCCGCCGAACTACCGGCAGTTCCTCGCCAACGACCAGATCGCCCGCATCTGGACCGACGAGCTGCGGGCCATCCACGCGCTCGGCGGCGTGACGACCATGGTGCTCCACCCGCAGCTCGTGGGCCGGCCGTCCCGGGTGGCGCTGCTGACGCGGCTGATCGAGACCGCGGAGGGGCTCGGCGAGGTGTGGCTCCCCACGATGGGCGAACTGGCCGCCCATCTGCTCGACCAGGAGGTGACCTGATGGATGACGAGACGGTGCTGCTGACCGGCGCCTCGGTGGTGTCGCCGGAGGTGGCGGCAGGGACCGCCGACACGGTGGCCGTCCGCGGCTCGCGCATCGCGGCGGTCGGCACGCTGGAGGCGGTGCGCGCGGCGCTGCCCGGCGCCTCGTACGAGGTCGTCGACCTGGGCGGCGGCTGCCTGACCCCGGGCTTCGTCGACCCGCACAACCACCTGCTCGCCACCGGGGAGACCATGTCCGGGGTGGACGCCGGCTACCCGGCGGTCCGTTCCATCGCGGACCTGGCCCGCGCGGTGGGGGAGGCGGCCCTCGCCCAGCCGGCCGGGACGTGGGTGCGCGGCTCCGGCATGGACGTCGCCAAGTATCCGGAGGGCCGCCTGCCCACGGCCGCGGACCTGGACGCGGTCAGCCCGAACCACCCCGTGATCGTCTTCCACAAGTCCGGGCACAGCGCGGTGGTCAACTCGGTCGCCCTCGCGATGGCCGGCGGCGCGACCGGGACCGATCCCACGGGAGGCTACTTCGACAGGGACGAGACGGGGCGCGCCCGCGGCTACTGCGTCGACGCCGCCCTCGATCTCGTCTTCCCCCGGGCCGTCGACATCGCCTGCCACGGCCCCAACTTCCACTTCGACGCCACCCCGGAGGACCTCGACCACGCGCTGGAAGTGGGCGTCCGCGCCTACCAGGCGGCCGGCATCACGACCGTCTGCGATCCGCAGGTGACCAGGCGCGAGATGAGCACGTACCTGCGGGCGCGGCGCGCCGGCCGGCTCGGGGTGCGCGTCGTGGCCATGCCGTTGTCGAGCAACCTCCCGGCGCTGAGCGAGGCGGGGCTGTCCAGCGGGATCGGCGACGACTGGTTCCGCATCGGCGCCATGAAGTTCTACTCCGACGGCGCGCTCACCAGCGGCACCGCCCTGTTCAGCGGCGGCTACTCGAACGACGCGCTGACCCGGGGACAGCTGTTCTGGCAGCCCGGGCAACTGCGCGAGCTGGTGGCCGACGCGATGGCCAGGGGCTGGCAGGTCGGCATCCACGCCCAGGGCGACCTGGGCATCGAGTACGCCCTCCAGGCCATCGAGGCCGGCCGCGGCACCGGCCGGCACCGCGTCGAGCACTGCGGCGGGCCGACCCCGGAACAGCTCGGACGCATCGCCGACCTGGGCGTCATCCCGGTCAACCAGCCGAACTTCCTCACCGAGAGCGGCGACGAACTGCTGGCCACCCTCGGCGACCGCACGCACCGGCTGCAGCCCCTGCGCTCGGAGCTGGACCGGCAGATCCTGACCGTGCTGTCCAGCGACGCCTTCGTCTCCAACTACCGGCCCATCCGGACCATCGCCTCGGCCATGGGACGGCAGACGGAGTCGGGCACCGTGATCGGCGCCGACGAGCGGCTCGGCTTCGGCGACGCGCTGCGGATGCACACGCTGCTCGCCGCCGAGGCCCTGGGTCTGGACGGGGTCGTCGGTTCGATCACCCCCGGCAAGTACGCCGACCTGGTCCACTTCACCACGGACCTGAGCGACCTGCGCCCGGCCGAGCTCGCGGCGACCACGCCGAACGCCACGATGATCGCCGGCCGCTGGGTGACGGGCGCGCCCCCGAAGCCCTGACCCACCTCACCGACAGAGCCCGAAGCATGGAGCGCAAGATGCCCGAAACACCGCGATACCCCCGCATCCGGGTGAGCGGCGGCCCGTACGAGCGCGGCCGCCTCTACGGAGACGCCGCCCGCGACCGCGTCCACCGCAGCAGAGCCGGCTACGAGACGGCCTTCGCGCGGGCGGCGGGCCTGAGCTGGGAGCAGGCGGTCGCGGCCGCCGCGCCGCTGGAGGCCGCGATCGCGGCGGTGTTCCCCGCGTACGTGGAGGAGATGCGCGGCATCGCCGACGGCGCCCGGCTCTCCTTCGCCGACGTCCTCACCATGAACGCGCGCACCGAGGTGATGTGGGCCGCCACCGCCCGCCAGGCCGCGTCGCTGCGGGCCGCGCACGCCCGCGAGTGCAGCTCCTTCGCGCTCCTGCCCAGCCGTACGGCCGGCCGCCACACCCTGGCCGGGCAGAACTGGGACTGGCTCGTGCACGGCTTCGACACGGTGGTCGTCCTGGAGGTGGAGCAGGACGACGCCCCCAACTACGTCACCGTCGTGGAGGCCGGGCTGCTGGCCAAGACGAGCATGAACTCCTCAGGGCTCGCCATCGCCACCAACGCGCTGGTCACCTCGGCCGACCGCGGCGAGCCGGGCCTGCCGTACCACGTGGTGCTGCGCGCGCTGGCCGACTGCCACACGCTGACCGACGCGGCCAACGTGGTCCAGCGCCACTGGCGTTCCTCCTCCGCCAACTACCTGCTGGCCCACCGGGACGGCACCGCGATCAACCTGGAGACCGCCCCCGGCGACCACAGTCAGGTGTATCCCCTGCTGCCGGCCGACGGCGCCCTCGTCCACACCAACCACTTCCTGTCCCCGCTCCGGGAGGTGACCGACGTCTCCCTCTACGCGATGGCCGACAGCCTGGTGCGCCTCCAGCGCGTCCAGGCCGCCATCTCCGCGGCCGACCGGCCGGCCACCGTCGGCTCGCTGCGCGAAGCCCTCAGCGACCACGCCGACTATCCGTACTCCGTCTGCTCCCACCCGGACGTACGAGCGGGCGCGGACGAGCGGTGGGCGACCGTCACGTCCGTGATCATGGACCTGGACGAGCGGACCGTCTGGCTCAGCGACGGCAACCCCTGCCGGCACCCGCACCGCCCGCTCACCTTCGACGGCCTCCTCGACAAACCGTCGCCGCTGTAGACGACGCAGGGGCAGCCCGGGCCGTCGTCGCGTTTCCGGGTCAGCTCGCGGAGCGGTCGCCGGGCGGACGGCGGCGCAGCGCGGGGTCGGTCAGGGGCGCGGGACTCCAGAGAGCGACAGGAGGGTAGACGTCGGTGCCGGGCGGCACGAGCTCGTCGATCCGGTCGAGCACGGTGTCGTCGAGCACCAGCGAGGCGCCCTTCAGCAAGCCCTCCAGTTGCTCCATCGTGCGCGGGCCGAGGATGACCGAGGTGACCGCCGGGTGTGACACGACGAAGGCGACGGCCAGCTCCGGCAGGGTGCGGCCGAGCTCGTCCGCCAGTTTCACCAGCTCCTCGACGACCTCCAGCTTGGCCGCGTTGACCGGGATGGACGGGTCGAACCGTTCCGGCGCGCGCGCCGCGCGGCCCTGCGACAGGTCGACCTGTCCCTTGCGGTAACGGCCGGTCAGGAACCCCCAGCCCAGCGGGCTGTAGGTGAGCACGCCCATACCGAGCCGCTGCGCCGTGGGCAGGACGTCGCCCTCGATGCCGCGGGCCAGGATGTTGTACGGCGGCTGCTCGGTGCGGAACCGGTACAGGCCGCGCTGCCGGGCCACATGGTAGGCCTCGACCGTCTCGTGCGCCGGGAAGGCCGAGCTGCCGAAGGCGCGGATCTTGCCCTGCCGTACGAGATCGGTCAGCGCGGAGAGGGTCTCCTCGATGTCGGTCCGGTGGTCGGGGCGGTGGATCTGGTACAGGTCGATCCAGTCGGTGCGCAGCCGCTTGAGACTCGCCTCGACCGCGCGCATGATCCAGCGCCGCGAGTTGCCGCTCCGGTTGGGCCCTTCCCCCATCGGGAAGTGCACCTTGGTCGACAGCACCACGTCGTCCCGCCGGCCCTGCAGCGCCTTGCCCACGATCTCCTCGGACTCGCCCGCCGAGTACATGTCGGCGGTGTCGATAAAGTTGATCCCCTGGTCGAGGGCGGCGTGGATGATGCGGATGCTGTCATCGTGGTCGGGGTTGCCGGCCGAGCCGAACATCATGGTGCCGAGGCAGTGGGTGCTGACCTCTATGCCGGTGCCGCCGAGGATGCGATATCTCATACGTCGGAACCGTAGAAGCTAGAGCCGACTCTAGGTCAAACTGGCCGCATGTCGGGTTTGAGCATCGGCCAGGTCGCCGAACGCACCGGGCTCAGCGTGCACACCCTCCGGTTCTACGAGCGAGAGGGGCTGCTGGCCCAGCCGGTACGGCGGGGAACCGCGGGCCACCGGGTCTACGACGAGGGTGACGTCGACTGGCTGGGCGTGTGCGTCCGGCTGCGGGCCTCCGGCATGCCCCTGACCGACATCCGGCGCTACACCGAGCTCGTCAGAGCGGGCCAGGGCAACGAGGCGGAACGGCTGGAGGTGCTGCGCGGACATCGGGAACGGGTGCTCGCCCAGCTCCACGAACTCGACGAGTCACTCAAGCTGATAACCCACAAGGTGGCCATCTACGAGGGCCGGCTGGGCTTGCGGGACACCGTCCCCGACTGCGCGCCCTGAGGCTCAGACCAGCGCGCCGGCCAGCAGGAAGATCCCGGTTCCGTGGGCGAGGGCGGCTGCGGTCACGCCTGACCGCAGCCGCAGGAAGGCGCAGATCAGCCCCTCGTACAGGGTGAAGGCCAGCAGCGGCCAGCCGACGTCGGTTACGGTCGAGGCCAGGAAGACGTGGCAGGCGGCGAACAGCAGGGCCGACAGCAGCGCCGCCCGGACGCCGTCGGTGTGCTGCTCCAGCCGGCCCTGCAGGAACCCGCGGAACAGCACCTCCTCGGCGAGGTTGCCCGCCAGGCTGAACAGCAGCAGCACCGGCAGCAGCGTGACCGCGACCGCGCCGCCCCGATCCGCCGGCGGTGTCGCCAAGGACAGCAGCAGCACCGGAGCGGCGGCCAGGACGCCGCCGCCGATCCCCAGCGCGAGCGCGGCCGGGGTGAACCGGCCCCACCGCACCAGCGAGCGCAGCTCGCCATCCAGGGTCAGCACGGCGGCGGTCAGCACCACCGTACCCACGGCGAACAGCAGCAGGATGCCCGCCTCGTCGGTGAAGCGCAGCCAGGGCGCCCCTCCCGCGACGCCGAGCCGCCAGAACCCGAGCGGTGTCATCGCATCCCTGATCAGCACGAAGCCGAGGACGAGGGTCATGATGCGCAGGAGCGGGTCCCGCTCGGCGCGCGCCAGCGCGAAGCACGCGCCGATCAGCAGCAGTCCGGGCAGGATCCGTACGCCGTAGGACAGAAGGTCGGACAGCACGAAGACGTCTCCGTTTCTCAGGGGGTCGTCGGCGAAGGCCCGTGCCCGCGCCAGGGGGAGGGCCGGGTCGGTCACCAACTGCTCGCCTTGGGGGAGCGGGCGTCGGCCGGCAGCCGCGACGTCGAGGTCTTCATGGTGCTGTCCGTGCCGCAGTTCGACGGCGGGGGCGGCTTGGTGGGAGCCAAGTGGAGGAGTCCTTCCCGGGCGGTGGACGACCCGGCCGGGACCCACGGGGAGACTCGGCCAGGCATGACTGCGTGGCCGAAGGTCTCGCCCACCGGCCGGTGACCGGTCCCCGCCGCCGGAGAACGCGAGGTTCTCAGCGTGTCGACGTGCGGGCGTCGCGGGCTACTCCCCTTCGGAGCGGCTTCACTCTTCCATACGTTTCGGAAATCGCGCAAGTATCGAAACGTGGAGGCAGGCCGTCGGCGCGGGACAATGGAGAGGCCATGCCGACCTCCACACCGGGTTCACCCGGCGCCGAGCACCCGACCCCCGCGCAGCTGAGGGCGGCGGCCGAGACGTTCGCCCTGATGGCCAGCCCGGTCCGGCTGCACCTGATGTGGCTGATCACCCACGGCTCCTACGACGTCAGCACGCTGGCCACGCACGTGGGCATCGGCATCGCCACGGTCTCCCAGCACCTGGCCAAGCTCCGCCTGGCCGGCCTCATCACCGCACGCCGGGACGGCCGCCGGACGCTGTACGCGGTGGAGGACCCCCATGTGGTCACCCTGATCCGCCAGATCTTCGATCACATCGCCCCCGACGGGAGCCTGGCGCCCGACCCTCCCCGGTAGCCGCGATCCCGGACTCCGCGGCGGAACGGTGGCAGGCGAGGCCCGCCACCGCCGCGGATTGGAGACGATGTTGGCCGGACTCCGGAACAGTCACTTCCGGCCGAGGATTTTCGCCCCGAACCTCACCGAATGCCCGGCCCCGCCGCACGCCCGGCATTTACCGAAAGCCCCCTTGAAAGTGGTCGAATGCGACTCTTTTGAGCGATTGCAGCGCGGACACTTCATATAGGGGTGGAAGTAGCAGGACCCCAGGTAGACGACGGCCATGACGATGGCGAACCACACCAGTAGTTGCATTCCGCCAGAGTGCACAGAAAGTGATGCTCCCGTCACAGGAATCCCAAGACGGGGTCATCACTTCATGCATCCGAAAGGTGACAGTACGCTCACTTCCGGCCGAACAGATGCCGCCGGTTCAGCCGCCGTCGGCTCGCGCCCGCTCCGGCTCGACGTCCTGCTCGCCGGTCACCGTCGAGGGGCGGCTCACCCGTACCGACGGCAAGGCGCTCGGGCTCAAGCCGCTCGCGGTGACCCGGCGCCTGGTCCACGGGACGAAAGAGCCGATCGCCGGCGTGACGACACAGAAGGACGGCACGTTCACGTTCGAGGACACGCCGCCGGACCTCGGCGAGGTCACCTACTGGGCGGCCAAGGCCCTCCATCAGATCATGGTCGAGTGACCTGACGGCCGGTCGGCGCGTCGGCCTTCTGACCGGGTCAGACCCTGGTGTGGCGGGGGCAGCCTCGTCTGGAGCCCCCGCCACACCCTTCGCGGAACAGGCGGGGGAATCAGCTTCCGCAGGGGTCGGCGGCGTTGGGGGTCACGACGCCGTCCTTGACGGTGGAGGTGCCGGTGGCGAGGGTGTAGTCGTTGCCGTTGTTGTTGTCCCAGGTTCCGGCGCCGTTGTTGAACGCGGCCTTGAGGGTGGTGGCGTTGGCGAGGTTGATGGTCTTCTTCTTCCAGCCCGCGCAGGCTGTTTCCATGGGTACGCCTGGGGCGGTGGTCCAGGTGCCGTTGACGCTGTAGTGGATGTTGGCCGTGGACCAGCTCGTCTTGTAGTAGACGGTGGCTTCCTTTTCACCCGGCTGAGGGGCCGAGCCGGTGTGGACGGCGACCGCGCTCTTGCCGGGCACGGTGACCGTCGCCCTGCCGCCGGAGTCGACCGTCACCGTGCCGCCGCCCGCCACGTTCGGATACGTCCCGGCGGGCAGGCCGGTGGTGAAGGTCCGGGTGATGGAACCGCCCTCGTTGTTGATGGCGACCCAGCCCTTGTCGCCGCGGCTGAAGGCGATCAGGTTGTTCCCGTTGTCGGTCCAGTTGGCGACGCCGGTGCCCTTGACGGCGTTGTGGAAGCCCACCATGCCGGCGACCTGCCGGTTGAAACAGGTCCACTGGCCGTTGGAGCAGTTGACGTCGGTGGCGTGGCCGCCGTTGGCCGAGGGCGGCCCGGCCTCGCTGTTGTTCCAGGTGTACGAGGCGTACACCTGGGGAGTGCCGAACGGCCAGGCCAGCATGAAGAGGTTGGCCAGCTTGTACGTGTCGCCGTTCTTGTAGGTGAGCGTGGAGCCGCCCCGCTCGGTGTCGTGGTTGTCGACGAACACCACGGCCTTGTCTCCGGGCACCGACAGACCCCAGCTCTCGCCGAAGGTCCGCAGGTTCTTGATCTGGCCGGTGAACTGTTCCCGCAGCTTGCGGCCGTACACGAACTCGTCGACGTCGCCGACGCCGGTGTAGTGGCTCGGCTGGACGGCCTCCTGGTCGCCTTGGATGACCTCCTGGTGGATGTAGGGCGATCCGACGAGCCTGGACTTGATCGCGGACAGGTCACCGGGGTGGATGTGCTTGGCGGCGTCGATGCGGAAGCCGGACACGCCGAGCGAGGTCAGCTTGTTCAGGTAGTCCGCGATCTTGCCTCGGACGTACTCGGACCCGGTGTTCAGATCCGACAGGCTCACCAGCTCGCAGTTCTGGACGCGCCAGGCGTCGTTGCGGTAGTCGCCCTGGTTGATCTGGCAGGTGGGCTGGTGGAAGTCCTGGGAGGAGTAGAGCCCCGGGTAGTTGTACTTGCTGAAGCCGTAGCCGCCGTAGCTGGTGGCGCCCTGGCCGGTCATGTGGTTGATGACCGCGTCCACCTGGACCTTCACGCCGGCGCCGTTGCAGGCGGCGACCATGCGCCTGAACGCGGCCTCGTCACCGAACTTGCTGGTCAGCTCGTAGCGGGCGGGCTGGTAGATGTCCCACCAGACCGTGCCGCCCTTGGTCATCGAGTCGTGCGGCGGTGAGACCTGCACCGCGCCGTACCCGGCCGGGCCCAGCACCTCCGTGCACTCCCTGGCCACCGAGTTCCAGTTCCAGCTCCACAGGTTGGCGATGACGCCGACGCCGGAGGCGGCATGGGCGGGGGCTTGGCCCAGTACGGGCACGGCGATGCTGCTCGCCGCCGCTAATGCGGTGGCGACGATTGCTTTGTAGAGTTTCATGCGGGGATCTCCAGAAACGTGAGGATGGGGTTCCCGTCAACGGGCTGGGTGGGCCAACACCCGGCCCGTCTTGCTTTGAGGGCTGCTTTGTGGCGGACCGGTGGGCCCGGCGGTGCTCTGGCACGCCCATGGGGGAGAGGCACCATCAGAACCTCCGCGTTCGGGTTTCCTCGGTGTTGCCTGGAAGTTACTCGGCGGCCAAGGACCTTGCAATAGTTTGCAGACTTTTCAAGAGTGACCCACCACTACGGCGAAGTGTCTGCAAGAGCTTGCAACACATTGCTGGCCGAAGCTCCCGCAGCCCCGGTCCTGGGAGGAGACGGAGAACGGTAAATTGGCTGCCATGACCATGCGCCTCGCCGACATCGCCGCCCAAGCGGGCGTGAGTGAGGCCACCGTGAGCCGGGTGCTCAACGACAAGCCGGGCGTGGCGCCCGGCACCAGGCAAGCCGTCCTCACCGCGCTCGACGTGCTCGGCTACGAGCGCCCGGCCAAGCTCCGGCAGATCCACACCGGCCTGATCGGCCTGATCCTCCCCGAGCTCAGCAATCCGATCTTTCCGGCGTTCGCGCAGGTCATCGAGAGCGCCCTGGTGCTGTCCGGCTACACCGCCGTGCTGTGCACGCAGACGCCGGGCGGCGTCACCGAGGACGACTACACCGCTCTGCTGCTGGAGCGCGGTGTCGCGGGCATCATCTTCGTCAACGGGCTGCACGCCGACTCCCGCTCCAACGCCGCGCGTTACGTGCATCTGACCGAGCTGGGCCTGCCCATGGTGCTGATCAACGGCTACCGCCCCGACATCCAGGCTCACTTCATCTCCAACGACGACGTCGCCGCGCTCGACATGGCCGTCGCCCACCTGGTCTCCCTCGGTCACCGGCGCATCGGCCTGGCGATCGGCCAGGAGCGTTTCGTGCCCACCATGCGTAAGACGGAGGGCTACCGCCGTGCCATGGCCAACTACGCCGGCGTCACCGACGTCTCCGACCTGGTCGTCAACACGCTCTACACCGTGGAGGGCGGCCAGTCCGCGGCCCAGCAACTGCTCGAGCGCGGCTGCACGGCCATCTGCTGCGGCAGCGACATCATGGCCATCGGCGCGATCAGGGGCGCCCGCAACCTGGGCCTGAGCGTGCCGGAGGAAGTGTCGGTGGTCGGCTTCGACGACACGCCGATGACGGCCTACCTCGACCCGCCGCTCACGACGATCCGGCAGCCGGTGCGCGAGATGGCGCTGAACGCGGTGAGCAGCCTGCTCGACGAGATCGGCGGCGTGCCCGCGCCCCGCGGCGAGCTGCTGCACCGCCCCGAGCTGGTCGTCCGCCGCTCGACGGCCCCCATCCGCACGCCCGTCGTCCCCACCTCCTGACTCCCGCGGCAGACCCTCCTCCGGCAGGTGCTCGGATCAGGAGACCTGCTGTCCAGGTGTCGTCACCCAGAGTGACGGCTGGCTGCCTCCTTGCAAAGATAACGAAAAAGTGATCGTTCTTTGCAATGTCTTTCAATCGAGCTTGCAGGCGCGTAACGTCCACCTCACTTCCGAGGACCCCGGCGGGCGAGGTCTCCCGCGGCGTGTCCCCCTTCGGCTTCCTACGAGGAGACAGAGATGCGGCAAGCCCTTTCGGCCGTGACGATGGTCGCGGCGCTCGCGCTCGCGGTCGGCGCGTGCGGCGGCGGCGGCAGCACATCCTCCGCCGCGCCGACCGGCTCGGCCCCCGCCGACCCGAGCCAGATCAGCGGCGAGGTCACGTGGTGGGACACCGTCCGCCCGGACAGCGAGGGCCCGACATTCCAGAAGCTGATCAAGGAGTTCGAGGCCAAGTACCCCAAAATCAAGATCAAGTACGTCAACGTCCCCTCCGACCAGGCGCAGAACCAGTTCCAGACAGCGGCCCAGGCCGGCACCGGCGCCCCCGACGTGATCCGCTCCGAGGTCGCCTGGACGTCCCAGTTCGCCGAACTCGGCTACCTCCAGCCGCTCGACGGCACCCGCGCCGTCGACGACGAGGCCGACTACCTCCCCGGCCCGCTGAGCAGCACCAAGTACAACGGCAAGACGTGGGCGGTCCCGCAGGTGACCGACACGCTCGCCCTGCTGTACAACAAGCGGCTGCTGAAGGAGGCCGGCCACGACAAGCCGCCCGCGACCGTACCCGAGCTCAAGCAGGCGGCCCTGGACGTCAAGTCCAAGACCGGCGCCAACGGCCTGGCGCTCAACGTGGACGGTTACTTCCTGCTGCCCTTCATCTACGGCGAGGGCGGCGACCTCCTCGACGTGCGGAACAAGCAGGTCGTCGTCAACTCCCCGCAGAACGTCAAGGCCATGGCCACCCTGCAGGACCTCATCACCTCGGGTGCGGCGGCCAAGCCCGCGCTGCAGGACAGCTACGCCAACGCGATGACCGCGCTCAAGGACGGCAAGACCGCGATGATCTACAACGGCCCCTGGTCGCTGTCGGAGGTCTACCAGGGCAAGGAGTTCGCGGACAAGGAGAACCTCGGCATCGCCCCGGTGCCCGCAGGCTCCGCCAAGGCGGGCGCGCCCACGGGTGGCTGGAACCTCGCGATCTACGCCGGATCCAAGAACATCGAGGCGTCGTACGAGTTCCTGCGCTTCATGAGCTCGTCCTCCTCGCTCGCCACCGTCTCCGCCGAACTGGGCCTGCTGCCCGCCCGCACCTCCAGCTTCGAGGACCCGAGGGTGAAGGCCAACACCGACGTGTCGATCTTCAAGCCGATCATGGAGACCGCGGTGCCGCGCCCGTGGATCCCCGAAGGCGGCCAGCTCTTCCAGCCGCTGCTGGAGAGCTACCAGGAACTGGTCGGCGGCGCCACGCCCGAGGAGACGCTGACCAAGGCCGAGGAGAAGTTCCAGACGATCATGAAGGCCTGGAGCTGACCGTGGCCGTTTCGACTGGACGTGCGAGGAGCACGACCAGGGACAGCGCCGACCGCGGCCGCCGCCGGGCCGGCCGCGACCAAGGCCCGCTGCGGCGGGCCCTGTCCCGGCACTGGTACGCCTGGGCGATGGTCGCCCCGGTGATGATCGTCGTCACCGTGCTGATCGGCTGGCCGCTGCTGCGCGGCGTCTACCTGTCCCTGACGGACGCCACGGAGGCCAACGTCGGCCGGACGATCGGCGTCAACGTCATCCCGGCCACCTACGAGTTCGTCGGCCTGGACAACTACGTCGGGATCCTCTCCAGCGGCCTGTTCTGGGAGAAGCTCACCTGGACGGCGATCTGGACGGTGTCCTGCGTCGTCCTGCACTACGGCATCGGCCTGGGCCTGGCCATGCTGCTGCATCGCCGGCTGCGGTTCCGCTCGCTCTACCGGGTGCTGCTGATCCTGCCGTGGGCGATCCCCGGGTTCGTGGCCGCCTTCATCTGGCGCTACCTGTTCAACAGCGACTTCGGCGTGATCAACGCGATGCTCAGGGCGGCCGGGCTCGGCGCGGTCGGCTGGCTGGACGACCCGGTCACGGCCAAGCTCGCGGTGATCGCGGTCAACGTCTGGGTCGGCGTGCCGTTCATGATGGTGGCTTTGCTGGGCGGTCTGCAGTCGATCCCGTCCGAGCTGTACGAGGCCGCCGCGGTCGACGGCGCGACACCCTTCCAGCGCTTCCGTCACATCACGCTGCCCATGCTCCGGTCGGTCTCGGCGACGGTCGTGCTGCTGGGCACCATCTGGACGTTCAACATGTTCCCCGTGATCTTCCTGATAACGCGGGGCGGCCCCGGCAGCGAGACGGAGATCCTCGTCACCTACGCCTTCAGGGAGGCGTTCACCGGGGTGCGCAACTACTCCGGCTCGGCGGCCTGGGGCGTGATCATCCTGGCCCTGCTCGTCGTACTCGCCACCGTTTACCGCCGCGCGCTGCGCAGACAAGGGGAGGTCTGGTGACCGCGAACACCCGCCCGGTCGCGCCGGGCGCCGCCAGGCGCAGCCCGGCCGCGTCGGTGCTGCTGCACGTGACCCTCGTCGCGGCCTGTGCCGTCTCGCTGTTCCCCGTCGTCTGGCTGGTGCTGACGTCGCTGAAGCCCCGCGACGGATGGCTGTCCGCCGAGCTGGAGATCTTCAACCAGCCGTCGCTGACCAACTACGCGCGGGTGCTCGGCGAGACCGAGTTCCTGACGTGGCTGGTGAACTCGGTGCTGGCGGCGGGCCTCACCACCGTCCTCGGCGTCTTCCTCGCCTCGACCACCGGGTACGCGCTCAGCCGCCATGCCTTCCCCGGCCGGCGCGGGATCATGTGGATGCTGCTGATCACCCAGATGTTCCCCGTCGCCATCCTCATCGTCCCGCTGTACAACCTGATGGCCGCGCTCGGACTGCTGAACCAGATCCCCGGGCTGATCATCGCCTACATGACGATCGCGGTGCCGTTCTGCGCCTGGATGATGAAGAGCTACTTCGACTCCATCCCGCGCGAGATCGACCAGGCCGGGCTGATCGACGGGCTCACGCCCTTCGGCGCGTTCTGGCGGGTGGTGCTGCCGCTGGCCCGGCCCAGCCTGGCCGTCACCGCGTTCTACTGCTTCATGACCGCATGGGGCGAGGTCGCGTACGCCACCGTGTTCATGTCCCAGGAGGAGAAGCGCACGCTCGCCGTGGGCCTGCAGCAGTTCGTCGGCCAGCACTGGTCCGACTGGGGACTGCTCACCGCCTCCGCCGTGCTGATCGCGGTGCCCGCCGCGGCGGTCTTCCTCGTCGTCCAGCGCCATCTGGTCGCCGGGCTGACCAGCGGCGCGACGAAGTCGTGAGCCGGCCTCGTCGCACCGGCCTTCCGACTCTGACTGATCGGGGAAACAGATGACCGAACTCGCCGAGGGCGCCGCGCAGCCGGTGACCGCCACCCGCTGGTGGCGGGACGCGGTGATCTACCAGGTCTACGTGCGCAGCTTCGCCGACGGGAACGCCGACGGCGTCGGCGACCTGCCGGGCGTGCGCCGTCGCCTGCCCTACCTGGCGGAACTGGGCGTGGACGCCGTCTGGCTGACGCCGTTCTACCCCTCGCCGATGGCCGACTTCGGCTACGACGTCGCCGACTACCGCGACGTGGACCCGCTGTTCGGCACGCTCGCCGACGCGCGGGCGATGATCGCCGACGCGCATGCCCTCGGCCTGCGCGTCATCGTCGACGTGGTGCCCAACCACACCTCCGACCGGCACCCATGGTTCGCCCGTGCCCTCAAGGGCGGTCCGGATCGGGAGCGCTACATCTTCCGCGACGGCCGCGGCGCACACGGCGAGCTGCCGCCGAACGACTGGGAATCCATCTTCGGCGGTCCCGCCTGGACCAGGGTGGCCGACGGCCAGTGGTATCTGCACCTGTTCGCCCCCGAGCAGCCCGACCTGAACTGGGAGCACCCGGAGGTGCACGCCGAGTTCGCCGGCGTGCTGCGCTTCTGGCTCGACCTGGGCGTGGACGGGTTCCGGGTGGACGTCGCGCACGGCATGGTCAAGGCGCCCGCGCTGCCCGACGTCGGCCGGACCGGCCAGGTCCGCATGATCGGCGCCGACGTGGTGCCGTACTTCGACCAGGACGGCGTGCACGAGATCCACCGGTCGTGGCGGCGCGTCCTCGACTCGTACCCGGGGGAGCGCATCGGCGTGGCCGAGGCGTGGGCGCCCACGGCCGAACGGCTGGCCCGCTACGTCCGGTCGGACGAGCTGCACCAGGCGTTCAACTTCCACTTCCTCAACACCCCGTGGCAGGCCGGGGCGCTGCGCGAGGTCATCGACGAGTCGCTGGCCACGGCAGGCTCGGTCGGCGCGCCGTCCACCTGGGTGCTGTCCAACCATGACGTCAAGCGGCCCGTCACCCGCTACGGCAGCCTGGCCAGGGCCCGCGCCGCCGCGCTGCTGACGCTCGCCCTGCCCGGCTCCGCGTACGTCTACCAGGGCGAGGAGCTGGGCCTGCCCGAGGTGCTCGACCTGCCGGAAGAGGTCCTGCGGGACCCGCAGCGGCTGCGCGACCCCGACAGCGGCCGCGACGGCTGCCGGGTGCCCATTCCCTGGACCCGCGAGACCGGCTGGAACGACCCGTGGCTCCCGATTCCCGGCACGTGGGCGGAGCTGAGCGTGGAAGCGCAGCGGGACGACCCCGGCTCGACGCTGGAGCTGTACCGGCAGGCGCTGCGGCTGCGCCGCGCACGCCCCGAGCTCGGCGACGGCGCGCTCACCTGGCTCGACTCGCCGTACGGGACGCTCGTCTTCACCCGCGGCGACGGCTTCACCTGCGCGGTCAACCTCAACGACCACAAGGTGGAGCTGCCGGTCTCGGGCGACCTGCTGCTGGCCAGCGCGCCCCTGGCAGGCGGTACGCTCCCGCCCGACTCGGCCGCCTGGTGGGGGCGGCCCCTGTGGTAGGGATGCCCGCGAACGGGATGCCCCGGCTGACCGACATCGCCGCGCTCGCGGGGGTGAGCGAGGCGACGGTCAGCCGGGTGCTGAACGGCCGGCCGGGAGTCTCGAAGCCGACCCGGCACTCCGTGCTGACCGCGCTCGACCTCATCGGTTACGAGAGGCCACCGCGCATCAGGCAACGCAGCCGCGGCCTGGTGGGCGTGGTGACACCCGAGCTGGACAACCCGATCTTTCCGGCCTTCGGCCAGGCGATCGAGAAGGCGCTCACCCAGCACGGCTACACGCCCGTCCTGTGCACACAGCTGCCCGGCGGCGCGCCCGAGGACGAGTTCACCGAGCTGCTGCTCGAATGCGGGGTCAGCGCCATGATCTTCGTGTCGGGGCTGCACGCGGACACCACCGCGCGCGCCGACCGCTACATCCGGCTGGTGACGCAGAAGGTGCCGATGGTCCTGCTGAACGGGTACGCCGCGGACGTCGAAGCTCCGTTCCTGTCCACCGACGACCGCCTCGCCGCCCGGCTCGCGGTTCAGCACCTGCACGCCCTCGGACACGAGCGGATCGGGCTGGCCGTGGGCCAGGCCAGGTTCGTCCCCGTGATCAGGAAGATCGACGGCTACCGGCAGGCCATGGCCGACCTGTGCCCCGGCGAGGACGCCGGCGCGCTGATCGCCCACTCCCTCTTCTCCGTGGAGGGCGGGCAGGCCGCGGCGGCCCAGCTCCTGGATCGCGGCTGCACCGGGATCGTCTGCGCGAGCGACCTCATGGCGATCGGCGCCATCAGGGCGTGCCGCGACAGAGGGCTGGACGTCCCCGGCGCGGTGTCCGTGGTCGGATACGACGACTCGGTGCTCATCCCCTACACCGACCCGCCGCTGACCACGGTGCGCCAGCCGGTACAGGTCATCGCCGCGGCCGCGGTCGACACGCTCCTGGAGCTGGTCGCCGGGGCGCCGTCCCACCACCAGGAGCTGATCTTCCGGCCGGAACTCATCGTCCGCGCCTCCACCGGCTCGGGCCCGAAGATCATCCGATGACGGAGGCTCCGCGCGGTCGACCCGGGCTCGGCGTTCCGCGGCTCAGACGAGCCTGCGGCAACGGCGGCGGTACTCCTCGTTGGCGCGGGCGAGATCGTCCAGATCCTCGTCTACCGTGGCCAGCCACTCGCTGAGCACCGCGCTCTGACGATGGCCGAGGTCGTGATAGATCGCCAGCGCCGCCCGCCAGTGCGCCCGGGCGGCCGGCAGGTCCTCCAGGAGCACGGTGGAGGCCAGCAGGTCGAGTGCCGCCGCCGTGCGCAGCGGGTCGCCGAGCTCCTCGGCGTGGGTCAACTGGGTCTCGGCGTGCCGCCTGGCCGCCTCCCGGTCTCCTCTGCGTAACGCGATCTCGGTGAGGTTGTGCAGGGAGAAGCAGATCTGTTGCACGTCATCGCAAGCGATCGCGTACCCGAGCGCCCGCCGCAGCGCCTCGTCCGCCTCCGGCAGGCTGCCCATCTCGATGAGGGCACAGCCCAGGTTGACGTGTCCCGCCGCGGCGTACTGCGGCACCTGTCCGTACTCGGGTACGGCCAGCGCGATCCGCAGATGCCGCATCCCTTCCTCGGGACGGCCCTGGGTGATGTACAGCCCGCCGAGGTTGGCGTGGGCCGAGCCGACCATGCGGTCACTGCCCGCCGCGGTCGCCAGGTCGATCGCCCGCCGGTAGTGCTCGACGGCCTCGGCGTAGCGCCCGGTCTGCTTGCAGACGATGCCCGACGAGTTGCTCATGTACGTCATGCCCTCCAGGTCGCCGCACCGCGTCGCGGACGCGTGGCCGATCTGCAGTGCCGCCGACCACTCCCGCCAGCGTCGCCGGATGATGAAGTACGCCAGCAGGTCGGAGGTGAGCCGCCAGGCGCGGTGATGGCGGCCGTGCCGGGCGGCGAGCTCGACGACGCCCACGAAGCTCTCGCGCTCCGCGTCGTGCCAGGCCAGGGCCTCGGCCCGATCGGCGAACCGCAGCCGCTCCACCGGCGGGTGTGTCAGCTGACGCTCGCCCGGAGGCCGGCGCGGCTGCAACAGGGGATAGGCGGCGAAGACCGCGTCGGCGTAGAAGTCGACCAGCCGCAGGGCCGCCTCGGCCCGTCCTTCGTCCGGTTCGTCACTGGCCAGCATCCGGATGGCATAGCTGCGCAGCAGATCGTGCATCGTGTACCGGCCCGCCCGATGCTCATCGATCATGTGCGCCGTGGACAGCTCCTCCAGGGGACGCCGTGCCCCGGCGAGGGTGACGCCGAGCAGCGCCGCGGCCGCCTCCGGCGCGAAGTCCTGGCCGGGAGCCAGGCTCAACAGCCGGAACAACCGCCGCGCGACGTCCCCGAGCGCGCGGTAGGACAGCTCGAACGCGGAGTCGACCGGCCCCTTCAGGCCACCCTGGATGTCGAGCACCTCCAGCGCGTCATCGGTCGAGAGGCGCCTGGTGTACTCCACGATCGTCAGACGAGGACGGCAGATGAGCTGCGCCGCGGCCAGCCGCAGGGCCAGCGGCAGATACGCGCACCGCCGCGCCAGCTCGCGGATGGCCCGCTCGTCGTCGGCCGTCGAGCTCGTGACGGCCCCGCGCAGCAGCTCGTCCGCCTCGATCGCCGTGAGCGGATCGAGCCGCAGCAGCCGCGCTCCTTCGTTGGCGATCAGGCCGCGCAACTGGTTACGGCTGGTCACCAGGACGACGCAGCTCGCCGAACCGGGAAGCAGCGGCCGGATCTGTTCGGCGTCGCGGGCGTTGTCCAGCAGGATCAGCACACGTTGCCGGGAGAGCCGCGAGCGCAGCAGCGCCGCCGCCTCGTCCACCTCGTCGGGGACCGCGTCCACTCCGACAGAGCGCAGGAACCTGTGCAGCACCTCAAGGGGTTCCAAGGGATCACGGCCGGGATCGAAGCCGCGCAGGTTCACGTAGAGCTGCCCGTCGGGAAACCGGTCGCGATGTCCGTGCGCCCAGTGCACAGCCAGCGCGCTCTTGCCCACCCCGGCCGTGCCGACCACCAGCACCGCGGGAGGCGGGTCGGCCGCGCACGCCATCGCGGTCAGCGTCTCCAGCTCCCGGGCCCTTCCCGTGAAGCGGTGGACGTCATAGGGGAGCTGGGCGGGCCGCACCCAGGTCGCCGGAGCGAGGCTCAGGGATTGGTCCGCGGTGAGGATGGCCTGCTCAAGCCGGACGAACGCCTCTCCAGGGTCGAGCCCTTCCTCCTCGGCGAGCAGACCGCGCATCCGCCTGGCGGTCTCCAGCGCCTGAGAGCGAAGCCCCGCACGGTACTGCGCCAGCATCAGCCGGCACACCATCGGCTCGCGCAGCGGGTGTGCCTCGACGAGGCCGCTCAGCTTGGGGATCAGCGCGTCGTGATCGCCGAGCGCCAGCCGGGCATCAGCGAGCGACTCCAGAGCGCTCAGCCGCTGCTCATGCAGCCGGTGGCGGGCCGCGTCCGCGTACGCCGCGGTGATGTCCGCCAGCGCCTGCCCTCGCCACAGCGCGGCGGCCGCGTCCAACTCGCGGGCCGCCTCCTCGTGCGCGCCGCGTTCGAGCAGCCTGCGGCCCGCCTTGACGCGGCCGGCGAAGACGTCGGCGTCCAGCGCACCGTACGCCAGCTCCAGGCGGTAGCCGCCGGGGCAGGTGACGATGACGTCGTCCAGCCCGCGCTCACGCAGCGCCTTGCGCAGTCCCGAGATCGCCACGTGGACCTGCGTCCGCGCGGACGCAGGCTCCGCGCCGCCCCAGATGGCCTCGATCACCTGATCGGGCGTCACCACCCGGTTGGCGTGCAGCAACAGATACGCCAGGAAAGCCCGGTGCCTGGGCCGGGCGGCGGATACCGGCCCGCTGTCCGTGATGATCTCAACCGGTCCAAGAATGCCGAACAGCACCTGCGGCCCCCCTGATCGCTGATGGCGAGCGTAGGCACACTGCCGAGGTGCCGCAAGCGGGTAATAGCCGCCGACAAGCGGATGGATAGCCCCTCCTGCCTACGCTGTGCCGTAGATCAACGGCGTTCCAGCCGAGTCCTGTCACGGTGATAAGACCCTGTGAGGAGTGCAATGAAAAAGGTGACGAAGACGCTGCAGGTGGCCGCGGTCGGCGCATTGCTGGCGGCGGGCACAGTGGTCGCGTCGGCGGGGGCCGCACACGCGGCTCCCTCCAACTGTTCCGACACGTACACGACGTTCACCTACGAAGTGTTCTGCGGCAAGGGGGACGGGGAGTTCCAGGCCGTGGTCAGGTGCTACAGGATCGGCTCCAGCAACTACACGACCCGGTACGGACAGTGGAGGCGCCCCAACACCGTGAGGTCCGTGGCCAAGTGCACGACCAGCGAAGAGCCGGCGAGCGGCTACTGGCGCTTCCGCTGAGGGCTCGATCGCCATCCCCGATCAAGGCATCGTGGGACCGACGGGACACAGGGTGCGGTGCCGGGGCGGCTGCCAGGTCCGGCAGAGTGATCAATCTGCCGTCGGCTCCGCTAGCATCGGTGACATGTCTGGCGCTTCGTGCGCGGCCGTCTGTGCCGCGGTGACAAGGACGCTCCGCTAGCGGCGGGGCGTTCTTCTCACCATCCGCTGAACGTCCTGTCGCTTCGTGGTCCAACCGGAGCGGCACGTTCGTGCTGCCCGGAACCTCCTCTGGGCAACGGAGCACTCGATGCTTTCAGGCATTCTCCTTTCGCTCCGGGACGGATCGTCCCCGGTGCGTGCGTGGCTGGTGCTGTGCGGCATGGCCACGCTGCAGTTCTTCATCGCGCTTGACATGACCGTGGTCAATGTCGCGCTGCCCTCGATCGGCGCCGACTTCGGCGTCGACGATCACGCGCTGACCTGGGTCGTGGTCGGCTACACCATCACCGGCGGCGGGCTGCTGATGCTCGGCGGCCGGCTGGGCGACGTGCTCGGCAGGCGCCGCATCCTCCTGCTCGGCACGACGCTCTTCGGCGCCGCGTCCGTGCTGGCCGGGCTCGCGCCGTCCTTCGCCCTGCTGGTGACAGCCCGGCTGCTGCAGGGCGCCGGTGAAGCGATCGCGCTTCCGGCGTCGATGGCGGTGGTCGTGCTCATGTTCCCCGAGGGACCGCGCAGGTCGCGGGCGCTGAGCGTGTGGGCGGCCGTCGCGAGCTGTGGCCTCGTCCTCGGGTTCGTGGCCTCGGGGATCATCACCGAGCTGCTCGGCTGGCGGTGGATCTTCCTGGTGTCCGTACCCTTCATCCTGGTCGTGCTCGCCACGGTCGTCCTCCTCGTGCCGGGCGGACGGGCTGCCGAGCGCGCTCCGCTGGACCTCCCCGGTGCGCTCCTGCTGGTCGCGGCTCCGCTGCTGTTCACCTTCGGGGTCGTCGAGGCAGGAGGGGCGGACGGCACGCTGCCGTGGCTGCCGCCGGTGGCGCTGGCCGGCGCGGTGGTGGCCGGGGCGCTGTTCGTCAGGGTCGAGCGCCGCGCACGGAGACCGCTCGTGCCGCCGCGGTTCTTCCGCAACCGGCCGCGCGTCCTCGCCAACCTCGCCACCGCTCTGCTGAGCGCGGCGCTGTCCACCTCGTTCCTGCTGTTCACCTACTACCTGCAGGATCGGCTGGGCGCCGGCCCGCTCCAGGCCGGCCTGACGATGCTGCCCTTGGCGGTGTCCCTGATCGCGGCCTCGCTGCTGATTCCCCGGCTGTTCGGACGGTGGGGCGCCCGCGTCTGCGTCCTGGCCGGGATCGGCTGCACCATGCTGGCCATGGCCGCCATCGCGCTGGTCTCCCGTCTCGGGGCCACCGGTCCGGCGATGATTCCGGCCATGATGCTCGTCGCCGCCGGGATAGGTTTCGGGATCGTCGGACTGCAGTACGTGGCGGTGACCGGCGTGACCGAAGACGACGCCGGCATCGCCTCCGGCGTCCAACGAGCCGCCGACCAGCTGGGCGGTGCTACCGGGGTCACCGTGTACGTCGGCATCGGGTTCGCTCCCGCCTTGGACGGCATCGACCCGTTCCTCACCAGTAGCCTTCTGGCCCTCGCCGGGCTCGCCGCGGCCGGGTTCGTCGCCTGGCGCATCGCCATGCCGCACCCGCACGGCCTTCGGCGGGACTGGGGAAGCCCCTAGGCCGTCCCCCGGGGCGCCAGGGGTCCGGCACGGCGACGCTTGGAGCCACGTGACCTAGGAGGGGACATGCCAGTGAACAGTCCGCTCGACCTGGGCCGGCTCCAGACGGAGCTGGAACAGGCCGAGCAGCCATGGAGCATGGCGTACACGTCCATGACGGGGCTCACCGAAGAGAGCAGGGTCCTGCGCCTCGGGGTTCCGCCGACCCCGGGCGTGAGCGTCGCCGAGCTCGACGACGACCTCGACGAGCGGACCGCGGCGGCCCACGCGGCCGGCGCGGAGTCGGTGGGGGCCCCGGCCGCCTTCGACCTGCGCGACCACGGCGGTGCCGACTACACCACACCGGTCAAGGACCAGGGGGACTGCGGGTCGTGCGTCGCCTTCGCGGTGATCTCGACGATGGAGCACGTCGCCCGCTTCACCAACCGGACGCCGGGCCTCACAGTGGACCTCTCCGAGGCCCACCTGTTCTACTGCCACGGCGGCCAGGATGGAGCGAGTTGCGCGGCGGGCTGGTGGCCGGCGCAGGCCCTGCCCTACTGCCGCGACGCGGGGGTCACGTTCGACGACTACTTCCCCTACGTGGCCGGGGACCAGGACTGCTCCCGGCTGAACGCCGACTGGCCCAACCGCATGGCGAAGGTCGCGCGGTTCCAGGACATCAGCGGCGACGCCGCGGCCATGAAGGAGCACATCGCCGCCTACGGCGCCGTCTCCGCGTGCCTGGACGTCTACCAGGACTTCTTCAGCTACGGCGGCGGCGTCTATCGGCACGTCACCGGCGCGTACGCCGGCGGTCACTGCGTCAGCCTGGTCGGGTACGACGATGCCGCCGGATGCTGGATCGCCAAGAACAGCTGGGGTCGTCACTGGGGCGACCAGGGCTTCTTCAAGATCGCCTACGGCCAGTGCCGTATCGAGACCTACCAGACCTGCTCCGTCTCCGGGGTGACACTGCGCGGCTGGCTGCCCGACCAGCGGATCCTGGGCCTGTGGAGCAACGAGGCCGACGGCAACGTGTGGGCCTACGGCAGCGTCCGCGGCTGGCTCAAGCTCGACGGCGCCGACGCGACCACCGGCGAGGCGATGCTGCTCGAACTGGCGGCCTCCAAGGCGCTCGGCACGCCCGTCGGCCTGTACGAGGACGGCGGAACCGTCCAGCAGATCTACGCGTGGTAGGGGGAGAGATGACGACGAAGGAGTACGACGAGATCACCGTTTCCCGGCCGGTGCTGATCCCGCCGTCCGTCCGGCCGGTGGCCGCCGATGGCCAGGGCTCCGCCAAGCCGGCCGGTGACGAGATGGTCGCCCGGTTCGCGCAGCTACCCGATGGCGAGATGCGGCCGACGCTGACCGTCTCCCCGGAAGCGCCCGAGGAGACCGTCGCGGAGAATGGCGGAGCCGGTGGGTGGATCTCCGGCGCCACCGTCACCGCCACCTGGTCGATCGCCCAGACCCGCAACGCCTGGATCCTGGTGCAGGGCGTCTGGAAGAAGATCTACAACGGCGGCGACGGGGCGTTCACGGCGCTGCTGACGCTGGCCACGCAGGCCAGGCAGACCGGGTCCCCGATCACCTATCGGGAGGAGCCGGACGGCCTGGTCCACGAGATCTACCTGTGGTGACGGCGTTTCCGGAAGCGGCGCGGACTTTCGGCAGGCACGGTGCCGCACCGGCTCGGGTGGGAATCCTGGGAGGGTGCGGCACCGCCCACGTGCGCCCCGGGGAGCTGCCCCGCCTCGAACGCCTCCGACGCGCCTGAATCCCATCGACGCGTGTCTCAGGTCCGGGTACGTGCGCGTATTCCGGCCGCCTGGCTGACCGTGGTGCGTGCCTCTTCTCCGCGGCCCAGGCGGTCGAGGATCTCGGCGAGCGTGTCCAGCATGATCACGAGGTTGGGTTCGTGCGTGGCGGGTTCGTCGCGGGCGAGCCGCTCCAGGATCCCGGTGGCCCGTCGCGCAGGTTCCAGAGCCTCGGCCGGGCTGGACCACTGCAGGTTGGACGCCAGGAGGTGCAGGGTCGCGGCGAGGGTGAGCCGGTCCGAGCCGGGGTCGTCCCGGGCGAGGAGGTCGTAGAGGTGGGCGGCCTCTCCCGCCGCGGCGGCAGCCTCTTCGTGGCGTCCGACACGTCCCAGCCTGTGGGCGTGGCGTTTCAGAGCGAGCGCGAGGTGACCTCGGTGCTCGGCGGAACCGCCGCGGGCCAGCCGGCGGCGGATCTGGACGGCCTCGTCGCCGGCGGCCAGGGACTCCCACGGTTCGTCCTTGATCCACAGTGCTTCGGCCAGCGTCTTGAGCGTGACGGCCAGGCCTTGGTCGCGCTCCTGGGCGTCGCCGTGGGAACGCCGCCGGTAGGCCGCCGCTATCTGGTTCAGCATGGCGACGTTCTCGTCCCGCGACTCGCGCTCGTAGGCGCCGGCGGGCTGCTCGTCCGGCGACTGGCCCACGCTGCCCGTGGTCATCGCCGTCAGCCCTCCGTGAATGGCGTACTCCAGCTCGGCGGCGGTGCCCTCCCGCAGGAGTTCCCGGGCGATCGCGCCGATCACGTCCAGGGTCTCGTCCCATCGCCCCAGCATCGCGAGGACGGTGCCGTGGGCGGCCAGCATGCCGAGGAGATCGGTCGCGTCGTCCCAGTGCCCGAGGAAGTCGATGGCGTCGCGCTGCCCGGCCAGGACGAGGTCCCATCGTTCCAGCCGGCGCAGCAGGAGGTCGAGCGAGAGGAAGGTGTGATAGAGCGCCACCCCGTCGGCGGTGGGGTTGGCCCGCGCCTGGTGGCGGAGCACCCGCGCGGCCGTTTCCAGGCCGGTCTCCACGTCGTCCTCGGTCCCTTGCACCCACACCAGGCCGAGCGCCCCGGCGAACGTGTCCTGCCAGGCGTCGCGGCCGTCCGAATCCTTCCGCCGGTCGAGGCGGCGACGGATCCGTACGGCCTCGTCGAGCACGGCGACGGCCGGTTCGGCGCGGCCCAGCCGCAGCAGCACCGCGGTCTGGAAGGCCAGCATTCCGTAGAGGCTGTCCTCGTGGGCGGGCTCGGCGGGGTTGTCGCGGGCGAGCCGGCGCAGGATCTCCATGGCCTCGTGGGCGAGCGCCGCGGCCTGCTCCGGCTCCGAGGCCACCAGGTTGCCCGCGAGGGCCATCAGCGCCGCCGCGACGTCGTCCGAGTAGTCCTTGCCCAGGTTCTCCTGGTCGCGCGCCAGCCGGCGGACGAGGTCGACGCCCTCGCGCGCGAGGGCCAGCGACTCCTCCGGCGCTCCCAGGTACGGTCCGCAGAGCGCGGCCACACAGATCACGGCGGCCAGGCGTTCCTGGTGTTCGGCGGGATCGTCGCGGGCGAGCCGGCGGAAGATCTCGACGGCCTCGCGGAACGCCGCCAGCGCCTCGTCCGGGCGGGCCATGCCGGGCCGCAGCGCGTCACCGCCGGCGGAGAAGTAGGCCACCGCCGCCAGGTCGTCCGGCTGAGGTATGGCGCCCCCGAGTGCCAGGTCCATGGCGAGGTAGAACGCCGCCGCGGCGAGTTTGGGCTCGAACGTCCGGGGATCGGCGGCGGCCAGCGGCCGGTACAGCCGGGTGGCCTCGGTCAGCGCGGCGGCCGCCTTCTCCTCCTGGTGGGCCTGGTAGAGCCACCGGCCCAGGACGTCGTACAGCTCCGCGCGGGCGGCGGGATCGGTGAGCGTCGGCAGCCGGTGCCCGGCGAGGCGCTCGGTGAGGTCGGCCGCCGCGACGGCGAGGTCGCCGGCCGCGTCGTCCGGGTCCTCGGGGAGGAGACGCTCCAGCGTTTCCAGCGTGGGGATCAGATGGGGCCAGCGTTCGCACGCCGCGGTGAGGAACGTGATCGTCCGCGCGGCGTACGGCGGCAGCGTCCCGTCGCCGGACGGTGAGGCGAGCAGCGTCTCGGGGGCGGTGGCCGCCCACGCCTCCGGCTGGTGCTCGGGCAGGTCGTGGCCGGGCAGGCACAGGGCCAGGAAGTCCTCGGCGAGCCGGTCGGGGTAGAGGGGCTCCAGCACCGTACGGGGATCGGCGGGCGGGTAGCAGAAGGTGTGGTCGGTGAGCACCCGGTCGGTGTCACCGCCGACGCCGACGGCGTCCAGCGCCGCCATGGCGTCCCGGAAGCCCAGGGGACCGGTGAGCACGGCGGTGAACACGGCCCGTCGCATCCGGATCGGGTCGGTGCCGAACGTGGTGCGCGCGCCCGTCAGGGGATCGGCGGTGCCGTGCAGCGTGTGCCAGTGATGGCTCTCGCGCCCCAGCAGGTAGGCGGTCAGTGCCAGCATGCTCTCACCGGGCGCGGGCCGGGGCGTGGCACGGACGTGGCGGTCGACGGCGACCAGCGCGGCCATGTGCACCGCCAGGGTGAGGCCGAACTCCTCACGTTCCAGCCAGTCCGGCACGCCGATCACCGATGCCCGCGTCAGCCCGTAGCAGCGGGCGAAGCAGTCGCGGGCGGCCCTGAACATGTCGCGGCGGGCGTCCCTCGTGCTCGGCAGGGGGCCCAAGGACCGGGCGGCGCAGGCCCCGGGTGGCCAGCCGGCCTGGGTGAGGGCATGGCGCAGGGCGGGCCAGATGTGCTCGTTGCGGGCGAGGAGCAGCACTCGTACCGGTACGTCCTGGTCGAGGATCTTGTTGCTGAACAGCCACGTCAGGTGGGCCAGGGGCCAGCGGTCGGCGTAGTCGACCAGCATGAGGATCCCGCGGGCGGTCCCGAGGCGCAGGTCGTGGCCGGTCTGGTCCTCGGCGTTGACCACCTGGGCCGGCGCGTGCTCGGCGACGATCACCTTCCAGCCGTCGCCGGCCGCCGCCGCGGCGAGGTGGGCGGCGAGGCGGGTCTTGCCCTGGCCGCCGGGGGCGTGCAGCCAGCGGACCGCGTGGCTGTCACCGCTGTCGCGCCACGTGGTCAGCTCCTCGACTTCGCCGTCGCGGCCGGTGAAGTCCACCACGGCGTGGCGGGCGTTGAGGAGCTGGCTCGGCTGGGCCGGGAGCCCGAGAGCGTCCAGCGCGACCCTCAGCTGCGCCCGTCCGCTCGTCTCCTTGAGCAGGTACAGAGGTCTGCCGTCGCCGAAGACGTGCAGATCCGCGCCGATCACCCCGTAGGCGAAGCCGCTCTCGACCCGTACCTCCTGGTGAACGGTACGCCCCAGCTGGCCGAACATGCCGTCCATGCCGGTCACATGGGGCTGTCGGCGCCGCGGTCCGGCTGCGCGGGGGAGGCGTAGTAGTTGATGTCGCCGTCCATCACGGAGAACTGCCGGGAGTTGTCGCGGGCGATGTTGTACTGGTGCTGCACCCGCTGCGCGTCGGGCAGAGCCTCACGTACGCGCGCGACGAGCTCTCGCAGCTCGGCCTCGACCTCGGGGTGCTCCTCCAGCAACTGGGCCAGCGCCATCTCCCAGACCGGCACCAGCTTCTGCCGCGCCTGGCCGGGATCGCCTGCCCGCTCCACCAGGACGACGTTGCCGTCGAGCTGAGCTTCGACGGCCGCCTGACGCTCGGGCCCCTGGCGGCTGAACAGCCGGGCCACACCGCTGCGGGTCGCCTGCCAGGCATCGGTGGCCATGGCTCCCACCAGAGCCGCCCCACCGCTGGCGGCCAACGCCACCAGGGATTCGGTCAGCATCGGCTCCTCCCTTCCTCGCGTATATCCGTTGCACGCCAATCCACCGAAAGTCAGATCAATACTGACGGCGCACGGCGGGACACGCCTCACGAACGACGAAGATTCCGAGATCGTCATAATTCCCCTACCGGCCTTCGTCTGAGGCGATCAAGGTGCCACCCTGGAGCCATGTCGAATGCGGCGAGAGGGCAGAAGCGAGCGCCGGGTACGTGGGTATGGCGGGCGGTGCGGAACACCGCGATCGTGGTGCTGGTGGTCTCGCTTCTGGTCTGGTTCCTTGTCGACCCGTTCCGTCTGCCAGGGGATGTGCTGGAGGGGCTGAATCGACGGGCCAGCGTGATCGGGATGTTCACGGGCGCGGCCGGGCTGGTCGTCTCGATGCTGGGGTTGCGCGCGCAACTGCGAAGCCGGCCCGCCGCCGACGACGCGTCCATCTCGGGGACACCGGAGCCCGCCCACGCCCGTGGCCCGCGACCTCGTACGATCCTGCTGATCGCGGCCGTGCCGGCCGTCGTGGTGACCACCCTGATCGTCCTGGCCGTCGTATCAGAGAGGCCGGTCCGTTACGAGGCCGAGGACGGCACTTACAACAACGCCAGGCGCCTTTACAATATCGACGGCGCGTCGAACAAAGCTTCTATGGGCTATTTGAACCACCCGGACAGCTGGGTCGAAATCAAGGTGTACGCGCCCAGGGCCGACACCTATACGGTGAACGTGCGGTACAGCGCCGCCGATGGCAACGCGCGTCAGTATCTGACGGTGAATGGCTCGTACAAGGTCGTCCTGCATTATCCGGGTAGTCCCACCTGGACGTCCTGGTCGGACGCGCCGGTCAAGCTGAAGCTGGACCACAAATGGAACACGCTGCGATTCCAGCACGACGACGGACCGTTCGCGGCCGAACTGGACTACGTCGAGATCTCCTGATGTGGCCGGTTCGGCGCGTTCCGAGAGGTCGTGCGGTGCTTCCGCCGCCGCCGGCGCGGATCCCTTGATCACGGCCCGGTCCCACCTGACGGGGCCGTGATCAGGGAACCGCGCTGACGGTCAGGCGCAGGTGTAGCCGGACGGCAGGGCGGTGTCGCCGTTGGGCCTGCTCGCTTGGAAGCCGAAGCTGGTGGTGCCGGCTCCCGGCGCGAGCGTGCCGTTGTGGCTGACACTTCTGACCGTGACGGTCTGGCCGCTGGTGGTGACGGTGCCGTTCCACGAGCCGGTCAGGGTGTGCCCGGCCGGCAGGGTGAAGGTGACCGTCCAGCCGGTGATCGTCGAGGTGCTGGTGTTGGTGATGGTCAGCGGCTGGATCACATACCCGTTCCCCCACTGGGACTGCACGGTCGGGGTGGCCGAGCAGGCACCGGTCGTGCCTCCCTGAGTGGTGATCTGGACGGTGTTGGAGACCGGTGAGACGTTGCCGGCGGCATCGCGCGCCCGGACCTGGTAGCGGTAGGGGGTGCCTGCGGTCAGGCCCGTGTCGGTGAACGAGGTCGTGGCCGAGGTGCCGGCCTGGGTGAATGTGCCGCCCGTCGCGCCGGGAGCGCGCAGGATCTCATAGCCGGTCACACCGGTGTCGTCGCTGGAGGCCGTCCAGGTCAGGCTGGTGCCGGTTGCGGTGGTGCCCGAGGCGGTGAGCCCGGCGGGGGCGGTGGGTGGAGTGGTGTCGTCTCCGGTGGAGGTCGTGGTGAAGGTGACCGTCGCGGAGTTGCCCGACAGGTTGCCCGCGCCGTCGCGCGCCCGTACGTACACCTGGTACTGGGTGTTGGCGCTCAGCCCGGTCAGGGTGATCGACGTGGTGGTGGACTGGCCGAGCTGCGGGTCGGTGGCGCCCTGCTCCCGGTAGACGTTGTAGCCGGCCAGGCCGGAGCCGCCCTGGTCGGTGGACGCGGTCCAGGTCAGCGTTGCACTGGTGGCGGTCACGTTGGACGCGACCGGGGTGCCTGGCGTGGTCGGCGGCGTGGTGTCGGTCTGGCTGGTGGTCAAGCCGAAGAACTCGACGGCGTAGCGGGCCATGCCGCTCTGCGGTAGAGCGTGCCCGGCGCCCTGGATGCTGTACGCCTCCACCTGCACGGTGCCGGACGGATCGGCGTACCGGCTGCGGGTCCAGTTCGCCTGAGGGGTGTCGGTGCTGGTCGGGGTCTGGCTCAGCCCGAACACGTTGGTCCACTGCTCGATCGACTCCCGCAGCAGCGAGTAGGGCACGAGGGTGTCGCTGGTGCCGTGCCACAGCTGCATGCGCGGGCGGGGGCCGGAATATCCCGGGTACGCCTGGCGGACCGCGTCACCCCACTGCTGGGGGGTTCGGTCCATGCTCCCGCCGGTGCACCTGCTGCTTCCCGGCGGGTAGTCGGAGGCGCCGGCGAAGCAGTTGAAGGGCACACCCATGAAGGAGGCCCCTGCCTTGAACACGTCCGGGTAGACGGCGAGCATGTGCTGGGTCATCATGCCGCCGGACGAGCTTCCCGTGGCGTAGACCCGGTTCGGGTCTCCCTGGTGGGTCCGCTCGACATAGTCGATCATCGAGAGGATCGAGACCGGGTCGCTGCCGCCGCCGCGCCGCTTGGCCGCGTCCGACCAGGTGTCGAAGCAGTTGCCGAACCCCGCCGACTGGGTGGCGGTCGGGTAGATGACGATAAAGCCATGGCGATCCGCCAGCGAGGCGAACTCGCTGCCCTGGTAGAAGCCGGGACCGGACCCGCCGCAGCCGTGCATCGCCACCACGATCGCCGGCGAGGCCGGGCGCGAGTCCGGCACATAGACGTGCATCCGCATGTTGCCCGGGTTGCTGCCGAAACTGGTCACCTCCACCAGGGCGGCGGCGACGGCCGGCGATCCGAGTACCACGGTCATGACGGCAAAGAGCGCCGCGGCGCAGGCACCAGCCAGCACCGTGGTCAAGCGTCTCATTCGCGCTCCTCCTCTCCATGTCCGCGGCGCGCCGCGGATCGGTCCGCCGCGTAATGACGTCGGTTCGCTGGAAAATAGAAGGGCCACGATCCACCGTCAATGCACGCCCGCTGGGCGTCCCCGCCGGTTCACCTGGCGCAGAGCCGTTTCCCATGGTTATCAAGTAACTTGCTATCAAGGACCTTGATAACGGGGTGAGAAACTTACATCGGGGCCCGTACTGACAGGGGCGCGATATCGTCTCCTGGTGACCGATCCGGGTGTCCCCGCGGACGCGCCGCCGCCCCGTGTGAGCTACCTCGTGTTCCGGCTGGAACGCCGCATCCGCGCCTGCCTGGACGATGCGCTCGCCCGGCACGGCATGACGACCACCGGATACATGGCGCTCAGCGAGCTGCGCCTGCGCGACGCCCCGTCCTCGGCCGACCTGGCCCGCATCGCCTTCGTCACCCCGCAGGCGATGAACCTGGTCATCCGCGATCTCGAACAACGCGGCCTGATCCGCCGCGACCCGCATCCCGACGGCGGCCGCGCTCTGCGCACCCGCCTCACCCCGAAGGGCCTGAGCACCCTCCGGCGATGCGACCGCTCCCTCGACAGCATCGAAGCCGTCATGCTCGCCGAGATCGACGACCCGGACCGCACGACACTCGCGGAAACGCTCACCCTGTGCGCCCGAGCCCTCCACTCGGACACGCGACCCTGACCTCAGTCCTTCGCTCGCAGAAGCCTTCACCTGGGAAGACGGCTCAGAGCTGAAGCCGGATCGGGTCAGTGAGCATTTCACGCTGATCATCGCGGCGGGTGTCCGAGACTGCCGGTCTCTCCACAGTCCCCCAAAGGGGAGGGCCAGTATCGCCCACCACATCGCAGCAGGTCAGGGGCCGGCCTTCTCGCTGTCTGGACCGTGACCTCGGCCGTCACCCACCCGGACGGACCGTCACACTCTGGTGGATGGTTGTTCCGCACAGCAGACTTCTTTATTCGGAAACCAGGGATCCCCAGAGGAGGTGTCCACCAAACCGGGTCCAGCATCGTGCTTGGGCGTAGCTCGAACCCGGCGAGTCTGGCGATCCACAGACCCGCCACGCCAGAGCTACGCCCACGTGTGATGGGTACGCGGTCTAGGCTCGGCTGGGCCGGCCCAGCAGCTCGAACAGGCTGGAGAAGCCTTGGTCGCCGTGGCCGCCGGCGATCCTGCGGTCCATCAGTTCCTTGACCTCCTTCATCCGGACGGCTTCCACGCCGAGGGATTCGCGGTGGTTGATCAGGTCGTCCATCAGCGCCGCCTGGACGTTGAGCGGACCGAGATCCGGTGCGTACTCGCCGCTCTGGACGGCCTTGCCCATCGAGGTCAGCAACGACGGGTACATGGCCACAGAACCGGCGACGCGCTCGGTGAACTCCACCACGTCGACCCCTTCCGCCTGGACCAGGCGGAGCACGTGCAGATAGCCGATGAGCAGTTCGTAGCCCACCGCGACCTGGGCCATGAACTCCACGGCTGCCAGACCGGCGTCCTCACCGTGGTAGGCGATGGCGCCCAGTTCCCGCAGCGTCGGCTCGTGAGCGTCGAAGGCCCCACGGGAACCGCTGAAGGGAAACATGACGTCGGGGGTTCCCACGTATGGCGGATCCCCCATGATCTTGCCGTCGATGTACTCCGCGCCGTGTTCACGCGCCCAGCGCTCGTTGGCCCGAGCCTGGCCTGCGGAGCCACTGGTCACGTTCACCAGCACCTTGCCCGCGACCGCCGGCTCCACGGACGCCAGCACCTCCTCGACCGCCGTGTTGTCGAGCAGGCAGACGATGACGAGCGGGCTCGCCGCCACCGCCTCGGTGGCCGTGGCGGCGGCCGAGGCGCCGCTCTCCACCAACGGGGTGCTCCTGCTCGAGGTCCGGTTCCAGACCGTCGTGCGATAGCCGCGGCCGACGAATGTCCTGGCGATCGCCGACCCCATCTCACCGAGCCCCAGTACGGTGACCTGGCTGGTCGCGGCGGTCGGGTTCCTGGTCGTCGTCATGATGACGCCTTTCGTGTCGAAGCGTTGGGTACGTTCGGTGGTTCGGCCAAGGTCGGTGATGGGGTGGTGTGGCGGGCGATGGTCAGGGCGGCGAGGATGCCTGCGAGGGTGAGTGCGGCCGCGAGGTAGACCGCGTCGCGCAGGCCGTCGGAGGTGGCGGCGCGCAGCGCCTCGCCGGTCAGCCCGGTGAGCCCGGAGGCGGAGACGCTGACCAGGATGGCCAGGCCCACGCCGGTGCCGACCTGGAGGGCGGTGTTGGCCATGCCCCCTGCGGCGCCCTGGTCGTTGTCGGCCACGCCGGTGCCCGAGACGCCGAACATGGTCGGGTAGATCGTTCCCATGCCCATGCCGTACACGACCAGGCCGGCGAGGATCGTCCAGTACGAGCCGTCGGCGCGCATGCCCGCGGCCATCAGCGCGCCGCCGGCGGAGCCGAGCAGCAGGGCGATGATCAAGGTGGCGCGGGCGCCGATGCGGTTGATCAGTCGTTCCGCGACGAAGTTGGCGATGCCGATCACCACGGAGAGGCCCAGGAAGACCAGCCCTGCCTGCAGTGCCGAATAGCCGAGCACGTCCTGGACGTACAGGGTGAGGAAGTAGACCAGGTTCTGCATGGTGATGCCGAAGGTGAGGATCACCAGCAGGCCGGCGCGGAGGTTGGGGTTGGCGAACAGCCGCAGCGGCATCAGCGGGTGCCTGGTGCGGGCCTCGATGACGACGAACGCGGTCAGCAGCGCCACGGCGAGGACGGCGGAGGCGAGGACGGAGGTCGTGTTCCAGCCGATCTCCGGGCCCTGGGCGATGGCGAAGACGAGCAGGGTCAGCCCGGCCGTTCCGGTCAGGGCGCCCGGGATGTCGAAGCCGCGCCCCCGTTGGCGCGGGCCGTCCACGTCGAGCAGGGCGAACGCGCCCACGGTGCCCGCCACGACCAGCGGCACGTTCACCAGGAACACCGCCTCCCAGCCGAACGCGTGGGTCAGCACACCGCCGAGCAGGGCGCCCAGGCTCAGCCCGCCCGCGCCTGCCATGGCCCACACGGCCAGGGCGCGTACGCGCTCGCGGCCTTCGGTGAACCTGGTGGTGACCAGCGAGAGCGTGGCCGGGAACAGGAAGGCGCCGCCGATTCCCTGGAGCGCCCGCGCCGCGATCAGTGTCGCGGGTGAGGTCGCCAGGCCACCCAGGAGCGAGGCACCGCCGAACAGGAGCATGCCCAGGACGAACATGCGGCGGCGGCCGAGCAGGTCGGACGAGCGGCCGCCCAGCAGCAGGAAGCCGCCGAAGAAGATGGCGTAGGCGCTGACCACCCATTGGACGGCGTGACCGGACAGCCCGACCTCGCGGGCGATGTCGGGCAGCGCCACGTACACGATGGTGAAGTCGAGCGAAGTGATCAGGCTGGAGAAGGCCAGCAGAGCGAGGATCCAGCGCGACCTGGCGCTGGTGGTCATTCCTTGTGGCGATGGCATCGCGATCTCCTCAGAAGGTTCGGGGCAAGGCGTCTGTCACGCCACGTAGGGGCGTTCCGCACGGGCGTCACACAGGGTGCGGGCCCACCAGGTCAGCTGGTCGATCAGGCTCTCCGCCGCCGCGCGGCAGCCGACCTCGTCGATCGGGCGGCCGCGGTCGTCGAACTTGTCCCGGCAGGAGTGGAAGCTGACCGTGTTGCGGACGGTGACGGCGTGGAGCTCGGCGAAGACCTGCCTGAGGTGCTCGACGGCGCGCAGACCTCCGGAGGCTCCGCCGTAGGAGACGAAGCCGACCGGTTTGGCCTGCCATTCGTCGACGTACCAGTCGATGGCCGTCTTGAGCGAGGCGGGGAAGCTGCGGTTGTACTCCGGCGTGACGATCACGAACGCGTCGGCCCGGTCCAGCCGTGCTCCGAGCTTCCGTACCGGTTCTGGCGCCTCGGAAGGCCCCGTGTCGTCAGCGGCGAGTACGGCGGGCAGGGCGACATCGGCGAGGTCGATGAGGTCGAGACGGAGGGCGGGGCGCCGCCCGGCCTCCCCGGCGAACCATTCGGCCACCGTGGGACCGAACCGGCGGTCCCGGATGCTGCCGGTGATGATGGCGACGTTCAGCGGTGCGGTCGCGGTCATCGCTCTCTCCCTTCGAAACTTCCTGTGCGGCTCGGTGGGACGAGCATGGCGACCGGCGCTTTTCCGGCTCTTACCGCGCGCTTCCCGCCGGTGGCGGGCCGCGGTAAGCGGGGCCGGGGAAAGCGCCAGATAGTGTGACGACATGCGATTCGGGGTGCTCGGGCCGCTGGGGGTATGGACGGCGGACGGCGCCCCGGTGGTGGTGCGCGGGGCGAAGGTCCGCGCGCTGCTGGCCGTGCTCCTCGGGCATGAGGGGCGGCCGGTGCCGGTGGACCGGCTGATCGACGACCTGTGGGGTGACGCGCCGCCGCGCAATCCGTCCGGGGCACTCCAGGTCAAGGTCTCGCAGCTGCGCCGCGCCCTGGACGAGGCCGAGCCGGGCGCCAGGAACCTGGTGTCCTTCGAGGAGACCGTGGGGTACCGGCTTCGGATCGATGCGGAGGCCGTCGACGCGATGCGGTTCACCGGGCTGCTGGCGCGGGCGCGCGAGGCGCCCAGCCCGCGTTCACGGGCGGGCCTGCTGACCGAGGCGCTGGAGCTGTGGCGCGGGCCGGCCTACGCCGACTTCGCCGACGAGGAGTTCGCGCGGTTGCCGATGGCGCTCCTGGAAGAGCAGCGGCTCACCGCCCTGGAGGAACGGGCGGAGGCGCGGCTGGAGATCGGTGAGCTGGGCGCCCTGGCGGGCGAACTGGGCGACCTGGTCGAACGCCATCCGCTGCGCGAACGCCTCCGCGCCGCGTACATGCGCGCCCTGTACGGCACCGGCCGGCAGAGCGACGCCCTGGAGACCTACGCCGACCTGCTGACGCGGCTGCGTGAGGAACTGGGCCTGGACCCAGGGCCGGAGATCGCCGGACTCCACCGCCGGATCCTCGAGCAGGACCCTGCCCTGGCCACCGCGCCAGAGGCGGCGCCGCGGACGAACCTGCCCGCGCAGATCAGCGAGCTGGTCGGGCGTGAGGAGGCGATGGCCCAGGTCCAGGCGCTGCTGAAGTCGGCCAGGCTGGTCACGCTCACCGGCCCGGGCGGTGTCGGCAAGACGCGGATGGCTTTGGAGACCGCCGCGGGCGTCGCCGCGGATCACCCTGACGGCGTGTGGCTCGTCGAACTGGCCGGCCTCGACAGGACGGCCGGGGCGCCCGGGACCGATCGGCTCGTGGAGAAGGTCATCGCCGTGCTCGACATCCGCGACGACACCGCCCCCGGCATGCCGCGTTCCGGCGCTCCCTCGGATCCGGCGGAACGGCTCGCCGACGCGTTGCGTACCCGCCGGACACTGCTCGTCCTGGACAACTGCGAGCACGTGATCGACGAGGTCGCCGCGTTGAGCGAGCGGCTGCTGCGGGCCGCGCCGGAGGTGCGGATCCTCGCCACCAGTCAGGAGCCCCTGGGGCTCGCCGGGGAGTCCGTCTGGCCGGTCCCGCCGCTGGAGGCGCCCCTCTCCCCGGCCGAGACCGGGGTGGCGACCCTCCGCAGGTTCAGCGCCGTCCGGTTGTTCGAGGCGCGCGCGGCGGCCGCCGTTCCCGGGTTCGTGATCGACCACACCAACGCCCGGGTGGTCGCGGCGATCTGCCGCCGGCTGGACGGCGTCCCGCTGGCCCTGGAGCTGGCGGCCACCCGCCTGCGCGCACTGGACGTCCACGACCTGGCCGAACGGCTCGACGACCGGTTCCGGCTGCTCTCCTCCGGACACCGCGGCGCCCCGGCGCGGCAGCGGACCCTGCGCGCGATGATCGACTGGAGCTGGGAGCTGCTGTCCGAGCCGGAACGCCTTGTCCTGCGGCGCCTCGCCGTACACACGGAGGGCTGCGCGCTGGAGGCGGCCGAGGAGATCTGCGCGGACGGCGGCGACGTGGCGCCGGAGGACGTCCTCGACCTGCTGGCCCGCCTCGTCGACCGTTCGATGGTGGTCAGGGTCGGTGGAGCGGGCAGCAGCCGCTACCGGCTGCTGGAATCGGTCGCGGCCTACGCGCTGGACCGTCTGGAGGAGGCCGGTGAGACCGAACGGATCCGCCTCCGGCACCTGATCTTCCACACCGAGCTGGCCGAGCGCGCGGAGCCGCGGCTGCATGGCCCTGACCAGCGGCGCTGGCTTCGGCGCCTGGACGCGGAACACGGCAACCTGCGCGCGGCGCTGGAGGAGGCCGTCCGGCGGCAGGACGCCGGTCTGGCCCTGCGCCTGGTCAACGCGCTGGCCTGGTACTGGTTCCTGCGCGGGAGGATCGGCGAGGGACGGCGCGCGTTCACGATGGCGCTGGCCATCCGGGGGGCGGCCCCCGCCGCGACGAGAGCACGGGCCGAGGCCTGGCAGACCGGGCTGGATCTGCTGGGCGAGCGTACGACGGACTTCCGTACGCCCGCGGAGACCATCGCCGACCCCGGCGAACGCGCCAGAGCGGAGTGGTTTCTCAGCGACGTGCTGCTCGGAGCCGGCGACCTGGCACTCAGCCAGGACCTGGTCAACCGGGCGCTCCCCGTGCTCCAGCGGCTCGGCGACCGCTGGGGCACCGCCGCGGCGCTGGCCACCGTGGCCAACCACGCACTCGTCCGCAGCGACCTCGGCACGCTCGAACGAGCCGGGAACGAGAGCCTGGCGATATTCGAAGAGCTGGGGGACCGGTGGGGGCAGGTAAGGGCCATCGACCTGCTCGGCAGGCTCGCGGAGATCAAGGGAGACCATCGCAGGTCCGCCGATCTCGGCCGCACCGGACTCCGGCTGGCCGAGGAACTCGGGCTGTGGCTGCAGGTCTCGCTGCTCCAGTCCGGGCTCGGCCGGATCGCCCTGCTGGCCGGCGACCACGCCGAGTCCGACCGGCGCCACGAGCGAGCCAGGACCCTCGCCGCCGAGCACGGTTACCGCACAGGCGAGACCTTCGCCCGCACCGGCCTGGCCCTTACCGCCCGCCGAGCGGGCCGCCTCGACGACGCCGAGGCCCACATGCGCGACGTCCTCGCCTGGGAACGCGAGGTGCGGTACGCGCCGGGCATCGCGCTCGGGCTGGCCGAGCTCGGCTTCACCGCCGAGCAGAGAGGAGACGCCGCCGCGGCGGAGGAACTCCACAGGGAGGCCCTCGCCGTCGCACAGGACACCGGCGACCCCAGGGCGATCGCGCTCGCCCTCGAAGGCTTGGCCGGCACGGCGGCCCTGACGGGCGCCCATGCGGAAGCGGCACGACTCCTCGGCGAAGCCGCCGCCCTGCGCCGGTCCGCGGGCGCACCCCTGCCACCCGAGGAGCACGGGGACGTCGACCGCATCACGGCCACGGCGCGATCCGCACTCGGCGACGACGCCTTCGCCACGGCCTTCGCCGAAGGTCACGCCACGGCCTGACAAGCCTGTCCGTGCCTTCGGTATCAGCGAACGCGCAGTCATCCGCTGTACATGTATTACGATACGGTACGTGACGTATCGAGATAACGGTGAGGGGGCGGCGCGCGGCCGTCCCCGTGACGCGGCTCTGGATCAGCGGATCACCGCTGTCGTCCTGGAGGTGCTGGGGGAGTCCGGTTACCAGGGGGTGTCCTTCGAGGAGGTCGCCCGGCGGTGCCAGACATCCAAGGCGAGCCTGTACCGACGATGGGGGTCCAAGCGGGAGATGGTGATCGCCGCGGTCAAGGCAGGGCCCGCAGAGCGCGAGGCCGGTGAGCCGATCGACACGGGCACCCTGCGCGGGGACGTGCTGAGCCTGTGCCGGCGGCTGGACCAGACCATGCGCGCCGCGGACAGTCAGACCGCGATGCTGCTTCTGCAGGCGGGTCTGGAGGACCCGGGCCTGTGCGAGGCCATCGAGAACGCCGTCGGCCCAACAGGAGCCCGGTTGCCTCGACGGGTCATCGACACCGCGATCGCACGCGGCGAGCTGCCCGACGGCGCGGACCCTTTCGCCTTCGAGGAGGTGGTCGGTGCCGCCCTCCTGCTGCGACGGGTCAACGGCCTCGCGGTCGACGAGGAGTACCTGTCCGCACTCGTCGACACCGTCGTCATCCCAGCCCTGAAGGCATCGTCCGGGCGTGCCCCCCTGCCCGCCGGGATCTTCTCCGGCCGCCCAGCCCTCACCGCCCATGAGACCGCCGCGCCTGACGCGAAGGAGAACGCATGACCACCCGACTGACGATCAGCGGCTTCGACTACCGGACCATCCCCGGCGCCGACGGCGTCAACCTCAACGTCGCCGTCGGCGGGAGCGGGCCGGCCGTGGTCCTCCTGCACGGGTTCCCGCAGACCCACTACATGTGGCGCCACGTCGCGGCGAGGCTCGCCGCCGACCACCGGGTCATCGTCCCTGACCTGCGCGGATACGGCGACAGCGACAAGCCGGACGGGAGTGACCCCGCCACGTACTCCAAGCGCACGATGGCTCAGGACATCGTGACGGTCGCGTCCGCCCTCGGCGTGGACCACTTCGGGCTCGTCGGGCACGACCGCGGCGCGCTGGTCGCCGTCCGCGCAGGCTTGGACCACCCCGCCGTCGTGGACTACCTGGGAATCCTCGACGTCCTGCCCACCCTCGACACCTGGGCCGTTCTCCAGGGAGTCGACGCCAAGGTCGCCTGGCACCTGTACCTGATGGCTCAGCCCGTCGGGCTTCCCGAGAAGATGATCCGTGCGGTCGCCCCGGAGTTCTTCGGCTCCTTCCTGGACGCCTGGGACCCCAGCGGCACGACTTTCACCCATGAGGAGCGCGCCCACTACATCGACAGCTCGGTCGCCGCGGTCGACTCCATCGTGGCCGACTACCGGGCCACCGCGAGCATCGATCTCGAGATGGATCGAGCCGACCGTGAGCGTGGTGCGCAGCTCGCGATGCCGGTCGGCGTCATCTCTCAGGACTGGGGCTCCCGGCTCGGCTTCGACGCCGCATCACTGTGGCGGGCCTGGGCGCCGGACCTGACCTACCAGCCGACCGCGTCCGGTCACTTCATGGCCGAAGAGAACCCCGTCGAGATCGCCACCTTCATCACCACCCTTGCGACGCGCCCGAACGCGCGGAACCACCGAGTCGTTCCCGGCAAGTGATCGTCGCTGCCGGTGATGGCCGTGTCCTCGGTCGCGGTTGAGCGGGAAGGCGTTGGGATCGTGAGGGCTTCGAGGACCTGTCTTCGGCCGCGAGGCGACGGTTCTTGAGCAGGCCCGGAACGACGCTTCGCAGCCGCAGGCAGTGAGCCGGCCGCAGACTCGGCCCTGGGAGGGACATCGATTGCAGAGCCCGATGGGACGGGTTCTGGCGCGGCCGGGCTCAGGCGGTTTTCCGGACGTGCGACGCCTCGGCGGAGAGCGGCGCGCCGTCTTGGTCGAGCGGGTGGAGTTCGGGAAGCTCCCGCCCTCGGTCGTCGACCAGAACGGAGTGTGGCTCGTCCGGGGCGAAGGCGTGGCGCTCGCCCCATTGACGCAGGGCGACGACGGCCGTGAAGAGGTCCTGCCCCGCTTCGGTGAGCCGGTATGTGTGCCGCCTGCCGTAGGCGGCGGCGCTCTTGTCGAGGATGCCGTGCTCGACGAGTTTGCGGAGCCGGTCGGCGAGGATGTTGCGGGCGATCCCCAGTCGCTGATGGAACTCGGTGTAGGTCGTCGCCCCGTCCATCGCGTCGCGGATGATCAGTAGGCTCCACCGGTCGCCTATCAGGTCGACGGTCCGCGCGACCGGGCAGGCCGGGTCGGTCCAAGCGCCTCCTGCGGCGAGCGTGACGTCCACTGACTCCTCCGTGATGAGTTGCAATCTGCAACCATTATGCCCTTACCTTAGATAGGTTGCATTTCGAAACCTATTGGAGGGTGACGTGCCGTCAGGATTGGCCGGAAGGCAGCGGACCGTGCTCGCGCTGGTGTGCGCGGCGGCGGTGTCGACCATCTACGGCATCCAGCCGGTCCTCGAGGCCGCGGGCGAGGACCTCGGGCTGGGGGAAGGAGCACTGGGGTGGCTGGTCGCCGCCGGCCAGATCGGCTATCTCGCAGGGCTGGTGCTGCTGGTCCCGCTCGGTGACCTGTTCGACCGCCGCAGACTCATCACGGTGCACCTGCTGCTCACAGCAGCAGGTGCGGGGGTGGCCTCCGCCGCGCCCAGCGGTGGCATCGCGATCGCGGGCCTGGCCCTGGCCGGACTGTTCGCCGTGGTCGTCCAGATCACGGTGGCCTACGTCGCCACCGTCTCACCGACCGGCGAGCGCGGCCGCAACATCGGAGCGGTCACCTCGGGCGTGGTCATCGGGATACTCGGAGTACGGGTGGTCGCAGGCACACTGGGCGAGCTGACCGACTGGCGCACGGTCTACCTCGTCATCGCCGGGCTTTGCGCGATGCTCGCGCTCGCCGCCCGATTCACCCTTGAGGCCGACATCCGCCGCCCCCGAGCCCGGTACGGGCAGCTGCTGTCATCGCTGGGTCGTCTGGTCGTCGGCGATCGGCTCTTCCTCAGCCGGGGACTGGTCGCGTTCTTCCTGTTCGCCTCCTTCGGCACGCTGTGGAGCGGACTGGCGCTCCCGCTCGGCGACGAGCCGTGGCACTTCGGCACTACCGAGATCGGATTGTTCGGACTCGCCGGTCTCACCGGGGCGCTGAGCGCGGCCCGGGCCGGCCGATGGGCCGACCGGGGCCTGGCGCCCTCGGTCACCGGCTGGTCGCTGGTCCTGCTCGCAGCCTCATGGCTGCTGATCGGTCAAGCTCGGTCATCGCTGTGGCTGTTGATCGTCGGCGTCATCGTCCTGGACTTCGCCGTGCAAGCCGTTCACGTCAGCAGCCAGCACCTGCTCACCACCGCCCGCCCCGACCAGAGCAGCAGCGTCATCGGCGCCTACATGGCCTTCTACTCCCTCGGCTCCGCGCTCGGTGCGATCACCACCACCTGGGCCTACAGCGCCATGGGATGGCCGGCCGCCAGCCTGCTCGGCGCAGCCTACGCCGCACTCGGACTCCTCGTCGCCACCTCGACCCGACGTTTCACCGCCCCACCTCGGACGCAACAACCAAGTGCGTCCGTATCGGCATGCCCACCTGGTGGGCGTGGCCGTGCTGAGATATCCGGGTGAGTGAACGCAAGCCGTACGCGACGGACTTATCCGATGAGCGGTGGGCGGGGACGAGCCGGAAGGTCCGGTCACGCGCCGCGGCTGCCTTCCCGGTAGTCCCAGGCCATCACCGTGAAGGTGAATCCGGCAGTCGTTGGACGGCGCAGCGGAAGGTCGCACTTGACCCTGCGCAGCACCTCGTTCCTGCTGAGGCCGAGCCCCTGCGCGATGAGGTTGTCCGGGCGCACTGGCACCGAGTCCTCGAACACGACCTGCGCTTGGAACGGCCACGGCCCGTCGAGCCACGCCGACGGGGTGTCCAGCCGCCAGGCCCCTGTCCAATCCAGGGTGAAGCGGTTGCGGCGGGCCAGCAGCGGATCCAGCAGCCTGGCCGCCACCAGCTTCGGGTCGTTGGCGTAGTAGCCCTCGAGCTCGACCGGATCGAAGGACCTGACCGGCATTCGCTCGTGCACGGTGAGCTTGCTCGTCCGGTCGCAGGACACGCAGCGGACCAGCAGCCACACGTCCAGCAGTTTGCGGTTGGCGTTGACACGGAACCTGCCCTCGCCGGTGGTGGCCGACTCCGACCGGCAGTCCACGCACCGCAAGGACAGCAGAGGCAGCCTGACCCGACGAACGATCCAGGGCAGCACAGTATGAGGTTGTGAAGACATGATCTCTCTAGACCTGACACAAGGCCGATTGCGCGCGGCCTCGAACGCCGTATGACCGGGCGCGCACGGGCAGCCCGGCAGAGCCGACGGGAGGGTCGGCTTGAAGGTGAGCGAAGAAAAGTGTCAGGTTAAAGAGCAGGCGGGGTCACGCGGTGCGTCCTCTGTCCTCACGACGACGGGCCGTAAGGAACGTACGGAAACGCGAAGGCAAGATCAAACGGTTTTCCGGCGGTGCTCGCTGGCAGGCTGAGCCCTCCGAGGTCCAGGGACGGTGCGAGTCGCTGTGCGTGTGCCGCCGCTCCTGCAGCGTCGGCGTCCGACGGTTTCCGGTGAACAGCCACCGTCGACGGTCCGGGCCGGCTCGTAGCGGTGGCCGTCCTGGTCGGCCCTGTCCCTGCCCGCCGACCCTGACCTACCTCGCCGTAGCCTGTGCGGGAACCGGCCACGTTTCCTGGAGGGAGGCCGAGTGCGTCCCGGATGGCGGGGTTGAGGACGACGCGCAACACGTTGTCGCGCAGGTGAGCCCGCGGTACGGCGCCGTAGGTGGTAACGAGCGTGTCATGGCCGGCCCGCCACCTCAGGAGGTCATCATGACACCCATCACCCGGCTGGTCGCGGGCAGCGCCCTGCTCGCGCTCGGATGCACCGGCCCGGACTCCGTCGAGGGTCCGGCCAGGATCAACGTGCCCACCAATGGCGCCATGACCGGCAACTACTGCTAGTAACAGAGCAAGTCCCTGTGTGACACCCGCTGGCCGCCACTACCCGGTGCCTAGGGCAGGTGCCCTGGGCTGGGTCACTCTCGTTCTACGCCGCTGAACCTGACCGGAACGAGCTCGCACGGTGCGACCGGTCCACGGATGACTCCGACGTTGCCTCCATTGCTCTTGGCCGGGTCGTCGTTGGCGGAGTGCATCTGGACGACGAGCGTCTCGTCCGGCCCGAAATCCTTCGGGTCGATCCAGAAGTCCATCGAGTCCTCCGCTCGTCTCAGCGGCATCCTTTCCGGCTGGGGCACGATCTCCCCTCGCGGCTCTCGGCAGGTCTGTCCGTAAGGGACGTAATCGATCACCGCTCGCACGCCCTCCTCCCTCAGCCTTTTCTCCAACTCCTTGGGCCTGACGAACTCGTTGATCCGCACGGTGACCGTACCGTCGGGGTTCTTGACCACGGCGAACGCCGGCGTTTGCGACATCAGCGGTATGACGATCGCCACCGCTGCGGCCACCGCTGCGGCCAACCCCACCGCAGCCACCAGATGGCGTGCGGGTCGGCGCGCCGGCCGCGGTTCCCACGGGACCGTGGCGGCCTCCGCGCGCAGTTCCGCGAGCAGCTTGTCCCTGAACGACACCGTCATCACAGTCCTTCCGTCACGAGAGCCGCCGCTACGCCGGGTACCTTCCGTAGAGTCCGCCGGGCGCGATGCAGCCGGACTCTGGCCGTGCCGACCCTGATGCCCAGGGCCTGGGCCGCCTCTGCCACTGTCAGCTGGTCGATGACCACGAGCTCGAGCAGCGCCCGTTCCCCTTCTGGCAGGTCGGCCATGGCCGACAAGGCACGCCGGGCGGGCTCTTCGGCGTCGATGCGGTCGGTCAGGTCGGCGATGTCGTCGCCGTCCAGCAGCCGGCGCGCGACGACCCGTTCGACGGCACGGGCCTCGCGCTCGCTGCGGCGTCGTTGGACCGACAGCACGTTACGCGCCACTCCGTACAGCCATCCGGTCTCGCTGCCCTGTCCTGGCCGGTAGGTGTGCCGGGAGTGCAACGCCGCAAGGAATATCTCCGCCGTCAGATCGGCCACCGTGTGCGGGTCGGCCACCCGGCGTGCGACGAACCGTGTCATCACGTCGAAATGTCGCAGGTAGAAGGCTTCGAAACCCTGCGTCCGAGCTAACGGGTCCGCCGGTCCCTCCTGGTCGAGCCGCAAGAGCTGGGTTCCCTTCGTCCAACGGTGCTTACACCTTGTACTTGACCGAACCCCGCGATGCGTTACGAGACGGTGCCGCATGCGGGTCGGTTCCCCTGTTCGCGGCTCGTCCGCACCATCGCCCTCGATCGGGGCACTCTCATCGCCGCAGCGGGTATTGCCCTCGGCGTTCCCGCCTGCAACCAGGAGGGCCAAGGCGTGGGCGGCGACCCAGTCCTCGGCCGTGGGATCGGCTGGCCGGTGCGGGCACCACGCACTGGCCCAGAGCTTTTCGATGACGTGAATGCTGGACGAGGAGTACACGTCGGCGGAGAACCTCTACACCTGGTACTGGTCCAGGCCGTCCGAGCGATGCATCAGGCCGGTGGGCCCGCCGCCTGCGATGATCACGTCCATCATGTGCTCCAGTCCGGGCCGTGCCCCGGGACGTGCCGCGAGCCCCGGGGCAGTGCAGAGCGGCGGTCAGTCGCCTCGTCTCTTCAGGATCGGGCGCAGGACCTTCTCGTACGCGTCGGCGTACGTCGCCATGCCGAGGTCGCTCGGGTGCGAGCCGTCCACCAGCTCCTCAGGTCCGGGGAGCTTGTCGGCCGAGAGGTAGGAGAGACCTCTGACGCCGGAGCGGCGCAGGTTCGTGTAGGCCGTGCGCAGGGCGGCCGCGTTCTGGGCGTTGCGGGTGCGGCGGAACTCGACGAACTGGCCGTCCCCGTACCGGCGGTCCTCGACGAGCACGATGGGCGTGTCAGGGCGGGCCGCGCGCAGGATGCGGACGAAGGGTTCGGCGCGTTCCGCGATCTGCTGCGGGTTCATGTTGGGGGAGCTGTCGACCACGTAGACGGACGCGTCGAGCTCGGTGAGCAGCTCGGCGATCTCGGGCTCCATCCGCGCGTTGCCGGAGAAGCCCAGGTTGACGGTGGGGACGTCGAAGCGGCGGCCCAGGAGCGCGGTGATGGACATGCCGGGCCTGGACGCCACGCCGCCCTGCATGATCGAGCTGCCGTAGAAGACGGCGGGCGGGGTGGTGCGCGGTGCGGCCCCGAGGAACTTGGCGCCGGCCTGGACGCCGATCTCCAGCCGCTGCGGGCTGTTGTACAGCGGCAGGTAGGCGGTGTAGAGGCGCTCTCCTGGGTCGACCGCGATGCCCATCTGCTGGTCGACGTTCTGCGCCGCCGGGTGCGTGTTGGCGAGCCAGGCGTCTTGTCCTGCGGGGGTGCGCGCGTACAGGTCCACGCCGCTGTGGCCGATGGCCGGCATGTGGTACATCGCGACGGTGGCAAGGCTGAGCCGGTAGCGGGCCCGGAAGATGGTCGAGTCGGTGACGAACCGGGTCAGAAGCCCCGAGGAGTTGCGGCTGCGCACCCAGACCTCGGGGGTCACGACGCCTTCGGCCTTGGCCGGGAGCCGGTCGTAGTAGGCCGCCGTGTCGGACCAGCCCTTGCCCTCGACGCCCCAGTGCGAGACGTCGTACCAGGCGATGTCGCCCTCGACGCTGGGCGTCACCTCGACGAACTCGGTGGGCCACGCGGCGGGCGGCTGCGGGGCGGCGGCGTGCGCCGGCGTCGCTAACAGGCCGGGGACCGCGAGGGCGGCGCCGCCGGCGCCCGCGAGCCCGAAGAGATGACGTCGATTGACCATGTGGTTGCCCATCGGTGCTCCCTTGTCGGAACGATGCTGTTCAGGGTTGAGGCCGGTCGGGGGAAGGCGCGGGTCTGGGCAGGGTGGTCATGCGTCGGCCCTGATGCGACGATGATCGGACCCGGCCTGACGGTCGCGGCCAGCCGTGGGACGGAGGAGTGGCGGTGGCGTCGTCGCGCCCCGCCCTGGTTCACCGGAAGGTCATGATTCTTCGGTGACTGTAAGAGTTGGTATACAAGTCGTCAATACCAATCCATGGCTGTGGCGTAACATGCGGGAGAAGTGCGGGTGTCGCCTTGAAGGGGTTGGAGGGGGTGGACGTGAGCGACGCGGACGCTCGTCGCGGGCGCAAGCACAACATGGTCCGCGAGCGGATCATGAGCCTGCTCGAAGACCTCAACGTGGGAGATCCGATCCCGCCCGAGCGAGTGCTTGAAGAGGACTGCGGCGTCTCCCGGCTCACGGTGCGGCGCGCCGTCGACGACCTGGTCAGGGACGGTCATCTCATCCGCAAGCAGGGCAGCGGCACCTACGTCGCGCGGCCCACGATCACCCAGTCGCCGACGGCGTCGTCGTTCTCGATGGGGCTGCGCCGGCGCGGCATCACGCCCTCCACCCGCGTCGTCGGCGTGGAGCGCTCCGACGCCGGCGTCCGCATGAGCTGGCGGCTGCAGATCGCGCCGTCCGACATGATCGTGACGATTCGCCGGCTGCGGCTGGCCGACGGCGACCCGATCGCGCTCGCCACCACGACGCTCCCCGACGCGCTGGTGCCCGGCCTGCCCGCCGAGGAGCTGGAGGAGAAGTCCCTCTACCAGTTGCTCTCCGACCGCTACGGCCTGAAGGTGGCGGCGGGCACGCAGACCATCGAGCCGACGGTGCTCAGCCAGGAGGAGTCGGCCGTGCTGGACGCGCCGCCGTACTCTCCCGCGTTCCTCTTCAGGACCGCGACCCGCACGTCCGACGGCGTTCCGATCGAGTTCACCCAGACGTTGTTCCGCGGCGACCGCTACATGATCACATCGGAGCTGGACCTCACGTCGACCCTGGAGGAGGACCTCGGACACCCTCGCGGAGTGACCCACAAGGCGACGTCTTTGGGATGACGACCCGTCAATTGGTCTACAAGAGATATTGACATCTCGCGTCACCGATAACACCATTTTGTGCATCGTGACCTTGCGTCCCTTCCTGCGGGCGCATCGATCCGAAGGCGGTCACTCATGCACAAGTCCCTGTTACGAGTCGCCGCAGGCGCGCTCTCTCTCACACTCCTCATGCTCGGGTCGGCCTGCGGATCCGACGGCGGCGACGACGCCGCATCCGCGTCCGGCGGCACGGTGACCTGGTACACGCCGATGCCCGAGGAACCCGCCCGGCGGCTGGCCGAGGCGTTCAAGGCCGAGTCGGGCATCGAGGTCGAGGTGCTGCGGCAGAGCGCCGGCGAGCTCCTGGCGCGGCTGAAGGCCGAGGCCGGCCGCCCCGCGGCCGACGTGATCGGCCTGGCCAGCGGGGACGCCGGACCGCTCGCCAAGGAGAAGCTGATCCGGTCGTTCAAGCCCACGGTCGAGGGCATCGACAAGCGGTTCGTCGACCCCGAGGGCTACTGGCACGCCAACGAACTCATCCTGATGACCGTCGGCGTCAACGCCGACCGGTGGAAGGAGGAGACCGGCGGCGCCCCGCTCCCGACGACGTGGGACGAGCTGCTGCGCCCCGACCTGAAGGGCCAGCTCGTCATGCCGAACCCGACGCTGTCCGGCACCGGGTACACGTTCGTGGCGACGCAGATCTTCCGCAACGGCGACGAGGCGGGTGCGTGGAAGTTCCTCGACGAGTTCCACAAGCTGATCGGCCAGTACACCGACAGCGGGGGAGCGCCGTCGCAGCTGGTCGCCACCGGCGAGTACGCCGCCGGCGTCTCCTTCGCTCATGACCTGCTCAACGTGCGCGGGGCCGGGTTCCCCATCGAGCTCGTCTACCCCAAGCCGACCGGCGTCGTCATCTCCGGCAACGCGCTCGTCCAGGGGTCGCCGAACCCTCAGGGCGGCGAGAAGTTCGTCCAGTGGCTCCAGGGTGAGAAGGCGTCCCAGATGATCGTCGACCTCGTCCACTCCTACCCCGTGCGGAGCGACGTGGACCTGCCCGACGGCGCGCAGGGTCTCGCCGAGCTCGACCTGGTGGACTACGACCCGGTGCGCGCGGGCGAGATGCGCGACGCGGTGTCCAAGGAGTTCGCCAAGCGGTACGGGGTCTGATGCCGGTGCCCTCGACGACCCAGCAGACCGTCGTACCGGAAGAGCGGACCGAGCGGGCCCCCGGGTCCCGGCCGGACTGGCAGCGGCACAGCCGCAGACGCCTGCTGGCCGATCGGATCACGGTGGGCACGCTCGTCGCCTACGTCGCCGGCCTGCTCCTCCTGCTCGTCCTCGTGCCGACGGTCGCCATGCTGTTCGAGCCCGACGGCGAGGCCTGGAGCAGGCTCGCCGAGCCGCGCGTGGCGACGGCCGCGAAGAACACCGTCGTCATCGGCGTGGCCTCGACGCTGAGCGCCACCGTGGTCGGCTTCCTGTTCGCCTACGCCCTCAGCCGGCCCGACATCAGGGGCCGGGCCGTGCTGCGGGTGATGGCCCTGCTCCCGCTGATCTCGCCGCCGTTCGTCGTCGGCCTGGCGGTGCTGCTGCTGTTCGGGCGGCGCGGTCTGGTCACGCACGAGCTGCTCGGCCTGGACATCAGCCTCCTCGGCCTCGGCGGGCTCTGGCTCGTCCAGACGCTTGCCTTCTTCCCCATGGCCACGCTGACCCTGCTGCCGACGCTGAAGAACATCGGCTCCACCCTGGAGTGGGCCAGCCGGGATCTCGGCTGGACGTGGTTCCAGACCTTCCGCCGGGTCACGCTGCCGCTGGCGTTCCCCGCGATCCTGAACGCGCTGCTGCTCGTCGGCATGTTCGTCATCACCGACTTCGGCAACCCCGTCCTCATCGGTGCCGGGTACCAGGTGCTCTCGGTCGAGGCGTACGTGCAGGCGGTGGGCCGGCAGGACTTCGGGATGGCGGCGGTGCTGTGCGTGCTGCTGTTCGTACCGACGCTGATCCTCTTCCTGATCCAGCGCCGCGTCCTCGCGCGGCGCTCCGCGGTCACCGTGTCGGGCAAGACCGGGAGCCTGCCGGCCGCGCCGCTGCCCGCGGCGGTGCGGCGCGGGCTCCTCACCGTCCTCGGCCTGGTCAGCGTCCTGATGATCCTCATCTACGGGAGCATCCTGGTCGGCTCGTTCACCCGGGCGTGGGGCGCGGACTGGAGCCTCACGCTGGACCACTGGCAGACGGCACTCCTGCGCGGTGACGACATCCGCAACTCCGCGCTGTTCTCCGCCACGGCGGCGATCATCACGACGATCAGCACGCTGGTCGCCGCGTACGTCGTGCACCGCACGCGGGTCTTCGGCCGGGGCGTGATGGACGGGCTCGCGGTGCTGCCGTCGGCGATCCCCGGGACGATGATCGGGATCTCGTGGCTGCTCACGTTCAACGAGCCGCCGATCGCCCTGACCGGCACCGCGCTGATCCTGGTGCTGGTCATGGTCGTGCGGGCCATCCCGGTCGGCTACCGCACCGCGGTGACCACCATCAACCAGATCAGCCCGTCGATCGACGAGGCCGCCACCGACCTCGGCGCCTCGCGCGCCCGGGTCATCGTCCAGATCATGTTCCCCCTGCTGGGCGGCGCGTTCACCACGTCGCTCGTGTTCGGGTTCCTCCACGCGATCAACACGCTGAGTGCCGTGATCTTCCTGACCTCGCCGGGCATCGGCCTGGGCGCGCCCACCATCGTCAACCTCGCCGAGTTCGGTCAGTGGGGCGCCGCGACCGGCGTCGCGGCCGGCCTGATGGTGGTCAGCTTCGCCGGGCTCGCCGTCGCGAAGCTCGCCCTCGGCTCCCGGCTGCGGCTCTACGACCTGTGACACCTGCTGATGGAGATTCCATGATCGAACTGAAGTCGTTGTGCAAGTCGTTCGACGGGGTGCCGGCCGTACGCGACCTCGACCTCGTCGTCGGCCGCGGCGAGTTCCTCTGCCTCCTCGGCTCCAGCGGGTGCGGCAAGAGCACCACGTTGCGGATGATCGCCGGGTTCATCCAGCCGGACAGCGGGAGCGTGCTCATCGACGGCGTGGACGTGTCAGGGTACGGCCCCGACGCGCGGCCGACGTCCATGGTGTTCCAGGACTACGCGATCTTCCCGCACCTCACCGTCGCGGAGAACATCGAGTTCGGGCTGAAGGCGCAGAAACTGGCCAAGGACGAGCGGGCCCGCCGTACCGAGGAGGCGCTCGACCTGGTCGGCCTCACGGGACTCGGCGGCCGGCGGCCGAACGAGCTCTCGGGCGGGCAGCAGCAGCGCGTCGCCGTCGCCCGGTCGCTGGCGATCCGGCCGTCGGTGCTGCTCATGGACGAGCCGCTGTCCAACCTCGACGCGAAGACCCGCATCCAGCTGCGCACCCAACTGCGCGAGATCCAGCGCGACACCGGGACGACGATCGTCTACGTCACCCACGACCAGGAGGAGGCGCTGGCCCTGGGCGACCGGATCGCCGTCATGAAGGACGGCTCGCTCGAACAGCTCGGCAGCGGGCACGAGATCTACCTGGCCCCGTCCAACGGGTACGTCGCCGACTTCGTCGGCATCACGAACTGGCTGGCGGGGGAGTACGCCGGCGGGTCGGACGAGTCGTGGGAGGTGAACGTCGCCGGAGCGGTGCTCCGCGCGACGCCCGCGAGCACGTCGTCCTCCGTCTCGCCCGGCTCGCCCGTCGATGTGTCCGTACGCCCTGAGGACGTGTCGCTCAGTGAGGAGGACGCACCCGGTGCGGGGGTGCTGCGCGGCGTCGTCCGCGACGTGCAGTTCCTCGGCCCGGTCGTCCGCACCTACGTCGAGGCCGGCGGCTCGGTGGTGCTCGTGCACTCCGCCCAGAGCGGCTGGTCGCCGGGGGCGAACGTCCGGCTGAGCATCGGTGAGGGAGCGGCGCGGGCGTTCCCCAGGGTCGAGGGCGCGTGGCGCCCACCGGCAGCCGCCGCCCGGCCCGTCGTAGCGGTCGCGGCGAGCTGACCGCATGGGCATCGCACACGAAGCTGCGGACCTGCGCGACCTGCTCGTCGAGCGGAGCCTGTCCGGCGGCATCAGGACCGTCCGCCGGCAGTCACTGGCGTACGCGCACAAGATGCTCAAAGGAGACCCCGACAACACCTTCGGCCTGGAGGACTGGGGTACCGCGTCCATCGACGAGGTCGTGACCGCCGTCGAAGCCGGCATCGGCGACCGCATCACGGACGGCGACCCCGAGCTCGGGTACATCGCGCCCGAGCACACGCTGGCCGGCATCAGGGCGCACGCCGACGCCCTCGCCCCCTTCCTGCGGGACGGCGGCGGCACGGTGCTGCTGGCGACCGGGCACCCGACCGGGCTGCTCGACCACTACGCCGACCTGGCGCGCGCGCTACGGAACGCGGGCAACCAGATCGTCCGCGTCCTCGACGACCACCGGCTCGACCGCGCCGTCGGGGCCCACGCCGCCGGCGAGACGGGGATCCGGTTCTTCGGCGGGGTCGCGTGCGCCTTCCACGACGAGGCGATCCTGCACACCCACCGGCCCGACCACATGGAGGCCGTGATCGCCGCGGTGGCCGCCGGCGGTGTGCGGATCGATCTCGTCATCGCCGACCACGGCATGGCGGGCGCGGCGATCGCGGCCGGCCTGCACACGCTGTCGATCGCCGACGCCAACGACATCGCCCTGTTCCTGGCGCGCGCCAGGGGACGGCACGAGCACGTCCTGCCGATCGAGGACAACTTCACGCCCGCCGAGTTCGCGCCGGTGACCGCGTACATGCTCCGGCGCGCGACCGGTATCGCTGTTTGAGGAGGATGGTCATGTCCCGTCACGGTTTGATGCGATGGAAAGTCCCCTCTGCCCTGTTATCGGCGGCTCTCGCCCTGGTCCTGACCGGGCCGGTGTACGCGGGGACGCCGTCGCCCGCCGCCGCGCCCGCCGTCGTGGGCGTCCTCGACGGCCGCACCGAGACCTACCGCGAGACCCGGCCGGTCGCTCCTGGCGTCGAGCTGAGCACGGTCGAGCTGTACGGGCCCGACGGCGCCACCGGGGAGCCCGGCTGGCTGCAGACGTACCAGATGTCCGCCGACCTCAAGGCCGGCGTGCAGATCGGGCGGCTGTTCCCCGGCCAGGTCGCCGCGCGGCGGCCGCTGCTCGACATGGCGCGCGAAGCGGGCGCCATCGCGGCGACGAACGCCGACTACTTCGACATCGCCGCCTCCGGCGCGCCTTGGGGCGTGGCCGTCCAGGACGGCGAGCTGCTGCAGTCGCCGCTGCCCAACACCAAGGCGACCCAGACGAACCAGACCGCGGTGATGTTCTCCGAGGACCAGGTCGGCGCCATCGGCGAGATCGTCTTCGAGGGCACCGTCAAGCTGCCCGGCAGGACCGTCCCGCTGGACGCGCTCAATAAGGCCGAGCTGCTCAAGGACCAGATCGGGATGTTCACCCCGGTCTGGGGCACGTACTGCCGCTGCCATCCGGTCAGGGGCGTCGCGCGGACCATCGAGGTGGTCGTGCGCGACGGCGTCGTGGCCGAGGTGGTGGACGTTCCCCGCGAGGGCGCGATCGCCGAAGGCGCGTTCGTGCTGGTGGGACGCGAGGCCGGTGCCGACGCGCTGTCCTCGCTGCGGGTCGGCGACCCGGTCTCCGTGGACTATGCCCTACGGGCTCCCGGCGACATGAAGGTCAAGGCGGCCGTGAGCGGACGTCAGCTCATCGTCGCGGACGGCGAGCCGCTCGAGCTTCCGCCCGAGAACAACACGCCGGAGCCCAGGACCGCCGTCGGATTCTCCGCCGACGGGACCAAGATGTGGCTGGTCGCAGTGGACGGCCGGCAGCCCGAGTTCTCCCGCGGCATCGGGCTGAACGAGCTGGCCGAGATGATGGTCGATCTGGGCGCCCACAGCGCGCTCAACCTCGACGGCGGCGGCTCGACGACGCTCGTCGTGCGCGAACCCGGTCAGAAGCAGGCCGACCTCGTCAACCGGCCGTCCGACGCGGCGGGCACCCGTCCCGTGCCGACCGGGCTGGCCATGTTCCTGCCCAAGGGCAGCGGCAAGGCCAAGGGCTTCTGGGTGAGCACGGCGACGGAACGCGACCGGTTCCCCGGGCCTGAGGCCGCCGCGTCGTGGCGTACCGAGCGGGTCTTCCCCGGACTGACCCGCCGGCTGACGGCGGCCGCGTACGACGAGACGTACGGTCCCGCCGGCGTGCCGCGCAAGATCAAGCCGCAGTGGCGGGTCAAGAAGAGCCGGATCGGCCGGGTTGACCGCGACGGCGTCTTCCGCGCGCTGTCGTCCGGTGAGACGACCGTGACGGCCGAGCACGGCAAGGCCGCTGGAGACATCGGCCTCACCGTGCTGGGCCGGTTGGCCCGCCTGGAGACCGACACCCGCCGCATCAACCTGCTGAACAAGGGCGCCCAGGGAACCTTCGAGGTCAACGGCTCGGACTCCGCCGGGTACGCGGCCCCCATCGACCCCGCCGACGTCCACCTCACCTACGACAAGGCGGCGCTGGACGTGACCGCGACCGGCACCGGCGCGTTCACCGTCACCGCGCGGGCCGCCGAGGGCGAGCACGTCGTCACGGTGTCCGCAGGCGGCGTGCGGACCGAGCTGGTCGTCGGCGTCGGGACGTCCCAGGACGTCGTGGACACCTTCGATGACACCTCGAACTGGAACTTCTGGAGCCTGCGCGCCACCGGTACCGCCTCCTCCACCCCTGACGGTCACGTCGGGAACGGGCTGAAGCTGGACTACGACTTCACCCAGAGCACCGCGACGCGCGGCGTCGGCATCTGGCCGTCCGCCAACCTCCTCCCGGTGGCCGGCCGGCCGACGGCGTTCAAGCTGTGGGTGAAGTCCGAAGGCCACGACCAGCGGACCCGCCTGGAGGTCGTCGACCGCAACGGCACCCTGCACACGATCGAACCCGCCTTCATCACCGAACCCGGGTGGCAGCAGATCACCTACGACCTGCCGGACACCATGGCTTACCCGGTGAGCCTGCGCCGCATCTTCTTCAACGAGATCAACCCTGACGCCCGCTACACCGGCACCCTGGTCCTGGACGAACTGACCGCCGTAGCCGCCGGCTGACCGTCTGGGCGCGGCACCTCTGGTGCCGCGCCCGGTGACGGCCCTGCCATCGGTGCGATAGACAGTCCCCGAGGAGATTCCGGTGCGCATCGTGTGGGGCTGCTTGTCCGCAGCGGCGATCGTCCCGCTGGCCGGCCTGTTCCGGCTGCCCGTATGGCGGGACGACGCCCGCTTCGACGACTTCCGCGACCGCGTCCTGGCCTACCCCATCCTGCGAGGTCCGCCTGGACCGTGTCGGACAGCGCCGAGCGGTTCATCGCGAATGGGATGGCTGATCACCCCGATCGTTGGTGATTTTCCATCCCTTCAATAGGAAGCTCGGGCGATGTCAAGGAGTGACGCGTGTCGGCAGCCGAAAGACGATCTGACTCAGACCAGACCAATCAGACGGGAGTACGCAGCCTCGGTCGCTCTGCGGATCGCCTAGCCTCGTTCTTTCTCGACCTTGAGTTGGTCGGCTGAGGTCTTCGGCCGGAGGTCGATTGCCCTGCTGTGGTCAGCGTGGCTGCCCGGCTGTCGCGCCGGGTGGGCGGGGTTCCACGGGCCCGCGGATCTCCTTCGTGACGCCGGGACGGGTCATCCGCGGGACCTTCGCCACGGCTTCGGATGCGGCGGTGGCGGGCAGGCGATGTGCTCTACCCCTTGCGGGGCGGACCGTTGCCGGCCGGCGTTCGCGCCCGCGTGACGGAGGTGCTCGACAGCGACAACGGCACCTGAGTACGGGCTGCGGACCTGTCGCAGCAATCAGGGACCTTGTTCCCGGCCGAGGAAGCACGACAGGAGTTGCCTGAAGTCGTGCGGGTGTTCGAGCGCCGGCACGTGCCCGCACCGGCCGAGCACGTGCAGACGGACATCGGCCAGGTGTTCGAGCAGGGGCAGGGCTGCCGTCCCGAGCGGGGTGACTCGGTCCTCGGCGCCGTGGACGAGCAGCACGGGCGCGCGGATCCCTGCCAGCGTTCGCTCCGAGAGGGCGAGGTCGTCGGCCCAGCGTGCCCTGGGGGGAGGGAACAACGACGCGAATGCGGCCGCCCCCGCTCGCATCGCGGCCGCACGGGCAGCGACGGCCGACTCGGTCACGAGCGCTTGGTCGAGGACGAGGCGACTCAACATGTCCCGTGCCCCGGGCGGGCCGGCGGGGGCGGCCCAGATCGCGTCGAGCTCGGCGGACAGCGGCGCCCCGGGGGCGCCCATCGTCGAGACCGCCACGACATGGGTGACCTGCTGGGGACGCGCGGCGGCCAACGACAGCGCCACGGCACCGCCCATGGAGTGGCCCACCACGGCGTAGTGCTCGACACCGAGAGCATCCATCAGGCCCGCGGCCTGCTCCGTCCACAGCCGGAGCCCGCCCCTGGAGCCCGCCGGGATCGGTGTGTGGCCGAACCCTGCCTGGTCAGGAGCCACCAGGCGCCAGGACGTGCCCAGTGCCTGTGCCGTTGACGCCCAGGCTCCGGATCCGGTCGTACCGGGTCCGGAGCCGTGCAGCATCAGCACCGCGGGCCCGGTGCCGCTCTCCAGGACGTGGATGGGGGAGCCGTCGACGGTGACGGTCCGCGGTGCCGTCACCGGGACAGGCCAGGCGCGCTCATGCCGATGCGGAGTTGAGGGACTTCGAGAAGACCTCCATCATCGCCCTGCCGAATTGCGGCATGTCGGGCCACCCCCGGCAGGAGACGAGGTTGCCGTCCACGACGTCGGGAGCGTCGATGACCGTCGCGCCCGCGTTCTCCATGTCACCGGTGATGGGAGGGAAGCACGCCGTCTTGCGACCCTTCAGCAGCCCGTACACGGCCGGCACCTGCGCGCCGTGGCACACCAGCGCGATCGGGAGGTTGCGCGCGAAGAAGTGCTCGGTGATGCGCCTGACGTCGGCGTCGACCCGGATCCACTCGGGGGCGCGTCCCCCAGGGATGATGAGGGCGTCATAGCGCTCGACGTCGACCTCGGCCCAGGGCACGTCGACCGGCAACTTCCGGCCGTTCTTCTCCACGTAGGCGTCGGAGTTGGGGTCGAACTCGTGGATGACCAGCTGAACGTCACGCATCGTCCGTGACGAGACATCAACGTCCCAGCCGCCCTCCTGCACACGATAGTAGGGATACATGGTGTCGAGCTCCTCGGCGGCGTCGCCGGTCAGCAGCAGCGCTCTGGGCACCTGCTTCTCCTCGCATCCGGGGCGGGTGAGGTGGATCCGATCCGATCGGATTTGAGTTAGCATTCCCCGGCGCAGCCCGCCCGTCAAGCCTCTTCCGCCATTCCTTCCGCGGCCTCCGCCTCGTCGAACAGTCGCTGGAACCGCTCGCCGGACCGCAGGATGTGCCGACGCATGGCGTAGGCGGCGGCGTCGGGGTCACGCGCGGCGATCGCGGCCACGACTTCTTCATGCTCGGCCATGGCCAAGTGAGTGACCTGGGCGTCGCGGTGAAGCCGGAACAGGTGCACGTGCGTGTGCAGGCGAGCGAGCGTTTCGCGGATGACCTGGTTCTCCGCGCTCGAGGCGACGAGATCGTGAAGAGCGGCGTCGCGCAGCCCGAAGGCGCCGTAGGCCATGGGGCCCTTGCCCCCCTCCAGCTCCGCCATGTCCTCAAGCATGCGTCGCATGTCGGCCACCTGCTGCGGGGACGCGCGTTCGGCGGATCTGCGCGCCGCTGCCGGCTCGAGGAGCAGGCGGACCTCCAGCATGTCCTCGAATCGGTGACGGGTGATCTGGGGAGGAATGCGATAGCCGGCATGGGGCACACGCACGACCAGGCCCTCTGCCTCCATGCGGTTCAGAGCGTCTCGGATCGGCGTCTGTGAGACCCCCAGCTCCCGTGCCAGGACGTCGATCGTGACGCGGGAGTCGGGCTCTATCCGTAGCGACATCATCTGTCCGAGCAGCGCGTCGTACACCTCGTCGGCAAGCCGGCCGCGAGATCTTCCCGGCGGCGTTCCGCCCGGCATGGCCTCATGGCGCCCAGCGATCACCGCTTCGTCGTCCATCGTGACGTGAGGTCCTTTCTTGCGTCTTCGGGACCATGTTGACATCGGTCGCCATACTGCGGGATGTTGACGCTCCCCACCGGATCGTATAGGAAAGGTGACGGATGTCAGCCATCCGTCACTCATCGGGGAACCGTCCGCCATCGCTCCGCTTCGATCAGTTGGAGCTTCCATGAGCATGCTCGACGTCCTGCTCGGTTCGCCGCCGGGCCGCACAAGGGCCGAAGGACTTCTCGCCTGCTCGAAGTCCCATCACGTCGCGGCGTACGCGTGACGCCGGCCTGCGGGTCAGCCCCTGCGACAGCCGGTGACACGCCTGAACAACCCAGCAACCGGTCGGCGAAGCACGCAGCAAGGCTCCCGAAGTCCCCGCCCAGAAAGCAGGCAAGAAGATGCGGTATCCCAAGCGAAGAGGACGACTGTCCGTTCCCGGCCGAAAGGTGGGGCTTGCGACGGCGGCCATGTTACTGGCCACGACCGTGGCGGCTTGCGGCGGCGGCCAGAACGACAGCGCCCCCAAGGCGCCGGCGACCATCCCGGAGCTCACCAAGGATCCGCTGACCCTCAGCTTCATCTGGTTCGACTGGCCCCCCGCCCACGCGCTGGAAGACTTCGCGAACGCGGAGTACGCCAAGGAGCGGCCGAACGTGACCGTCAAGGTCAAGACCGTGCCGAACGCGAACTGGCACGACGCGATGTTCACCCAGTTCGCCGCGCACAAGACCGACTTCGACATCCCGATCCTGGACTCGCAACACATCGGCGAGGCCGTGACGAACGGCAACATCCTGGACATCACCGACTTCGTCCGGCAGAACATCGACGTCGAGGCCTACAACCCGTACCTCCTGGCGGCCTACGGCCAGTTCCCCCAGGCGGAGACCGGGAAGCGCGACGAGAACGCCAGCCTGTACGGACTGCCGCTGCTCGGCGACACCTGGACGATGATCTACCGTAAGGACCTGATCGGCGACAAGCCACCGCAGACCTGGGACGAGATGATCTCAGTCGCCGGGAAGTGCCAGGCGGACAACCCCGGCGTCAGCGGGCTGGCTTTCCACCAGGCCAACGGCTCCGACGCCGCGGCCGTCACCTACAACACGGTCAACGGCGTTTACGGCGGCAACCTCTGGAACCCCAAGACGCGCAAGATCGACGGAGTCCTCAACGACGCCGCGGGCCAGGAGGCGATGGACGTCCTGGTCAACAAGATGAAGCCGCTGACCGCCAAGGGCTCCGGCAACTGGTTCATCGACGAGGTGAACGCGGCGGTCGCCCAGGGCAAGGCATGCATCGCGTTCAACTGGATCGCCGCGAGCGGCGGCCTGCTCGACCCGAAGCAGTCGACGCTCGGCACCACGCGGGAGGAGATTCTCGACAAGCTGGGTTTCGCCGCCCTGCCGAGTCAGAAGACGAACCTGGTGCCTCTCGGCGGCATGGGGATGCACGTGTCGGCCTATTCCCCCGAGGCGAACCAGGCGGAGGCCCTGAACTTCATGAAGTGGTTCGAGCAGGCTGACATCCAGAAGAAGTGGGCCGCGGCCGGTGGCGTGCCATCGCGTACGGACGCCCTGGAGTCACCCGAGTTCCTCAACGCCGCGCCGTTCAACCAGGTGTACACCGACTCGGTGCCACGGATGCGGGACATGTGGAATGTGCCCGAGTACGCGCGCCTCGTCGACATCGAGAACACCAACGTGAACGCGGCTCTCAACGGTGCGAAGACGCCGAAGGAGGCGCTCGACGACATCGCCAAGGAGCAGCAGAGCGTGCTCGACTCCAGTGACAGCAAGGGCGGCGGCGGACTGTGAGTGACTCCGCCCCCCTGACGAGCGACCAGCCCGGGCAGGTGGCGTCCGCGACGCCGCCTGCACCGGGCCGGTCCCGCCGCCTGAGCGACCGCGGGCTCGCTGTGGCTTTCACCTCGCCCGCGCTGCTGCTGTTGCTCGCCATGTCGGTGTTCCCGTTGCTGTGGGCGTTGTACCTGTCTTTCACCGACTACTCGGCCACCCGCGGGGGGCCGGCCGATTTCGTCGGGTTCGGCAACTACACCGCCATCCTGGCTTCGGAGCAGGTCCACCTGAGGGCCTTGACGACGTTGATCTACGTGGTCGGCGCGGTCACCCTGCAGACCGTGCTCGGTTTCGCCATCGCCTACCTGATCTCACGGCGCACGCACGGGCGGGGACTGCTGACCACGCTGTTCCTGGTTCCGATGATGCTGTCGCCGGTCGTGGTCGGGCTGTTCTGGCGATTCATGCTCGACGCCCAGTTCGGCGTGATCAACAGCATGCTCGGCTCGCTCGGCCTGGGGCAGGTGGAGTGGCTCACCGGGCAGCGAACGGCACTGATCTCCCTGATCCTGGTCGACACCTGGCAGTGGACGCCGTTCATCATGCTCATCGCACTCGCGGGCCTCACCGCGGTTCCCAAGTACTTGTACGAGGCCGCCTCGATCGATCGGGCGTCCGAGTGGTTCCGGTTCCGCACCATCACTCTTCCGCTGGTGTGGCCGCTGCTCCTCATCGCCGTGCTGTTCAGGGCCATCGAGGCCTTCCGGCTGTTCGACCTCGTCTACATCCTCACCAGCGGAGGTCCGGGGGTCTCCACCGAGACGTTGTCGTTCCACGTCTACAAGGTCGCGTTCCTGGGCTTCAACACCGGAACCGCCTCGGCGTACGGGATCCTGATGGTCCTCGTCGTCATCGTCCTCACGCAGCTCTACCTGCGCTACTTGAACAAGCTCAAGGAGGACTGATGGCAGTCTCCGTCGACGAGGCCGTGTCCACGCGTCCTGCCCGGGATCGCACGCCCCTCGCGCGCCGCTTCGGCGGCCGGGGCCGCTCCGTGCTGGAGGTCGCGCTGCTGACCGTGCTGGCCGTCGTGATGCTCTTCCCGGTGCTGTGGATGATCGAGACGTCCATCAAGGAGAACCGGGACGTCTACGCCATCCCGGCCAAGTTCTTCGACTTCCAGGTCACCCTGGACCATTTCAAGGACGTGTTCGTCGCCTCCGGCGGCGGTCGCTCGACCTTGTCCGTCGCGTTCCTCAACTCCGTCGTGGTCGCCGGGGCCTCCACGGCGCTGGCCACCGTGCTGGGGGTCCCGGCGGCCTGGGCCTACTCACGCTTCGCCGTGAAGGCCAAGAAGGACCAGCTGTTCTTCATCCTGTCCACCCGCTTCATGCCGCCCGTGGTGGTCGTGATCCCGATCTTCCTCATGTACCGCCAAGTCGGGCTCATCGACACCAAGCTCGGCCTGATCCTCATCTACGCCGCGTTCAACGTCCCGTTCACGATCTGGATGATGAAGGGGTTCGTCGACGAGGTGCCCGCGGAGTACGAGGATGCCGCCATGCTCGACGGCTACACCCGATTGCAGGCGTTCTGGCGATTCACCCTTCCCCTGCTCCTGCCCGGCATCGCCGCGACGGCGGTCTTCGCCCTCATCTTCTCGTGGAACGAGTTCGTGTTCGCCATCTTCCTCACCTCCAGCGACAGCGTGCGGACGGCCCCACCCGCCATCGCCGGCCTCATCGGCGGAACCACCGTGGACTGGGGTCTGGTGGCCGCCGCCTCCGTGGTGTTCGCCCTGCCGGTGCTCGTCTTCGCCTACCTGGTGCGCAAGCACCTCGTCGCCGGTGTGACGCTCGGGGCGGTGCGACGCTGATGGCGGGCATCGAGGTGACAGCCCTGCACAAGCGCTACCCGGACGGGACGGTCGCGGTCGATCACGTGGACCTGTCCATCCGCGACGGCGAGCTGTTCGTGATGCTCGGTCCTTCGGGCTGCGGCAAGACGACCACGCTGCGGGCCATAGCCGGCCTGGAGAGGCAGACGACGGGCGACATCCGCATCGGCGACACGCTGGTCAACGACCTGCCGCCCGCCGAGCGCGACATCGCCATGGTGTTCCAGTTCTACGCTCTCTACCCGCATCTGAGAACCCGCGACAACCTGGCGTTTCCCCTGCGGGCCGAGGGACTGCCCAAGGCGGAGGTACGCGAACGGGTCGACGAGGCCGCCCGGCTGATGCGGCTCGGCCCGCTCCTGGACCGGCGGCCGCGCCGGCTGTCCGGCGGGGAGCAGCAGCGCGTCGCGCTTGCCCGCGCCCTGGTGCGACGGCCGCGCGCATTCCTCATGGACGAACCTCTCACCAATCTGGACGCGGAGCTGAGAGCGGACATGCGCACGGAGATCAAGCACCTGCAGGGGGAGCTGGGGACGACGATGGTCTACGTCACCCACGACCAGGTCGAGGCCATGTCGCTCGGTCACAGAATCGCCATTCTCAACAAGGGCCGCGTCGAGCAGATCGGCACGCCGCTGGAGGTCTACGACCGTCCGGCGAGTCTCTTCTGCGCCGCGTTCATCGGCTCCCCGCCGATGAACCTGATCGAGGTGGAGGTGGCCGACGGGAAGCTGCGCAGCAAGGACGGACTGGTCTTCACGCCACCGCCAGGCCTGCCGCGCGACCGTCGCCTGGTCGCGGGCGTCCGGCCGGAGGCGCTGGAAGTCACAGAACCAGGGGCGAAACGTTCGGTTCCGGCCCGCTTGGTCTCGGCGGAGTGGCTCGGCGACGAGATCATCTACGTGGTCGACCACGGCGGCCGGCACGACGTACGGGTTCGGATGCCACCGACTGTCCGTTTCGCCGCTGACGCGCCGGTCGGGCTGCGGCACATCGGCGGGACCCCGGCGGTCTACGACGTGAGCACGGAAGAGCTGGTGGCCTGATGGGAACCGTGGCAGTGCACGGGCTGCGCAAGTCCTTCGGCAAGGTCCAGGCCCTGGACGGGGTGACGCTGGACGTGCCCGACGGATCGTTCTTCGTCGTGCTCGGCCCCTCCGGGGCAGGCAAGACGACGACCCTGCGAGCGATCGCCGGCCTGGAGAAGCTGGACGCCGGGTCGGTGCATCTGGACGGGAGGGACGCGACCGGTGACACCCCGGCCGCACGCGACCTGGCCATGGTCTTCCAGAACTACGCCCTCTACCCGCGACACACGGCGTACGAGAACATCGCTTCCCCGCTGCGGGCACGCCGCTGTTCGGCGAGCGAGATCGCCACCGCCGTCGAGCGGATCTCGGGCCTGCTGCACATCGAACGTCTGCTGCGGCGCCGTCCGGCGCAGTTGTCGGGCGGCGAGATGCAGCGCGTCGCCCTGGCCCGGGCGCTGGTACGCCGCCCTCGCGCGTTTCTCATGGACGAGCCGCTGACGAACCTCGATCTCAAGCTCCGCGTCGAGATGCGCACCGAGCTCGCCCGCATCCACCGGAGCCTCGGAGCGACCTTCGTCTACGTGACCAACGACCAGGTCGAGGCCCTGTCCATGGCCGACCAGGTCGCGGTACTCAAGGAGGGGAAGGTGCAACAGGTCGGAACGCCGACCGAGGTGTACGAGCGTCCGGCCAATCAGTGGGTCGCGGGATTCGTGGGGAGCCCGCCGATCAGCCTGCTCCCCTGCCACGCCGAGGGAGATCGTCTGGTCGGGGCGGAAGGCTGGACGCTGCCGCGGCCCCGCTGGACCACGGCCGAGGACGGTCGTCCGCTGCTGCTGGGCCTGCGCGCGGAGGACCTGTCCGTCGAGCAGCGGGGGGACGCGTCGTTGTCAGGTGAGCTCTACGGCCTTGAGCCGCTCGGTGACCGGACGGTGGTCGACGTCCGAGTGGGGACGGAGATCCTCAAGGTCAAGGCACGAGCCACCGTCACCGGTACGCCGGGCGAGCGGCTGCTCGTCACGGTCGACCTGGACCGCGCGCACCTGTTCGACGCGGGCACCGGGCTGGCGCTGTCCGAGGCCGGGCGGTAGTCACGCCGGATAGCACCAGGAACATCACAGGAGGCGACGCAATGAGTGACCCGATGAACGTCCTGGCCCCCGAGCACCGGCGGCTCCGGATCGGCGACGCCTGGCGCGACGCCGCCGGCGGAGCCACCTTCGTCGTCGAGGATCCGGCCACAGGCAAGACCATCGCCGAGGTGGCGGACGCCGACGTCGTCGACGGGCTCATCGCTCTGGACGCGGCCGGCGAGGCGATGACGGAGTGGGCGGCGACCCCGCCGCGAAAACGGTCAGAATTGTTGACCGCGACGTACCGGGCACTGACCGAGCGATCCGAGGAGGTCGCCCGGCTGATAACGCTCGAGATGGGCAAGCCGCTCGCCGAGGCTCGGGGAGAGGTGGCCTACGGCGCCGAGTTCTTCCGTTGGTTCGCCGAGGAGGCGGTGCGCGTCGAGGGGCGCTACAACACCGCTCCCGCTGGTGGATATCGCATCCTCACCGTGCCGAAGCCGGTCGGACCGTGCGTCTTCGTGACGCCCTGGAACTTTCCGTTGGCCATGGGCGCCCGCAAGATCGCTCCTGCGCTGGCGGCGGGCTGCACGACGATCACCAAGCCGGCGGCCCAGACGCCGCTCACCATGCTGTTCCTGGCCCGCATCATGGAGGAGGCCGGAGTTCCCCCGGGCGTCGTCAACGTCGTGACGACCAAGCGCGCCGGCGAGGTGGTCTCAGCACTGCTGGCCGACAGCCGGACCCGCAAGCTCTCGTTCACCGGGTCGACCGAGGTCGGGCGCGTGCTCCTCCGGCAGGCGGCGGGCAACGTGCTGCGCACCTCCATGGAGCTGGGCGGCAACGCGGCCTTGATCGTGTGTGCCGACGCGGACCTGGACGTCGCGCTCGACGGTGCCATGGTGGCCAAGATGCGCAACATCGGGGAATCGTGCATCGCGGCCAACCGCATCTACGTCGAGGAGCCCGTACGCGAGGAGTTCGCGGCGCGCTTCGCCGAGCGGATGGGCGCGCTCTCGATGGGCCACGGTCTCGACGACGGCGTGGACGTCGGGGCGTTGATCGACGAGGCGTCGGTCACCAAGATCGACAAGCTCGTCGCCGACGCGGTCGATCGCGGCGCCCGTGTCTTGGTGGGCGGCGGGCGTCCGGATGGGCCGGGCCACTTCTACCCGCCCACGGTCCTCGTCGACGTGCCCGAGGACGCGCGGATGCTGGCGACGGAGATCTTCGGCCCGGTGGCGCCGATCATCTCGTTCACCTCCGACGACGAGGTGATGGCGAAGGCCAACGACACCGAGCACGGCCTCGTCGGATACGTCTTCACCCGTGACCTCCAGCGGGCGCTCCGGTTCACCGAGGGGCTGGAGACGGGGATGGTCGGTATCAACCGTGGTCTGATCTCGGACCCGTCAGCTCCGTTCGGAGGCGTGAAGCAGTCCGGGATCGGCAAGGAGGGGTCGCACGAGGGCATCCATGAATACCTCGACATCACCTACGCGGCGATCGACCTACCGTGACCGGCCCGCTGCTCCAGGTGCCCGGGGACGCCGTCGGCTCCGCCGGTGCGCGCGCCACGGACGCGGCCGCGGCGGTGGACGGGGCGATCGCCGTCCCGGTCTCGCAGGTGAGCTGGACGTCCGTCCAGCACATCACCGCCGACGCTCCAGAGAGGCACTGACATGCTTGAGACCGTCCGCGCACCACGCCAGCTGATAGTGGGCGAAGGGGTCGCGCAGAACATCCCGCGAGTGGTGGCCGAGTGTGGCTCGCGCGTCCTCATCGTGACCGACCGGGTTCTTCTGGGGCAGCCGGGCGTGGCCGAGATCGTGGCCGCCGTGCGGGAGAAGGTCGAAGTCGTCGAGGTGTTCGCCGACGCGAGTCCCGACGTGCCACTCGCCGATGTCGCCCTGGCCGTCTCGGTCGCCGCAGAGGTGGACGCCGACGCCATCCTCGCCATCGGCGGTGGCACGGTGATCGACCTCGCCAAAATCGTCGGCGTCATCCGGTGCCATGGTGGGACGCCGCGCGACTTCTACGGCGAGTCGAAGGTGCCCGGGCCGACGATTCCTCTCGTCGCGGTCCCGACGACGTCAGGCACCGGCTCCGAGCTCACGCCCGTCTCGGTGTTGACCGACCCTGACCGCGAGCTGAAGGTGGGGGTCTCCAGCGTCCACATCGTGCCCGACTTCGCCATCGTCGACCCCGAGCTCACCTACACCTGCCCGGCGACCGTCACTGCCCACTCCGGCATCGACGCGTTCTGCCACGCGGTGGAGAGCTACACCGCGCGGCCCCGGGCCCACGGCCCACGCGACCCGGTGGAGCAGGTCTTCCTCGGCCGCAACTCGATCACCGATCACTACGCGCTCCTGGCCGCGGAACGGATCGCCCGCAGCCTGCCCCATGTCGTCAGGGACGGAGGCGACAAGGAAGCGCGCGCGGACATGTCCTACGGGTCCATGCTGGCCGGGCTCGCGTTCTCCCACGCGGGCAACGCGGCTCCGCACGCCCTCCAGTACCCCATCGGAGCCGCCACCCACACACCGCACGGCCTGGGCGTCGGGCTGCTGCTGCCCTACGCGCTGGACGCGGCCAGGGACGCCATCGGCGACCGGTTGGCCATCCTCGCCGAGGTGTGCGGGCTCGATGTGACCGACGCCTCGGACGCCGAGGCCGCAGATGCGTTCCTCACCTGGCTCGACGGGCTCCTTGCCGACATCGGCATCCCCGCCACCTTGGCGGACATCGGCGTGGCACGCGCTGACCTCCCGCGCTTCGCGGAGATGGCCAGTGGTGTCACCCGCTTGATCCAGAACCATCCAGGCCCGACCGACACCGCCAGCCTGACCGCGATCCTCGAAGCGGCCTGGCTGGGGGACCGAAACCGACGCGTCCTGACTCCGGAGGATAAATAGTGACAGGCCTTTAATGTGAAGTATCGGGAATTGTCAGCGATGCCTTAACGGGAGCCCTCTATTCTCAGGCATGGCGCGCGGCCGCATGCCCACCCGGCCGGCCAAGGCGCAAAATCCATAATGGCCACCGTGCTATTTCGCTCATGACGTATGGATGCCCGAAAATCGGCCGCAGAGGTCGAAGGAGGCGGAGATTCCGGTCTTGTGGCCATCCACTCGCGCGTCGAGCAGCATCTGCACGGGAACGGAGAGCGTGCGGATCTCCGCCGGGGCGGCGGCCACCTGCGGCCGTCGCCCCGGCGTAACGGCGTCACTCGGAGGAGAAGGCGGCGTCGAAGGCGGCGGCCGGCGGGGTGATGGCGTTGAGCGAGCGGATGTAGGCGAGGGATTCCGGCGCGCCGTGCAGCCGGTCCATGCCCGCGTCCTCCCACTCGATGGAGATCGGGCCGTCATAGCCGATGTGGTTGAGCGCCCGGAAGCACGCCTCCCACGGCACGTCGCCCCGGCCGGTGGACACGAAGTCCCAGCCGCGCCTGGGGTCGGCCCAGGCCAGGTGGGAGGACAGGCGGCCGCGCCGTCCGTCGCGGGTGGCGACGCGGGCGTCCTTGCAGTCCACGTGGTAGACGCGGTCGGCGAAGTCGAGGATGAAGTTCGCCGGGTCCAGGTCCTGCCACACCATGTGTGAGGGGTCCCAGTTCAGGCCGAAGGCCGGCCGGTGCCCGATGGCCTCCAGCGTGCGCACCGTCGTGTGGTAGTCGTAGGCGATCTCGCTGGGGTGCACCTCGTGGGCGAAGCGCACGCCGACCTCGTCGAAGACGTCGAGGATCGGGTTCCAGCGGTCGGCGAAGTCGGCGTACCCCGCCTCGATCATGGACGGGGGCACCGGTGGGAACATCGCCAGCGTGTGCCAGATCGACGAGCCGGTGAAGCCGACGACGGTGTCGACGCCGAGCGCGCGGGCGGCCCTGGCGGTGTTCTTCATCTCCTCGGCGGCGCGCTGCCGCACGCCTTCCGGCTCGCCGTCGCCCCAGACGCGGGCGGGCAGGATGCCCTTGTGGCGCTCGTCGATGGGGTGGTCGCAGACGGCCTGGCCGACGAGGTGGTTGGAGATCGTCCACACGCCGAGGTTGTACTTGGCCAGGGTCTCCTTCCTGCGTTCGACGTAGGAGTCGTCCGCGACGGCCTTGTCGACCTCGAAGTGGTCGCCCCAGCAGGCGATCTCCAGGCCGTCGTAGCCCCATTCGGAAGCCAGCCGGCAGACCTCCTCGAACGGCAGGTCCGCCCACTGCCCGGTGAACAACGTGATCGGTCTCGTCATGAATCCTCCACCATCGTGAAGCGGCTGCCTCAGCCGCACTCTGCTCGACGGCCGCCGGCACGCGCCGCACCCGCAGGCCGTCCTCGAAGGACGGGGAGGGGCCGGCGCCGGCGGCGATCGCCTCCAGGAAGTCCTTCGTCTCGTGGACGAAGGCGTGCTCGTACCCGAGTCCGTGGCCGGACGGCCACCGGGCGCCCGAGTACGGGTGGTCCGGCTCGGTGACCTGCACCCGCCTGAACCCTTGCTCGGCGCTGCCGAGGGGGTGGTCGTGGCCACAGGTCGTGCACGGCCTCGAAGCCGGAGGTCAGGCTGCCCAGGGCGGGTGGCGATGCCGTGACGCATCGCCGCGGCCGGCGGGGCCGGCCGTACGGGGGAGGCGTCGCGCACGCCGGGGAACTGCTTGACGATTCCCCGCATCACGAGCAGGGACGAGGAGCCGGATGCTGACCGCGGCACAGGGCCTCCTCGGTTCGGTGGGGCCGTGCCCCGCCCGCCTGACGGCACCGGTTGGCACCGCCGCGATGGCACCGAGGTCGGCGTCGACGGTGCCGCTGCGGCTCTGGCGGCCGATCAGGCGGGCGGGACGTTCTGGGGCGGAAGGGCACGGGAAAGGCATGGGAAAGGCATGGGAAAGGCATGGGAAAGGCACGGTGGGCAGGGACACGGCGGCGTCCGTCCGCCGGACGGCATGCGCCGTGGCCGCGGCACGCGGAAGGTGCGGAACAGCGATCAGGCGGGCGGAAGGTGCGGAGGACGGGGGCGGGTCAGGGCGTGCGGATCTCCGTCGGCTCGGCGCTGCTCGATCTCGGCCAGGCGCTCCTCCGTGTCGCGGACGACCTGCGGGCCGGTGCCGTACGGGCGGTCCGGGGTGGCCGTGCCCACCAGCGCGGCCGGCCCGACCTCGGTCTCCCGGCAGCAGAGGCGGCCGCAGCGGCACCGTGCGCCGGACGGATCGATCATGGCATGGCCGATCCCCGCGAACCCGTCCGCTCCGCCCAGGAGCCGGCCGCCGGAGATGACGACGCCACCGACGCCCACCTCGGCGGTGAGGCAGGCAAGGTCGGGGATGCCCGTCGCGACGCCCGAGGTGTACTCGGCGATGTGGTCGACGTTGACCTCCACGCCCAGGGAGCCGCCTAGGGCGAGCGCGACACCCGGGAGGCCGACGGAGCCCGCGTGCTGAGGGCCCCGTCTCGTTGACGGGGCTGGTGACGGTGGCCTTGTTCAGCCTGGTCGCGACGGTGACGGCCGGCAGGGAGCACGGGTTGTTCGCGCTCACATGACGCGGCACGAGGGCGGGGGTGGGGCGCATGGTGGCCTGGTCCGCGAGGGCTCCCGCGGGTCCGTCGCGACTCGCCGAGTCGGTCGCGTGGCGATCGCCCAGGTTGTGGTCCACGCTCCTCCTCGATCAGTGCGGATGGCTAGCCGAATTAAAGGGGCCGACCTCTGATGACACAAGAGGGAAACCGGTTGCAATGTGTGTAACGTTCCGATAACTGGCGCCGGAGTGGTCGCTGAAATGCGGGGATTTCGGCGATGCCAACTCGTTACGGATGTGAGGGGTGCACATTCCTGCATCCGCGTGTTACAACTGCAATTAATTGATGTCAAAGATAAACAAAGGGGCGGGTGGTACCCATGACGTACAAGCCGCCCAACCGTGCTCCGGGCGGCGCTCCGCCGGCGGGTCTCGCCGCGCTGCGCCGGGCCAACCTCTCCCTGGTGCTGCGCGAGCTGCGCGACCACAAGTCCCTGTCCCGCGCCCACATCGCCGAGGCGACCGGGCTGCACCGGGCCACCGTGTCCAACCTCATGGCCGAGCTCCTCGAACGGCGTCTGGTACGCGAGGTCGGCGTCGAGCACGTCGGCGCGGTCGGCCGCCCCAGACGGGCGGTCGCGCTGCACGGCGCGCACGTCGGCGCCCTCGGCATGGAGATCAACGTCGACTACATCGCGGTCCACGGCACCGACCTCAGCGGCCGGATCCTGGTCGAGCGCCGGGTCGTCCACGACGCCATGGGCAGCGGCCCGGACAGCGCCGTGCGCCGGCTCGGGCTCGTGGCCAAGGAGGCCGTGGAGGCCATGCGGCGGGCCGGAGCGTCGCCCGCCGGCATCGTGGTGGCGGTCCCCGGGCTCGTGGACGTGGTACGCGGCGTCGTGACGCTCGCGCCGAACCTCTACTGGCACGACCTGCCGCTGGCCGACCAGCTGAGCTCCCTGCTGAGCCCGCTGCGCGTGCCCGTGCGGGTGGACAACGACGCGAACCTCGCCGCGCTGGCCGAATACACCTCCGGCGTCGCCGCCGGCACTCCGTACCTGGTGTACCTCACCGGAGAGGTCGGGGTCGGCGGCGGCATCATCCTGGGCGGCGAGCTCCTGCGCGGCGCGGACGGATTCTCCGGCGAGGTCGGGCATCTGCAGGTGGACCCGAACGGCGCCCAGTGCGGCTGCGGCCGCATCGGGTGCTGGGAGACCAAGGTCGGCCTGGCCGCGCTCGTCCGCGCGGCCATGCCCGAGCAGGCCTACGGGCTGCCCGGCATGCCGATGCCCGACCCCGGCGAACGGGTGGCCGACCTCGCCAGGGGCCTGGCCTCCGGCGACCGGCGAATGACGACGGCGGTGGCGCAGGTCGGCGAGTGGCTCGGGCTCGGCGGCTCGATCCTGGCCAACCTGTTCAACCCGCGCGTGATCGTCATCGGCGGCTACTTCGCCTCGCTGGCGCAGTGGCTGCTGCCGCATGCGCAGGATCAGCTGCAACGGCTCGTGGTGGCCGCTCCCGCCGCCCAGTGCCGGTTCGTCGCCTCCACTCTCGGCTTCGGCGCCGCCTCTCGCGGCGCCGCCAGCATGGTGGTCAGCGACATCATCGACGACCCGACGACGATCATGGATTCATCGCCCCGGCCGGTACCTCACTGACGGCCCCACATGCCTGGAGACGGCACCCTCCAGCACCCCGCACCATCCGCTACCCACCAAGTGGCAACAGCGCGGCGGCGCGCGCCTTTGCCTGACGTCCCCCCGGTCAGGAAGGGTTTTCCATGTCACCACGTCATCGAACGTGGGCCAGGCTGCTCAACGCGGTCCTGCCAGCACGCGGACGACGCCCGAGGCGCCGGACCGTGACGACGATGGCCTTGGCCCTCGTCGCCCCCTTCGTCACCCTCCTCGCGGCGCCCGTGAGCGCCGAGGCCGCCACGGCGGCCGAGCCCGCGTTCAAGGTGCTCGTCTTCTCGAAGACGACAGGCTTCCGGCACGACTCGATCCCCGAGGGCATCGCGGCCGTGCAGAAACTCGGCGAGGAGAACAACTTCGCGGTCGACACCACCGAGGACAGCGCGCTGTTCACGGACCAGAACCTGGCCCAGTACCAGGCCGTGGTCTTCATGTCCACGACCGGTGACCCGCTGGGCACGCAGGACCAGAAGGACGCCTTCCAGCGCTACATCCAGAACGGCGGTGGCTTCGTCGGCGTCCACGCCGCCGCCGACAGCGGCTACGACTGGGCCTGGTACGGCAAGCTGGTCGGGGCGTACTTCAAGTCGCACCCGGCGATCCAGCAGGCCACGGTCAAGGTCGAGGATCCGGCGCACCCGTCCACGAAGGACCTGCCGGCGACCTGGACCCGTACCGACGAGTGGTACGACTACCAGGCCAACCCGCGCGGCACGGTCCACGTGCTGACGTCGATGGACGAGAAGTCCTACACCGGCGCCACGATGGGCGCCGACCACCCGAACACCTGGTGCCACGACTACGACGGCGGCCGTTCCTGGTACACCGGGCTCGGCCACCTCAAGGAGAACTACAGCGAGCCCAACTTCCTGAAGCTGCTCCTCGGCGGCATCCAGACCGCCGCCGGCGCGGTCAGGGCCGACTGCTCGGCCTCGCAGAGCAGCAGCTTCGAGAAGGTCACGCTCGACGACAACACCTCGAACCCGATGATGGTGGACGTCGCCGAGGACGGCCGGGTCTTCTACATCGACCGGCTCGGCGATGTCAAGATCATCAAGCCGTCCGGCGGCACGGTGACGGCGGCGCGGCTGGACGTCTTCACCGCCAACGAGAGCGGCCTGCTCGGGCTCACGCTCGACCCCGACTTCGACACCAACCACTGGATGTACCTGTTCTACTCGCCCACCGGGACGAACGTCGACCGGCTGAGCAGGTTCACCGTCACCGGCGACACCCTGGACCTGGAGAGCGAGACGCGGATCCTCGACGTCCCGGTCCAGCGGGCCGAGTGCTGCCACCACGGCGGCGGCATGGTCATGGACCCCCGGACCGGCGATCTGTGGCTGGGCACGGGCGACAACACCAACCCGTTCGCCTCCGACGGCTACACGCCGATCGACGAGCGGTCCGGCCGCGCAAGCTGGGACGCCCAGCGCACCTCGGGCAACACCAACAGCCTCAGCGGCAAGCTGCTGCGGATCCACCCCGAGCCCGACGGCACCTACACCATCCCGTCCGGCAACCTCTTCCCGCCGGGCACGGAGAACACCAAGCCGGAGATCTACGGCATGGGCTTCCGCAATCCGTTCCGCATCGGCCTCGACCCGAAGACGGGCCACATCATGCTCGGCGAGTACGGCCCCGACGCCGGTTCGGCGAGCGCCACCCGGGGCCCGCAGAACACGGTCGAGTGGAACATCGTCTCCGAGCCGGGCAACTACGGCTGGCCCTACTGCGTCGGCAACAACACCTCGTACATCGACTACGACTTCGCCACCCAGCAGTCGGGGGCGCCGTTCAACTGCGCCGCGCCGGTCAACGACTCCCCGAACAACGACGGCCTCACCGACCTGCCCACGATGGTGCCCGCGACGATCTGGTACCACTACGCGGCCGACCCGCAGAACTTCCCGGAGCTGAGGGGCGGCGCGCCGATGGGCGGCCCGGTCTACCGCGCCGACCCGGACCTGCAGTCGGACGTGAAGTGGCCGGCGTACTGGGACGGCAAGGCCGTGTTCGGCGAGTGGAACAACGACCAGGTGTGGTCGTTCCAGCTCGACGAGAGCGGCACCGAGCTCGTGGAGATGAACCGCATCCTCGGCTCCCTGTCGTTCAAGAAGCCGATGGACATGAAGTTCGGCCCCGACGGCGCGCTGTACATGATCGAGTGGGGCTCCGGCTTCGGCGGCGACAACGCCGACTCCGGCATCTACCGGATCGATTACATCAAGGGCACCCGCCCGCCGATCGCCCGTGCCACGGCGGACAAGACGGACGGGCCGCTGCCGCTGGCCGTCACGTTCTCCAGCGAGGGCAGCCGGGACCCGGACGACGAGCCGCTCACGTTCGCGTGGGACCTCGACGGCGACGGCGACACCGACTCCACTGACCCCAACCCCTCCTACACCTACGAGGAGGGCGGCGACTACAACGTGGTCCTGACCGTCACGACCCCCGGCGGCAAGACCGCCACCGCCAGTGTCGCGATCAGCGCGGGCAACACCCGGCCCACCGTCACGGTGGACCTCCCGCCGAACGGCGCCTTCTTCGAGTTCGGTGACCAGGTGAAGTTCAAGGTGACCGCCACCGACCCCGAGGACGGCACGATCGACTGCGACAAGGTGCAGATCCAGGCGATCCTCGGTCACGAGAGCCACGGCCACCCGCTCGACCAGCACACGGGCTGTGAGGGCACCCTGCAGACCCAGCAGGCCGGCCACGGCGAGTACGACAACCTCTTCTACGTGATCGAGGCCAGCTACACCGACGAGGGGGCCAACGGCGCCAAGCCCCTGACCGGGCGGGGCGAGACGCTCCTGCAGCCCAAGCGCAAGCAGGCCGAGCACTTCACGCAGACCGGCCGGGTGGCCGACGGCGTGGGCACCGACACCGCGGGTGTCCAGGCCGAGACCACGAGCGACCCGCAGGGCGGCAATCAGCACATCGGGTTCGTCCAGGACGGCGACTGGTGGTCGTTCGACCCGGTGAACCTGTCGAACGTCACCGCGCTCCGGTTACGCGCCTCCTCGGGCGGCGCCGGCGGCACCGTCCAGGTCAGGGCGGGTGACCCCGAGACCGGCACGCTGGTCGGCTCGGCCGAGGTGACGCCCACCGGCGGCTGGCAGACGTTCACCGACGTCACGCTCGACGTGACCGGCGCGCCGGCGGAGAGCGGACCGCTGTACTTCGTCGTGCGTAAGCCGGCGAGCGCGGCGAACGACGCCTACCTGGCGAACTTCAACTGGGTGGACTTCGTCGGCAAGGGCGCCACGGACAACCAGCGTCCGGTCGTGACCGCGACGGCGACACCGGCGACGGGCGTCGCCCCGCTGACGGTCGACTTCGAGGCGACGGCCACCGACCCGGAAGGCGACCCGATCGCCTACAAGTGGAACTTCGGCGTGAACGGCGCGCCGGAGCCCACCACGGCCGAGGCGAGCCACACCTACACCGCGCCGGGCACCTACACGGCCGTGGTGACCGTGTCCGATGACAAGGGCGCGTCGGCCACCGCGCAGGTCCAGGTCAAGGTGGACGCGCCGGCCGCGGTGTGCTTCACCGGACGTTCCGACGACTTCCTGGGCGACCAGCTCGACCGGGACCGCTGGTCGGTCATCAGGGAGAACCAGGACCTCAGGGTCGCCGACGGCAAACTGGTGATCCCGACCTCGACCACCGACATCTACAGCACGGGTGGCAACACGCCGAACATCGTGGTGCAGCCGGCGCCGTCGGGCGCCTGGACCGCCACCGCCAAGCTCACGCTGGACGCGCGGGACGCGTACCAGCAGGCGGGTCTGATCATCTACGGCGACGACGACAACTACGCCAAGATGGTGCTGCAGGCGCGCTCCACCTCGGGTCCGAACCACGCCGACCGCATCTTCCAGTTCATCCGGGAGGAGAACGGCAGCCCCAACGAGGTGTCGCAGAGCAATACGGCCACTCTCGGGGACGCCTACCCCGACACGGTGTACGTGCGGTTCATCAGCGACGGAACGAACATCACCGCCCACTACTCCGCCGACGGCACCACGTTCACCGCGATGCCGCAGACCAAGCCGCTCGCCGGGATCACCGACCCGAAGATCGGCCTGATCTCGCTGGCGGGGGCCAACCACCCGGTGGTGGACGCGTCCTTCGACTGGTTCCACATCACGCCGGACGACAGTGCGACCGGGCCGGACCCGAACGACGAGTTCGACGGCACCGCGCTCGACGCCTGCCGCTGGACCGCGATCGTGCGCCCCGACGCCACGGCGATGCGCGTGAGCGACGGCAAGCTGGAGCTCGACACCACGACAGGTGACATCTACGGGACCGACAACACCGGCCCGGAGAACCTCATCCTGCAGCCGGCCCCGAGCGGCGACTGGACGCTGGAGACCAAGGTGGACGCCTCGGCACTCAACGAGCAGTACCAGCAGGGCGGCCTCATGGTGTACACCGGCGACGACGACTACGTGAAGCTCGACTTCCTCACCACCAACGCGGCCGGGTCGACAGTGGCGCGGAGCATCGAGCTGCGCAGCGAGGTCGGCGGCACCGTGCAGAGCCCGCAGCCACAGGTGAACAACCTCACCACCGGCATCTGGTGGCTGCGGCTCAAGAAGGAGGGCGACACCTACTCCGGGTCCTACTCCGCCGACGGCGAGACCTGGACCGAACTGTCCGCCGCGGTGCAGAACAGCGCGGTGGCCACCGGCGCCAAGGTCGGCGTGTACACGATCGGCACCAACCAGTCGGCGTCGAAGAAGGTCACGTTCGACTACTTCCGCCTCACCAAGGCGGCGGCCGAGGACAAGACCGCGCCGGTGACGACGGCGACGACCGATCCGGAGGAGCCGGCGGGCGGCACGTTCACCGGCCCGGTGTCGGTCACGCTGCAGGCCACCGACGAGGACGGCGGCAGCGGGGTCGACAGGACCGAGTACCAGCTCGACGACGGCGACTGGACCGCCTACACCGGACCGGTCACCGTGACCGGCGACGGGCAGCACGAGCTGCGCTACCGCTCGGCCGACAAGGCGGGCAACGTCGAGGAGGCCAAGACGCTGACACTGACGATCTCGGCGTCCACGCCGCAGGTCGACCTGACGGTCTCCGCCTCGTCCCGCTGCATCGGCACCTCGGCGTACGTGGCGGTCACGGCCGTCAACGGCTCCGACGTGCCGGTGACGGTGACGCTGACCACCCCGTTCGGCTCGAAGACCGTGGCCGACGTGACCCCGGGCAAGCAGGCGTACCAGTCCTTCAACAGCCGGGCCGGGCAGATCGACGCCGGCACGGTGACCGTGAAGGGAGTCGCGACGATCGGCGGCGAGCAGGTCACCTCGTCGTACGACGCCGACTACCCGGCGCTCAGCTGCCGCTGACCGCACCGGCGGTGACCACTGTCCGCGCGACCGTGGTCACCGCCCCCAGCAGAACCGGGGCCGGCCGGCCACGCGCCGCCGGGCGAACAGCGTCGGGTAGTACGGGCGCAGTCGCCCGTTCCACTCGTACAGCCGGGAGATCTGGCCGGACACGAAGT